>NZ_JBZFUJ010000001.1:0-327935 GCF_058314475.1 Streptococcus sp. ELY_90
ACGGTAAGCAGTATTGACTTCAATTTCCTTGATGGTCTGACGCATGGAGCGAATGCCATAGAAACATTGAATGAGAGGGATTTTGATGAGCATCACAGGGTCTAAACTCGGACGCCCATTATCACTGCTATAAGTTTCTTCAACTAAGTCATAGATGAAGTCAAAATCAATCACGGCCTCGATTTTACGCAGAAAGTGATCCTCAGGAACAAGCTGATCAAGCGTATAGAACCCGTACTGATGACGGTTATAATCTGGTTTTTCTTTGTGAAACATGGCCTTACCTCACAAACCGTTTTCTTTTAGTATACTCCTAAACAGAGCAAAAAGCTCTTAGAAATTCAATTCTAAGAGCTTTGTCTTCAGTCTGAAAGCCTGCTATGACAGGCTTTTTCATCATATATATCTATGCCTCTTACAGTCAAAAATAGTTAAAATTTTAATAGTGATTTTATAATAGTAAATTTGATTTCTGGCTTATAGAGAACATTTCCAGTTACTGGAAACAGCTAGCAAAAAAAATAATACTAAAAGTTCCTAATTAGCAGTTATAGCTGCTTTTTGCAACAGTGGCATTGAATAATAAGAAAGGATAAGAGGGGAGTAGATATTTAATAGAAAGTTTATCTATATACTTTTAGGTATTACTGCAGTGATTGGTTTGGTAATTTATTTGGTTGTTATTAATGTTAATGGGGGGTATCTGGCTTAGGTAATAGTTTAAATGGTACGTATTATAAATATGAAGATTCTGATAATATTGTGATTACAGATAGTGATCTTTTGAAAATTACTGGAGAAAAAACAGCATTATATAGGAACTTGGATAAAATTAATGATTCGGATGGTATTGTTATAAGGTAGATACTGAAAATAAAACTATTACTAAAGATGATGGTTATGAGTATTCATACACATTTAAGAATAATGTATTAAGATTTGGTGATTCTATTTATGTGAAAAAATCAGCTGAAAAGTTTAAAAAAGCTAAAAAAATGAAGCATGAAGATTTTGTTTCTCAGGAGATAGATAAGGAATTTGAAAACGACTAGAAAGTGTATATAGCTGTTTTATTGTATATGAAGAATATGATATAATACTAGCGGCACAAATTACACCGCCTTAGAGAGGGGGTGAGTTGCCATATGTGGCATGATTTCTTTATATATATCGTCGCACCGATTACGGTCGGGGTAGTGCATGCACTATTTTCTGAATGGCTGGATAGGAAAGATGACGATTAAGTGCCGCTAGCCCGGACACAGTATTCGCAACTGTGTAAAAAAAGCCTTAGCTCTGCCAAGCTAGGGCTTTTCCGTTGCCAAATGTTAAGGCACGATTTCTTTATTCGCACTGTTATTGTATCTTTTTATTTTGGTTTTGTCAATTTTTGTTTATTTTTTGGTAGAACTTTTTAAGGATACGACTCCTTATGAGAAACTTATATCCATTTATTAAAAGAAAATAATAAAGTGAGAAGTCTTTTACAGCATTTAAACTAAAAACATGAAAGTTGACCAAAAGTTGACCAAACCAAATAAAAAAAGCCTCAATACTGAGGTTTAGGGTAGGTAAGTTATGCCCCCTACAGGGCTCGAACCTGTGACCCATGGATTAAGAGTCCACTGCTCTACCAACTGAGCTAAGGAGGCAAATGCTGTATTGGCACCGATGATTCACGTTTTGTATTGAACCCGCACACTTAAGCAGGTGGGCAACTCGCTTCTCCTTTAGTTGCTTCCGCGTGAAACGGCCTGCATACTGGAGAATGACTTCTGTTTCCCGATAATACAAAAAAATAGTCGGTCAACACTTGGATGTGAATTCGTATGCCACAGCAATCTTCTTTATTTATGATACCATAATGTTAAAAAATTTCAAGTTAAAAATTTACTTTTTTTACGTCTGCTTTACTTTAGCAGCTCATCAATTTTGTCCTTATTGGCTCCAAGAGCCCGTTCATATTTTCCGGTTTGGTTGGCCATAAAATAATTAGCTTTTTTGATTTTATCCGGCAAATATTGCTGTTTAACCCACTTTTCAGGATAGGCATGCGGGTATTTATAATGCTGGGCATTGCCCAGTTCCTTGCTGCCGGCGTAATGCCCGTCCCGCAGGTGGCGCGGAATGGGGAGATTTCCGTTTTGGTGCAGGTCAGCTATGGCGGCATCAATAGCCTCATAGGCGGAATTGGATTTGGGAGACAAAGCCAGGTCAATAACAGCATTGGCGATTAAAATCCGTGCCTCGGGAAAACCGATCTGCTTGGCAGCTTCAAGGGCTGTTACGGTATGTATCTGAGCATCAGGATTGGCAAGGCCGATGTCTTCGTAAGCGATAACCGTCAGCCGTCTGGCCAAACTGGGCAGGTCTCCTGCTTCAATCAGTCTGGCAGCATAATGGAGACTGGCGTTAACATCGGATCCGCGAATGGATTTTTGCAGGGCGGACAGGATGTCATAATGCCCGTCTCCGTCTTTATCCATGGTAATGTAGCTGCGCTGCAGGCTATTTTCGACAATATCTAAAGTGATGCGGCGCACACCCTTGTCATCTGGCTGAGTAGACATGACGGCTAAATCGAGTGAATTATAAGCCGACCGCAAATCGCCATTAGTAGCTGTTGCGATAAAGTCTAACGCATCGTCATTGAGTTCGATGTCAAAATCAAATCCTCTTTCCTTGTCAGTGATTGCAAGCTGGATAGCCTGCTTGATGTCCTCATTGGAGAGAGGTTCGAGCTCGAAAATCTGTACCCGGGAGCGAATGGCAGGAGTGACAGAGAAAAAAGGATTTTCTGTTGTTGCGCCAATCATGATAATTTGGCCGTTTTCCAGCAGCGGCAGCAAGAAATCCTGTTTAGTTTTGTCTAAGCGGTGGATTTCATCTAAAAGCAGCACCAAACCGCCTGAAAATTTAGCCTCTTCGGCAATTTCCTGCAGGCGTTTTTTAGTATCTGTTGTCGCATTAAAAGTGCGAAAAGCGTATTTTGTGGTTCCGGCAATGGCAGCAGCGATTGATGTCTTGCCGATTCCGGGCGGTCCGTAGAGAATCATTGATGACAGGCGATTGGCAGCGACCATGCGTGCAATAATTTTCCCCTCACCGACCAGATGCTGCTGGCCGATGACTTCTGAAATATCACGCGGGCGCATGCGCAAAGCGAGATTATTAATCATACGTTTCCTTTCTTGGATTTTTTCTTTAGCAGTTAAGCACTGAGGTATTTCTTTAGATCAAAGCTAAAGATCAGATCATCAACATACTGACCATTGAGAAAGAACTGCTGTTTTAAACGGGCTTCTAAGCAAAACCCCAGATTTTCATAAAAAGCAATAGCTTTTAGATTAGTGGAGAGCACATGGATAAGGACTTTTCGGTAATCATTTTTGACGTCCTCTAAAAATTGCCGGACTAATTTTTTACCAATTCCCTTGCCGCGCTCTTTATCGGCAACAGCAATACCAAAGGTCACCACATGGCTGCCACTGGGAAAAGGATAAAGCGGACCGTAATCAAGGACCGCCAGAATGCGGTCTTTTTCTTTAGCGACCAAAAAATGCCTGCCGTTTTCAAAACTGTTGACAATCTTGTCTTTGCTGGCAAGAGGCAAAGGAAAAGGGGTATTGTGGCTTGACCAAACCGCATTTTCCAGTGCAATGACCTGATCAAGTTCCGTTAATTCCATGGGTTTAATTATCATCAGAATTCCTCAGCTTTTTAGCACTATTGTAACACATTTTACTAAAAAATGATGAGGCTGCTTTCTGACAGTGTAAGCAGGCCTGGGATGCCCAGCTTGCAAACAGTTTTTCGGCAATGACTGGTAAACGGCGTTTTAAGTATTTGACTGGCTGAAAAGTTTCTTCCTAGAGCACTCATGAAAATGTTATAATGGAAGAAAACGATATTAAATGGAGAATCTGATGGCGACATACGGCTTTTTGTCAGTACTGGAAGAAGAATTAGAAAAGCATTTTGATTTTGACTTTGCTATGGATTGGCAAAAGAAAAACCATGCGGTAGAAGTCACTTTTATTTTGGAGGCGCAGAATCAAACGGGCGTTGAGACGGTTGATGATCGTGGAGAGACTTCAGATGAGGATATTTTCTTTGAGGACTATGTCCTCTTTTACAACCCTGAAAAATCACAGTTTGATGCTGAAGACTACTTAGCGGCGATTCCCTATGAGCCTAAAAAAGGCTTGTCGCGTGAATTTTTAGCCTACTTTGCTCAGTTTTTAAATGCTGCTGCCACAGAAGGTCTGAGTGATTTGATGGATTTTCTGACAGATGAAACGGCAGAAGAGTTTGCTGTTTCGTGGGATGCCGAGGCTTTTGAAAATGGCAGAGCAGAGTTGGAAGAGACAGCGTTTTACCCTTATCCGAGGTACTAGACAAGGGAAAATAAAAGAAAGGAAAAGAGAGTGCTCGTCATTGAACACGAGCGGAAAAGCTAGTGAAAAAGATGCCGCGACTAGAAAATCAGGATTTTCTGTCTCGTCCCTATTTTCATACGCTTTTCTAATCGCTCTTAGTATCTGAAACATGAACAACTGGCAAGAATTAACGATCACAGTGAATCGTGAAGCAGAAGAAGCGGCGTCTAATATTTTGATAGAGTCCGGCAGCCAAGGCGTTGCGATTGATGACAGCGCGGATTATCTTGGTGGGGTCGGTAAGTACGGCGAGCTTTTCCCGGAAGTTGAGCAGGTTGAAACTGTGACAATTACCGCCTATTATCCTGAAACGCTTGATATGGAAGCCATCCAAAAAGAAGTTCAAGAGCGTTTGGCAGAGCTTGCGGATTTTGGCTTAACGACAGGTCAAATAGAGCTTGAGACCCAAGAATTAGCTGAAGAAGACTGGGCGGAAAACTGGAAGAAATATTATGAGCCGGCCCGTATCACTCATGACTTGACCATTGTTCCCAGCTGGACCGACTATGAGGCGGCAAGCGGCGAAAAAATTATCCGCTTGGATCCCGGTATGGCTTTTGGTACGGGAACACACCCAACAACCAAGATGAGCCTCTTTGCACTGGAGCAGGTCTTGCGCGGCGGTGAGACAGTGCTTGATGTGGGAACAGGCTCAGGCGTACTTTCCATTGCCAGCTCTCTTCTTGGGGCCAAGGAAATTTTTGCCTATGATTTGGATGATGTTGCTGTGCGCGTAGCACAGGAAAATATTGATCTCAACCAAGGCACAGACAATATCCATGTGGCAGCAGGCGATCTACTGCGGGGTGTCAGGACTCGGGCAGAGGTCATCGTGGCTAATATTCTGGCGGACATCTTAGTCAATCTGACCGATGATGCTTATCGTTTGCTGAAGGATGACGGCTATCTGATCATGTCCGGTATCATCAGCGAGAAATTGGACCTGGTGTTGGAAGCGGCTTACAGCGCAGGCTTTTTCCTTGAAACCCACATGACTCAAGGAGAATGGAATGCCTTGGTGCTGAAGAAAACAGATGATATTGCAGGGATAACGGGAGGCTAGATGCAACAGTATTTTGTAAAAGGACAAGCAATAAATCCTGTTACTATTACAGATAAAGAGACAGTCAAGCACATGTTTCAGGTTATGCGTTTGGCAGCAGGCGATGAGGTGGTTTTGGTTTTTGATGATGGCATCAAGCGCTTAGCTGTGGTCACAGACAGCGCAGCCCATCAGTTTGAACTTATTGAAGAACTGACCGACAATGCCGAAATGCCTGTGCAAGTGACCATCGCTTCCGGCTTTCCTAAGGCAGACAAGCTGGACCTGGTCACGCAAAAAGCGACAGAGCTTGGTGCTGGTGCTATCTGGAGCTTTCCGGCAGACTGGTCAGTAGTCAAATGGGATAAGAAGAAATTAGCTAAAAAAGAAGAAAAATTAGCGAAAATTGCTCGCGGTGCGGCCGAACAAAGCAAGCGCAACCGTGTGCCGGAAATCAGATTGTTTGATAAAAAGGCTGACTTTTTAGTCCGGCTGTCTGATTTTGATAACATTTTTATTGCCTATGAAGAATCGGCTAAAGAAGGCGAGCAATCGGTCTTAGCGCGTGAATTGGCAGACTTGAGTGCAGGGCAAAACGTTCTTTTTATCTTTGGCCCTGAAGGCGGTATTTCACCGGATGAAATCGAAGTTTTTGAAAAGAGCGGTGCTGTCAAAGTCGGACTCGGTCCTCGCATCATGCGAACAGAAACGGCTCCGCTTTACGCACTGAGTGCTGTGAGCTATGCTTTGGAATTGATGAACTAACAAAAACGAGAAGGAAAACCTATGGCAACAATAAAAGATGTAGCAAAGCTGGCTGGGGTATCAACGTCGACAGCGTCCAGAGCTATGCATGACAGTTCCATGATCAGTCAGGCGACGAAAGAGCGTGTGCGCAAGGCCATGAAAGAGCTGAATTATTCTCCTAATTATTCAGCCCAAAATTTGGTTAAAAGGCGCTCCAATACTATCGGGGTTGTCTTGCCTGTTCGTGAAAGCCAGGAATCGCTGGGCAACAATCCATTTTTCATGCAGATTATTCAAGGCATATCAGGAGTCTGCACAGATAACCACTACATGGTCAGCCTAGCAACAGGACGAACAGAAGAGGAATTAATTGCCAATATTGAGACCTTGATTCGCAGCGGTAATATTGACAAGTTTATCTTTTTGTATTCAAAAGCCAATGACAAAGTTTTTCAGTTTGTCCAACAGGCGGAAGTATCCTGTGTGGTTGTGGGGGAATCTTACAATGCTGCTCAAAAAGGCATCCAATTTGTGGATAATGACAATACTTTGGCAGGCCGAGATGCTGCTCGGTTTCTTGTTGACAAAGGCTGGCATGAAATCGCTTATGCCTATACGGACATGGATGAACTGGTGCAGGCCAGCCGCTACATAGGCTATACCAATGTTATGAAGGAAGAGGGATACAAAACTAAGCGGCTGCAGCTGTCAAGAATTGACGACAGCGCCAATCTTACTGTCTTAAAGGCTTTTTTTAAAAAGAATCCCCGTCTGGAAGCTTTTGTGGCCTGTGATGACATCATGGCGATCCGTCTGCAGCGGCTTTTTAAAAAGCTGGATCTTCCCAGTGATAACTTTGCCATGATCAGCTTTAACAACTCCATCGTCAGTGAACTGGCGACACCTGCCCTGACATCTGTCGATATCTTCCCTTATGAGCTGGGAAGTAAGGCGGCTGAACTGATTTTGGGTAAGGCAGCAGGTGAAAATTCTTTGACCATTCCCCATCAGATTATTGAACGGGATTCGACCTGGCCAAATCGCAAACAATAAACAGTCCAAGTAATTTTTCAGTTGATAAATCATTGAACTAAGACGTCTGTTTAGCCCTGGGAAAATCGTGAGGGAAGCTAAGCAGACCTTCTTTTTGTTAATTTTTGAAAAAGGTCTTTACAAAAAAAGATTTCATGTTATAATAATAGTAGAAATTGCAAACGTTTGCGTAAAACGTTTGCACAGGAGGTAAAAATGAAAAATTATAAACAGCTTTTCACTTTTGAATTTTGGCAAAAGTTCGGAAAATGTTTAATGGTTGTTATTGCCGTTATGCCTGCTGCAGGTTTAATGGTTTCAATTGGCAATTCATTGGCTTTGATTGATCCGAAATCAACTGTTCTGGTGACAGTTGCCAATATCATTGCCCAAATCGGCTGGGGTGTTATCAATAACCTTCATATCTTGTTTGCGCTGGCTATCGGAGGCAGCTGGGCTAAAGAACGTGCCGGCGGTGCATTTGCTGCAGCGATCGCCTTTATCCTGATCAATCTTATCACAGGGAACTTTTACGGTGTTTCCTTAGATATGATCGCTGATAAATCCAGCTATGTTCACAATATCTTCGGCGGGAAAATGCATGTGTCCGACTACTTTATCAATGTTCTCGGTCAGCCTGCCCTGAACATGGGTGTTTTTGTCGGTATTATTTCCGGTTTTGTCGGTGCGACGGCCTATAATAAATACTACAATTTCCGCAAATTGCCTGATGTTTTATCCTTCTTCAACGGCAAACGCTTTGTACCTTTCGTTGTCATTGTTCGCTCAACAATTGTAGCACTTATCTTATCTGTTGTTTGGCCGGTTATCCAGTCCGGAATTAACGGCTTTGGTATGTGGATTGCATCTTCGCAAGATTCAGCACCATTTTTGGCTCCTTTCCTTTACGGTACCTTGGAGCGTCTCCTTTTGCCGTTTGGTTTGCACCACATGCTGACCATCCCAATGAACTATACATCACTTGGAGGCACTTATGTTATTTTGACAGGTGCCAGCAAGGGAGCTCAGGTATTTGGTCAGGATCCGCTCTGGCTGGCTTGGGTGACTGACCTGATTAACCTTAAGGGTGCCGGTCATATGGAACAATACCGTCATTTGCTTTCAACGGTGACGCCGGCTCGTTTCAAGGTGGGGCAAATGATTGGTGCCAGCGGTATCCTCATGGGTCTGACGCTTGCTATGTACCGCAATGTTGATCCGGATAAAAAAGAAAAATACAAAGGGATGTTCATCTCTGCTGCTGTGGCAGTCTTCTTAACCGGGGTTACAGAGCCGCTTGAATACATGTTCATGTTTGCAGCACTGCCTCTTTACCTTGTCTATGCTGTGATGCAAGGTCTTGCTTTTGCTATGGCTGACTTGGTTCCTTTGCGGGTTCATTCATTTGGTAATATTGAGCTCTTGACCAGAACACCGATGGCCGTCAAAGCAGGTCTGGCTATTGATTTAATCAACTTTGTCTGGGTATCGGTTGTCTTTGGCTGTGCCATGTACTTTATTGCCAATTTCATGATTAAGAAATTTAATCTTGCCACGTCAGGCCGCAACGGCAACTACGATGACAGTGATGAAGCAGCCGAAAGCAGCAGCAGTACAGCAGGAACTGCCAATGTTAATTCACAGATTGTCAAAATCATTAACCTTTTAGGCGGTAAAGAAAATATTGCTGATGTGGATGCCTGCATGACCCGCCTGCGGATTACGGTAGCAGACGTGGCTAAAGTGGGTGATGAAGCCAGCTGGAAGAAAGCCGGTGCCATGGGCTTGATTGTTAAAGGCAATGGTGTTCAGGCTGTCTATGGTCCTAAGGCCGATGTTTTGAAATCTGACATTCAAGATTTGCTGGATTCCGGTGCAGAAATTCCTAAAACCGATGTTTCAGCCCTGAAAGAAGAACCATCAAGAGAAGTAACCTTTAAAGGTGTTACAGAAGAAGTAGCGACAGTTGCTGACGGGGATGTTATGCCGATCACAGAAGTTCATGATCCGGTCTTTTCACAAAAGATGATGGGAGATGGCTTTGCAGTTGAACCGGAAAACGGCAATATCTATGCTCCTGTATCGGGCTTAGTTACCAGTGTCTTTCCAACAAAACACGCTCTGGGACTTTTAACGGATCAAGGTCTGGAAGTTCTTATCCACGTGGGCTTAGATACGGTTGCCTTAAACGGCGCGCCATTCTCAGCTAAGGTAAAAGACGGTCAGCGTGTCGAAGCCGGCGACTTGCTCTTGGTTTCTGATTTAGAAGCCATCAAATCTGCTGACCGGGAAACAACCGTTATTGTTGCCTTTACCAACACAGCAGAAGTAAAAGCCATCAGTCTTGACAAAACAGGACATCAGGCTGCCAAAACAGTGGTTGCCAAGGTAGAACTTTAAGTTTTGAAAGAGGAAGAGGGGCTAATGCTTACAGGCTCCTCTTGCCTCTTTCTATTTTTTATGGTTAACTAAAAATACAACAACAGCAAAGAGAGCAGTGCTGCTGTTTTCACCCTTTCTTATGTGACAAAGGAGAATTTCATTGAAATTATTAACCATCAATACCCACAGCTGGATGGAAGAAAATCCGCGAGAAAAATTAAACATTTTGGCTCAAACGATTCTTAAAGAGCACTATGATGTTATCTGCCTGCAAGAGGTCAATCAGCTGGTGACTTCAAAGCCCTCACAAGCTTTGTTTAACTATTGTCAGGCACCCGGAACACCTGCTATTCATGAAGATAATTATGCTCTTGAGCTGGTTAGGCTGTTATCAGAACACGGGCAGCCCTACTATTGGTCTTGGGCTTATAACCATATTGGTTACGGGCGTTTTCAGGAAGGTGTTGCCATTTTGTCGAAATGTCCGCTGCAGAGTGAAACGATTTTAGTATCAGAGACAGATGATGACAGAGATTATCATACCAGACGGGTTCTGCTGGCAAGAACCAAGTCCGGCAGCAACTTTGCTGTTGCAAGCGTTCATCTGTCTTGGTGGAAGAAGGGTTTTGAAGAGGAATGGAATAAGCTGGAGACTGCCCTATCAGCCTTAGACTGCCCTTTGCTGCTGATGGGAGACTTTAATAATCCGACGGATCAAGCCGGCTATCGCCTGATTTTAAACAGCAGGCTGCACCTTAAAGACAGCCATAAAACAGCAGAGGCTGTTTATGGTTCGGCGACTATTCAAAAGGAAATTGACGGCTGGCAGGGCAATCAGGAAGCCCTTAAAGTTGACCATGTTTTTTTGAGTCAGGAATGGCGCATTCAAAAATCAGAAGTCATTTTTGATGGGACTAAATATCCTTACATCAGTGACCACTGCGGTCTGGCCTGTGAGGCCTATCTGAACGAGACGGATCGAGAAGAATAAGCTATTTTTCCTTGCATCTTAGCAAAAAAGAATAACAGATAAAAAGCAGGCCTAAGAGCTGCTGTACTTAGAAAAGGAAGACTGTGCCTGAAATCGACAATCTTCTTTTTCTTTTGGTCTTAAAGTGTTAGAATAAGAATAAGATATTTGTAGAGAGGAACAATATGGCAAAAGATGCAAATTTAACAGGTCAAGAAGTTATTGAGATATGCTCTGCTTATATGAATGAGGCAGATATTGCTCTTGTTCAAAAAGCTTTAGACTACGCAGTAGAATGCCATAACGGCCAATTTCGTAAGTCAGGAGAGCCCTACATTATCCATCCGATTCAGGTTGCAGGGATTCTAGCGGACTTGCATTTGGACGCTATTACGGTTTCCTGCGGCTTTTTGCATGATGTCATTGAAGATACCGAAGCTACCTTAGAGAATTTAGAAAATAAATTTGGCAGCGATGTCAAAAATATTGTTGACGGTGTGACAAAGCTGGGCAAGGTCGAGTACAAATCCCACGAAGAGCAGCTGGCTGAAAACCATCGGAAAATGCTCATGGCCATGTCCAAAGATATCCGCGTTATTCTGGTTAAACTGGCTGACCGCCTGCATAATATGCGGACTTTAAGACATCTGCGCAAAGACAAGCAGGAGCGTATTTCCCGGGAAACGATGGAAATTTATGCTCCCTTGGCCCACCGCTTAGGGATCAGCCGCATCAAATGGGAACTGGAGGACTTAGCCTTTCGCTATCTGAATGAGGTTGAGTTTTACAAGATTTCTCATTTGATGAATGAAAAACGCCGTGAACGTGAAGCCCTGGTCAATGACATTGTCGATAAAATCAAAAAATATATGGAAGAGCAGGGGCTGCACGGGGAAATTTACGGCCGTCCTAAGCATATTTATTCTATCTATCGCAAGATGCGCGATAAGAAAAAGCGTTTTGATCAAATCTATGATTTGATTGCTATTCGCTGTATTTTAGACACACAAAGCGATGTCTACGCTATGCTGGGCTACATTCATGAACTCTGGCGCCCCATGCCCGGCCGTTTTAAAGATTATATTGCCAACCCTAAGGCTAACGGCTATCAGTCTATCCACACAACTGTCTATGGCCCCAAAGGGCCGATTGAAGTACAGATTCGCACATATGAAATGCACCAAGTTGCTGAATACGGGGTTGCAGCTCATTGGGCTTACAAAAAGGGCATTAAGGGTAAAGTTAATAGCCAAGAGTCGGCTCTCGGTATGAACTGGATCAAAGAACTGGTTGAACTGCAGGCTGCTTCTAACGGCAATGCTGTTGATTTTGTGGATTCTGTTAAAGAAGATATCTTTGCTGAGCGCATTTATGTCTTTACACCCAACGGTGCTGTTCAGGAATTGCCTAAGGATTCCGGCCCTATTGATTTTGCCTATGCCATTCACACCCAGGTCGGAGAAAAAGCGACCGGCGCTAAGGTTAACGGCCGCATGGTTCCTTTGACTGCTAAGCTCAAAACAGGTGATGTGGTAGAAATCATCACCAATTCCAATTCCTTTGGCCCCAGCCGCGATTGGATCAATATTGTCAAGACCAATAAGGCTCGCAATAAAATCCGCCAGTTCTTCAAAAATCAGGATAAGGAACTATCCATTACCAAGGGACGCGACCTGCTGATTGATTATTTCCAGGAACACGGCTATGTCGCCAATAAATACCTGGATAAAAAGCACCTTGAAGCTGTTTTGAGCCGCCTCAATTACCGCAATGAAGAGGCGCTGTATGCTGCGGTTGGTTTTGGTGAAATCTCGCCAGCCAATGTTTTCAATAAATTAACCGAAAAAGAACGCCGCGAAGAAGAGCGTGCCAGAGCCAAAGCAGAGGCTGAAGAGCTCATGAAGGGCGGCGAAATCAAGCACGACAGCAAAAAAGAAGTGCTGAAGGTTAAAAGCGAAGGCGGCGTTATCATTCAGGGGTCGTCTGATCTTCTCATGCGTATTGCCAAGTGCTGCAATCCTGTGCCGGGAGATCCGATTGAAGGCTATGTCACTAAAGGACGCGGGGTGGCTATCCACCGTGCGGACTGTCACAACATCAAAAGTCAGGAAGGCTATGAAGAGCGCTTGATTGAGGTCGAATGGGATGATGAGCATTCCACCAAGGAATACATGGCTGAGATTGATATTTACGGTCTCAACCGTTCAGGTCTGCTCAATGATGTCCTGCAGATTCTGTCTAATCAGACCAAAAATATTTCAACTGTCAATGCGCAGCCGACCAAGGATATGAAGTTTGCTAATATTCATGTAACCTTTGGCATTCCTAATTTAGCGCTTTTAACAGCTGTTGTGGATAAAATCAAGATTATTCCGGATGTCTATTCTGTTAAGCGAACCAATGGATAATTTGAGAGCGTGCGCACCTGCTGCAAGGTGTCCTGTCACAGGTGTACTTGGCATACAGCAAAAATCAGCCTGTATCTGCAGGAGGCTGTTTGATATGAAAAACTATTGACAAAGGAGTTCACCGTGAGAATTGTGCTTCAGCGTGTTTTGAAAGCTGATGTAACCATCAATGGCCAAACAAAAGCTGCTATTGGTCCGGGCTTGCTGCTGCTGGTTGGAATTGGCCCTGCTGATACCCAAAAAGATCTGGACTATGCTGTCCGAAAGATAGTTAATATGCGGATTTTTTCCGATGCAGACGGGAAGATGAATTTATCCGTCCAAGATATCAAGGGCTCTATCCTTTCGGTTTCGCAGTTTACCCTTTTTGCTGATACGAAAAAAGGTAACAGGCCTGCTTTTACCAAAGCCGCTCCGCCGGATATGGCAAATGATTTTTATGAGCGTTTTAACAGGCAGCTGGCTCAGCATGTTCCGGTAGAAACGGGGGCATTCGGGGCTGATATGCAGGTATCCTTAGTAAATGACGGACCAGTGACTATTATCTTAGATACCAAAAAGGAATTGGAATAAGAAGAGCTGTCAGCTTGTCTTTATACTAGGCCAATTAAGGCAGATTACTATAAAAATCCGGCAAATGCATCGTTTTGCCGGATTTTTGTTTATAGACGAAGGGAAAATGATTGACCTGTTTATGATGAGATGCTAATGTCTGCAAAAATGAAAGCAAGAGCTGAGCCTTGAAAGTGCTGATAAAGCAGGCTCTCGCATTTACGGCAAAACGTCTGCAGGATAGATGGCTACATAGCTGTCTGTCACTTTTTTGCGTCTGGCAAAATCCACAAACTTGAATTTTTCAAGCTTATGCCGGCTTTCGGTAAACTGCAGCTGCCGCTCGTTGCTGAGATAAACCTTAGATTTGATTGAAACAACATGGCTTTCTGAGTCAATATCCAGTAAAATTTTATCTTTTTCAGTCAGCTGGTCAATCGTGATTTCTTTTTTGGCGTAGGCAATATCTAGTTTTAAGTCGTTTTCGAGATAGCTGTAAATAGAATATTCGGCAATTTCTCTGGTCATATGGGGGACCAAAGACTTATCCAGATAATCGGTGTCAAGGACAGAAGCCACACCATCCACCACGCGCTGTCTGGTGATACGCCAGAGAAGGCTGTGCGGGGCAAAACCGGTCAGCTTGGCCAATTTGTCATCAACGATCAGCTTATCAATAGCAATAACATTGGTTTTAGAATTCATATGGAGCTGCTGTACCAATTCCTGGTAGCTAGTCAGCTGAGAGACAGGAAAATCAATCTGCTCATGCTTGATGACTTGAGAGCCGCGTCCTTGCTGTGTCTTGATAAGGCCTGCTTTTGTCAGCTGCTGCAAAGCTTTTCTGACCGTGTCGCGGCTGCAGCTATAGTTTTGGCAGAGCTGCGTTTCCGTAGGCAGGAAGTCGCCAATCTGGTACTTTCCGTCAGCGATGGCTTTTTGCAGTTCTCGGAAAATCACTTCATATTTTTTCATAAACTTGTTTTTTCTCCTCACTTGTCTAAAAAAAGACATACAACTTCTCTTATTTTAGCAAAAATACCCCCTTTTTTCCACAAACAACTTGCCAACAAATTTGTTACCGTTTACAATAAAACCGTAAGCATATTTGTTTTATAATAATAAGGAGGTCTAGGGCGACCTAGAAAAAAGCTATGGGAAAATTTGAAAAAGATGCCCAGGTATTGCTGGATGCTATCGGCGGCAAAGAAAATGTTTCTGCTGTTACGCACTGTGCAACGCGCATGCGTTTCGTTTTAAATGACGACAAGAAAGCAGATGTCAAGGCGATCGAAGCAATTCCTGCTGTCAAAGGAACCTTTACCAATGCAGGGCAGTTCCAAGTCATTATCGGAAACGATGTACCGATTTTCTATAATGATTTTACGGCTGTTTCCGGTATTGAGGGTGTTTCTAAAGAAGCAGCAAAATCAGCAGCTAAAGGCAACCAAAATCCAATTCAGCGCGTGATGACCATGCTGGCTGAAATCTTTACGCCGATTATTCCGGCCATTATCGTTGGGGGTCTTATTTTAGGTTTCCGCAATATTCTGGAAGGTGTCGAGTTTGCCAATCTGGGAGGCAAGACAATTGTAGAAGTTTCTCAGTTCTGGAACGGTGTCAACTCATTCTTATGGCTGCCCGGTGAAGCCATTTTCCACTTCCTGCCTGTAGGAATTGTCTGGTCAGTCTCTCGTAAAATGGGAACCAGTCAAATTTTGGGAATCGTACTCGGTATCTGCTTGGTATCACCGCAGCTGCTCAATGCCTACAATGTTGCCAGCACATCACAGGCTGAAATCGCTAAAGATTGGGTCTGGGACTTTGGCTTCTTTACCGTTAACCGCATCGGTTATCAGGCTCAAGTCATTCCGGCACTTCTATCAGGATTATCACTGGCTTATCTTGAACGCTTCTGGCGCAAGGTCATTCCGGAAGTTGTGTCGATGATTTTTGTACCGTTCCTGTCTTTGATACCGGCTTTGATTTTGGCACACACCGTTCTTGGGCCAATCGGCTGGACCATTGGTAAGGGAATCTCATTTGTTGTGCTTGCTGGTTTGACAGGTCCTGTGAAATGGCTCTTTGGCGCAATCTTTGGAGCTCTGTATGCACCGCTGGTTATCACTGGTCTGCACCATATGACCAATGCTATTGACACGCAGCTGATCGCAGATACTGCCAGCAGGACAACAGGCCTTTGGCCCATGATTGCCCTGTCTAATATCGCACAAGGTTCCGGCGTATTTGCTTACTACTGGATGCATCGCCATGATGAGCGTGAAGCACAGATTGCTCTGCCGGCAACCATTTCGGCTTATCTGGGTGTAACAGAACCGGCCCTCTTTGGGGTCAACCTTAAATACGTTTACCCATTTGTAGCAGGAATGATTGGTTCAGGTATAGCTGGTCTGCTGTCAACAACCTTCAACGTTCAAGCCAATGCTATCGGTGTTGGAGGACTGCCAGGTTTCATGTCCATCAATGCCAAATATATGGTCCCTTTCTTTATCTGTATGGCAGTTGCCATTGCAGTACCATTTGCCTTGACTGTTTTCTTCAATAAAACCGGTATTTTGAACAAGACCGAAGAAGAAAGTCCGGCACCGCAGGCTGAAGCCGTGGCGAAGGCTAAACAAAGCTCAGAAATAGCTGTCGGAACAAAAATTGATATTAAAAGCCCATTAACCGGTTTGGTGAAACCTTTGTCTGAAGCGACAGATCCTGTCTTTGCTCAGGGAGTGATGGGACAAGGCGTCTTGATTGAACCAAGCGAAGGTCTGCTTGCGGCACCTGTTGACGGTGTGGTCTCTGTACTTTTCCCGACCCACCACGCTGTCGGTCTGGTTACTGACCAAGGGCTTGAGCTGCTCATGCATATTGGTATGGATACCGTTAACCTTGAAGGCAAAGGTTTTGAAACCTTTGTTGAGCAGGGAGACCGCGTTAAAACAGGTGATAAACTGATTGGTTTTGATATGGATGCCATTCAAAAAGCAGGTTATGTCACTGAAACACCGGTTATTGTAACAAACCAAAACGACTATCAGCCGGATGCTGTCGGAGCACTGCCGCATGATGTTCATCAGGGAGATGAACTGCTGACAGCAAGTAAAATTTAGAAAAATTTGATATAGTAGATAACAGAGTAGGATATCAGACGTGAAAAGGAGGTCTTTATCCTGCTCTCTTATTATTAGTGAGGAGCATAGTATGACATTAGACAAGAGAAAGGTTGTCTATCAAATTTATCCAAAGTCTTATAAGGATACAACCGGCAATGGGATTGGCGATTTAAAAGGGATTATTGAAAAGCTTCCTTATCTGGAAGAATTAGGCGTGGGAGTCATCTGGCTCAATCCTTTCTATCCGAGTCCGCAGCGGGACAATGGCTATGATGTTTCTGATTATACAGCTGTAAACCCCTTGTTTGGCACGATGGAAGATTTTGAAGAATTATCCCGCAAAGCTAAGGAGCACGGCATTGAGATTATGCTGGATATGGTGCTCAATCACTGCTCGACCGATCATGAGTGGTTTCAAAAGGCTCTGGCCGGTGATCGTTATTATCAAGATTTCTTTATTTTACGAGATCAGCCGACAGACTGGGTTTCCAAATTCGGCGGCAGTGCCTGGGCTCCTTTTGGCGATAGCGGTAAATACTACCTCCACCTTTTTGATAAGACACAGGCTGACCTTAATTGGCGCAATCCTCACGTACGCGATGAACTGTTTAAGGTTGTTAATTTTTGGCGCAATAAAGGCGTCAAAGGTTTTCGCTTTGATGTCATCAATCTGATTGGCAAAGATGAGGAATTAAAGGACAATCCTGACTTTGACGGCAAGCCGGAATACACTGACCGCCCCATTAATCATGACTATCTGAAGCTCTTGAACAAAGCTACTTTTGGCAATGACAGTGACGGTATGACAGTCGGTGAAATGAGTTTTACAGACATTCCTAACTGTGTTCAGTACAGCAATCCAGACAGCCATGAATTGTCTATGGTCTTTAATTTTCATCATCTGAAGGTTGACTATGAAAACGGTCAAAAATGGACACGCAAGCCCTTTGATTTTGAAGAATTAAAAACGCTGTTTCATACTTGGGGAGAAGGCATGAGTGACGGAAACGGCTGGAGCGCTCTTTTTTGGAATAATCACGATCAGCCGCGCGCACTCAATCGTTTTATTGATGTTGAGCATTTCCGCAATGAAGGAGCGACCATGCTTGCATCCAGCATTCATCTGTCACGCGGAACGCCCTATATCTATATGGGGGAAGAAATCGGTATGCTTGATCCGGATTATGACAGCATGGATGATTATGTGGACGTTGAGTGTCTTAATGCTTATCAAGAAATGTTAGATCAGGGAAAATCTCCTGAAGAAGCTTTTCATATTATTAAGGCTAAATCGCGGGATAATTCGCGCACGCCCATGCAGTGGGATGCAAGCCCCAATGCAGGTTTTTCATCGGCTGAGCCCTGGCTGAAAGTTGGCCGGACTTATGAACAGATTAATGTTGCTAAAGAAAAAAGCGGAAAAATTTTTCCATTTTATCAAGAACTCATCCGCCTGCGTAAGACCCTGCCGATTATAGCAGAAGGGGATTATAAAGCGGCCTACAAAGACAGTTCTCAAGTCTACGCTTTTGAGCGAAACTATAAAGGCCAAAAACTGTTGGTTCTCAATAATTTTTCAGCAGCTGAAGCAGAGCTTGATTTGGCAGACAATTATCAGACAGGGCAGGTTTTAATCAGCAATTATGATCATGCCGAGCTTGCTGCTAAAATTACTTTAAAACCCTATCAAACGCTGGCGATTTTACAGCAGGACGATTAAACAGTCAATTTTTTAAGTTAACATTTAAAGAGCGAGACCAAAATCAATTCCTCAAGGATTCTGATTTTGGTCTCGCTCTGTTTTATTAATAGTAAAGTTGGTTTTATGAGAAGAAGGCCAGCAAAATTCCGGCAGCGATAGCAGAGCCGATAACGCCGGCAACATTTGGCCCCATGGCATGCATCAGTAAGAAGTTCTCAGGATCTTCTTTTTGCCCTTCTTTATGGACCACACGCGCAGCCATTGGCACTGCTGATACACCCGCCGCACCAATCATTGGATTGATCTTTCCTTTGGACAGGTAACACATGAGCTTGCCCATTAGCACGCCTGAAGCAGTACCCACTGCAAAGGCAATAAGGCCAAGAAGCGTAATCTTTAAGGTTGTGACAGACAAGAATAAAGCTCCGTCAGCCTTGGCTCCTACAGTCAAGCCTAAAATGATTGTTATACCGTACATTAAAGCATTTTGCAGGACAGTCGTGATGTTTGGAACAACACCGGATTCCTTGACCAAATTGCCCAGCATCAAGCAGCTGATGAGGGTTGTGGCACTAGGAACCAAGAGACTTACAAAAATAGTAACAACAATAGGGAAAATGATTTTTTCGCGCTGGCTGACTTTTCTGCCGACTGTCATAACAATGCGACGCTCTTTTTGAGTGGTCAGCAGTTTTATGATAGGCGGCTGGATAATGGGGATAAGCGCCATATAAGAGTAGGCTGCCAGGGCAATGGCAGAGAGCAGATGGGGAGCCAGTTTCGATGTTAAAAAGAGGGCTGTCGGACCATCAGCACCACCGATAATCCCCACAGAAGCGGCTTCCTGAGGAGACATCCCCCAGCTGGCAGCCAGAAAGAAGGCTGCAAAGATACCGAATTGGGCAGCTCCTCCCAGTAAAATTGTTTTGGGATTGGCCAGCAACGGTTCAAAGTCTGTTGATGCTCCCAGACAAAGGAAAATCAAGGGCGGGTAAATGCCTAAATGAGTTCCTTGGTAGAGATAATAGAGGAGCCCGCCAGCTTCAGCCTTTGTCGGTTCAGCCATCAGATTGGCCAGAGGAAGGTTGACTAAAAGCATCCCGAAAGAAATCGGAATCATAAGGTAGGGTTCATATCCCTTTTTAATGCCCAGGTAGAGGAAGATGCAGGCTATCACAATCATGATGATATTTTGATAGGTTAAATTATAAAAACCGGATGTTTCTATTAATTGATGAATGATTTGCATAGCAATCCTCCTTGTCAGATGGTCATCAACAGATCATCGGCATTGACAGTTTGATTGACTGAAACAGCAACAGCAGCAACAGTCCCGTCTTTTGGTGCCTGAATAGGAGTTTCCATTTTCATAGCTTCCAAGGTAAATAGTGTATCGCCTGCTTTGACCGCATCTCCGACAGTCTTATGAATTTGCAGAATTTTTCCTGCCATCGGTGCCTGAATATCATAGCCATCTGAAGGATCAGCTGCTGCAGGCGCAGGTGCTTGCTTAGCTTGCTTAGGCGGAGCAGTCTCCTCTGCTGCATCGAGCTCTCTCAGGCTGACAATATAGATATCTCCATTAACGTTCACTTCATATGTTTTCATTTTTGACTCCCTACTTTTTCAACTTTTTCGATTTTAAATTGTTTATCTTCTTCTTTACTGGCAATGGCCAGCGCTGTGATGACGGCTATTTTGGCGTGCTTGTCTTTGTCAACTAAGTTCTGGCCTGTCAAAATTTTTGGCGCCTGCGCTGATAAAGGCGCAGGTTCGCTCTTTTTGTCAGAAGCATTGGCAAGAGCAGCCGTCAGCTGAATGACATACATTAAGCCGGTCAAAATGAGAAAGACCAAGCCCATGGATGCCAAGGTTATAATAAACATATCGGTTAATTCCATGATTCCCCCTTCTTTTAGAACCTGCCGGACACTCTGATAAGGTCTTCTTTAGTGTCTGCCGGAGTGTATTTTGTTTTCAAAAATTCTTTTCCAACCTTTGGAAAGAGGGCGTAAATGAGAATATCTTCATCGGACTGTGCAAGACCTGAAACCTGTTCAGCTAAGCTGTCAAATTCAGGATCCAGATGGTCGGCCGGCCGGTCTGTGATGACCTCTTCATCCTCAATCAGCTGCCTGCGGAAATCATCATCGATAGGAACGGGAGAACGTCCGTATTGACCCATCAGATAAGCTTTGATTTCGCTGGGTACCATTTTGTAGGCACTTCCGGATACAACATTCATGGTTGCCTGTGTTCCCACCATCTGACTGAGCGGGGTTACAAGCGGCGGGTAGCCCAGATTCTTGCGGACCCGTGGAATTTCTTTCAGGACTTCTTCGTATTTGTCAACAGCATTGGCCTGTTTTAACTGTGAGTACATGTTTGACAGCATACCGCCCGGCACCTGATAAATAAGCGAGCGCGGATCCGGCGTCAGCATTTTCGGATCGAGCAGGCCTTCCTTGAGATAGCGGTCCTTTAAAGGCCTGAAATAATCGGCAGCTTCTTTAAGCAAATCCATATTCAGTCCATGCTCATATCCCAGCTCTTTCAGCACAATAGCCATGGACTCAGTAGCCGGCTGGCTGGTTCCTTCACTAAAGGGTGAAATAGCTGTGTCAATGCGCTGAGCCCCAGCCTCTAAGACCGCTTGATAAGTCAAAGGTGCAATGCCGCTGGTACAGTGGGTATGCACGACAATAGGAATGCGGATGACTTCAGCCAGAGCACTTACCAATTCTTTTCCTTTAGCCGGTGTCAAAATACCGGCCATGTCTTTGATACACAGGGAATCTGCTCCCATTTCCTGCATTTCCTGAGCCAGCGAGACATAATAAGGAACGGTGTGAACATCGCTGATGGTATAGCAGATAGTCAGCTGAGCTTCTTTTCCCGTCTTTTTAACAGCTTTGAGGGCAGTCTTTAAATTTCTGACATCATTTAAAGCATCAAAAATCCGAAAAATATCAATCCCGTTTTCAGCAGACCGACTGATGAATTTTTCAACGACATCATCGGCATAATGCCGGTAGCCTAATAAGTTTTGCCCGCGCAGCAGCATCTGCAAAGGGGTGTTGGGAGCCAGTCTTTTGATGGTGCGCAGGCGTTCCCAAGGGTCTTCATTTAAAAAGCGGATGCAGGCATCAAAAGTTGCTCCTCCCCAGCATTCCAAAGAGGCATAGCCGATTTTGTCCAGCAAAGGGATGACGGGCTCCATATCAGCCAGAGGCATTCTGGTGGCCATCAAGGACTGATGGGCATCCCGCAGGACGGTATCGGTAATGCCGATTTTTCTGACATTGTCCATAATATACTCCTTATCTAGTGCTTTAGGAAATAGTTACTTCTATTATACTACATTCTTCGAAAAAGGAAAAAGCCACCGGCTGATAAGCATAAAGAGCATACAGCTCTAAGATGCTTAAAAGCGCAAGTGGCTTTTTTACGGTTTTAGCCTCCTAAAGACTCAATCAGCTGTGGGATATAAACGCCCAGAGCAGAAACAGTCATTGCCAGAACGAAAATATAGCTGACGGTCATGGAGATTTGTAAAATTCTGGGGATTTTGTAGCCCTTGTGAATTTCCGGCTTCCACAGAATCAGCATAACAAAGAGCCCAGCAACAGGGGTTGCAATAGCAGTTGCTACATTTGCAATAAAAATCAGTTGGGTAGGAGAACCATTGTAAGAAAAGCAGACAATGCAGGCAAATACAAGGCAGATTAGACAGCCCCAGCGGATAAATTTTGATTCGAGGGCCACATCTTTGTCAAATCCTGCTCCCAAAAGAACCATACCGCGCTGCGTATTGCCAAGAAGCGATGAGAATCCTGCCCCCAGCAGGGCAATTCCCATGACAAATCTAGCAGCTTTTCCTAAAAACGGAACGAGTAAATCAGCTAATTGTGACGGATTTTGGATGGCAATATGCTGCGGGTGCAAAACGATAGCCCCCACAAGAATAATAGCTCCTGAAATCAGTACAACGGTAACAACATGCGCTATGGCATCCCAAAACATGGCCCCATTGAAGAGATCTTCTTTTTTCCATTTTTTCTCAACTCCCAGATAAGTGCCATAGATACCGGCAGTAACAGCAGCATTGGTACTGATATAAGCGAGTGCGGTGCTCAGGCTCCCTTTGGGAACTTTCCACAGCACCAAACCTTTGCCGAAAGCAGCCCAATCCGGTCCGCCGGAAGCGACTAGGGTTGCATAAAAAGCAAGAATCATGCCAATGATACAGATTAAAATACCTTTTTCAACCTTTGAGTAAACGCCTTTGGAGAAATAACAGTACATCAGTACAGCCAGCATAATGAGAGCCCCTAATTTCCAGTCGATGCCAAAAATCAGATTCATTCCGGCTCCGGTACCGCTGATATTTCCTAAAGTAAAGAAGAGGCAGGATAAAAAGAGAGCACAGCCGACAAAGCCGGAAGCAATTCCGCCGTAATAGTGCCTAATAGCATGTAAAATAGGCATGCCTGTTAGCATAGAAATACGGTAAGACGTCAGCATGAAGGTAACCCCCATGAAAATGATGGGGATTACCAGCCAGATTAGCTGATAACCGTAATTTGCTCCCATCATGGCAGACGCTGTGATATTTCCAGGACCGATAACAACACCTGTTAAAATCAAACCGGGTCCGATTCGTTTTAAAATTTCCCGAAAACCAAGTTTTTTGACAGATGGCAAGTCAGCAGTTTGATTATCTTTATCAGTCATAATCTACTCCATTTCTGCAGATACACATTATTTGAATGGAGTCATATCAACTTCAGGCAGGTCGCTGCGTTCAAGGCCCAGAGCGATCCAGTCTTTTTCTTCTTGATTGAGCGGCAGTACAGGTTTTCTCATTAATCCTGAGCTGAAAATACCGCGCTGTACTAATGCTTCTTTCAAGCGGGCATGAGCTTCGCCGGAAGGCTGTCCGCCGCCGTAAATAGCTTGTGAAATATGGAAAATCCGGTCTGACCAATCTTGAGCTTCTTTCAAGGTATGTTTATCAGGGTCGGCGAAGACTTCACGTGCAGGACAGATGATTTCCGGAACACAGCCGGCAAATCCAATCAAAGCACCGTCCATGCCTGGGAACCAGCTGACACAGAGCGTTTCATCGTGGCAGGTAATCAAGGAAATATCAGGGCATTTTTGACGCAGCAAACGAACATCGTGTTCATAGATTGACGTTACGCGCGTGCCCATCTTGATACATTTGACGTGATCGATTTCATTGCACATCTTAATCAGAGTTTCGACAGGATAGAATGCTTTGCTGGTAGCTGGGTAGAGGTGAATGACAATATCAATGTCAGCACCTTCAGCAACATCTTTAACATATTCAAATGGTGCATCAGGGTGCATACCAAAGCGCAGCCACATGTGCGGCGGCATCAAAAGGATAGCATCAGCGCCGGCTTCTTTAGCTTCGCGGGCCATTTCAATACTTTCAGCTGTGTTTTCGCAGTTAACACCGGAAACGACGGTCATAACATCGCCGCACTCTTCCGCACAGATTTCAACGACACGTTTGCGTTCTTCACGCGTCAAGCCGGTAACTTCGCCTGTGTGGCCGTTACAGACTAAACCATCCATCCCTTTGCCGTAAAATGTTTTAATCCAGCGAAGGTAAGCGCGGAATTCTGGTTCGTTAATGGAATAATCGTCGTTGAGCGGAACAGAAACAGCAGGGAAGATTGTTTTGAAGTTTTTAACTTTAGCCATGAGAAAGACTCCTTTAAAAATGATTTTTGTACAAACGTTTGTTTACAAAACACATTATATTATTGACTGAAAACGCTGTCAACAGTATCCGCTGTTTCTGCAAAAAATTGTATAAAATAGGCTTTTTTATAATCATTATTGAAAAAATATAAAAAAGTAAAAAGGAGAAAGCAGCTTGCGTTTTTTGCCTTTCAGGCTTATAATAAGAGTAAATATACAATCGTTTGCAGAAGGAGACAGCAGATGGTAACTTTAAAAGATGTTGCAAAATTAGCCTGTGTTGATGTCAGCACAGTTTCCAGAGCTCTGAACAATTCAGCTTATGTTCACCCTGAAACAAAGGCCCGCATCATGGAAGCGGTAAAAGAGCTCAGCTATCAGCCCAATGTGCTGGCCAAGGGTCTCAGAGAAGGAAAACGTCATACCATCGGTGTTGTGATTCCGCATCTGCATATGACAACTTTTGCTGAGATTACACAGGGCATAGAAGAAGAGGCGACTAAGGCGGGCTATGCTACCCTCATTTGCAATACCGGAGATGACCCTGCTATTGAAAAAGCCTATCTCAACCGTTTGAGAAACGGTTTTGTTGATGGGATTATTATTGCGGGTACCGGGAGCAATAAAAAACTGCTGAGAGATATTCAGGTCAGCGGCCTTGCCGTGACACAGATTATGCGAAAGCAGGATCCTGAAATCAGCAGCGTTACTGTGGGCTACAAAACAAGTGCCTATGAGGCAACCAAATATTTTGCTGACAAGGGCTGCAAGCAGATTGGCCTGATTAACGGAACGATGAAATTAGCTCCCTATAAGGAACGTTATCAGGGTTATCAAAAGGCGCTAAAAGAACTGGGGCTGACTGAGACGACTGCTGAGTTTGATAATCCTGTTAATACCATGGCTTACGGCTATGACTGCACCATGGAATTGCTGCGGCGCAACCCCCAGTTAGATGCTATTGTGGCAGCGGTTGATACGCAGGGAATCGGAGCTTTGCGGGCCTTGAAAGAAAAGGGCGTCAAAGTCCCGGAACAAGTCAGGCTTATCAGTTTGACCGGTCAGGCAATCGGAGCCATGCTTGAAACCTCAATGACAGCCATGGAAATTCCGGCTAAAGAGCTGGGCGAAAAAGCTGCAGTGATGAATCTTGAGGATATTCGTTCAAAAACAAAAAGACCAAGCGCCAGGCACCTGGTTTACAGCTCAGTCTTAGTAGAAAGAGAAAGCAGCTGAATAGTGAAAAATCAAGCGGTATAAAGGCTGGGATAAAAGTATTTCCGGCCTTTGACTAGGTATAGTAAACCTTGATGTGACGCAGCGGCGAACTGCTCCAACAGTCCAGATTTAGGATATCAGTACATATATCCGCCGGACTTTCTCTTTTGCCTTGCTCTTGATTTTATTTATGCGCAAGAATGTCGGTGAAAACAGAAAGCAGTTTGCGGCTGGATTTACTTGTAAAGGTTATGTGCTTATGCTTAAGTGAAACAGGCTCAATAATCTGTGCTTCTTTCCCATCTTTTATGATAAAAAAGTAAGTGTGCTTTTTACTGGCTTTGGCATCGTTTTGATTTGAAAAGACAGCAACAACATTCCAGCCGGGCTGCTCGCCCGTTTTTGAATACTGCAGCTGACGGCTTTTCCCGTCAACGCTGACCTTGAGAGCCTCTTTATTTTTAATATTGCTGATAGCTTGGTTTGGCAGGGCAGTGCCTTTCCATTTAACGGCTGTCCCTACCCAGTATTCTGTGAAACGTCCTTGATCTGATGGGCGGTAAACCATCATTTTCTGCCTTAAATTCTCTGCTTTTTGCAGGTTCCAAACAGTTTGTCTTTCGGTTTGCTCTTCATGATGGTCCTGGTGGTTATGCTCATGATCTTCTTCTAGCAGTTGGATATGGGGATTTTGCTTATTGTGGACAGCAGGCAGGGGTTCTGCCTGTTTAGGACTTTGATGGGCTGCTGCCTGCTCTGTTTGAAAGAACAGCAGAAAAGCAGCTGAAGCTGCGGCAATTCTGCAAAAAACAGCAGCTTTGATAAGGTTTTTAAATGTTTTCATCGTCTTCTTTCTATTCAGTTTTACGTAAAACAGCTTCTTGGAATACATCATATTCCTTAGTATTAAAAATAGAAACGCCATATGCTTTCTGTTTTTTAGTCACCGGGATTTCACGGTAAGAAATAGAAACATCATTCATAACATAAGGATTATAGCGGTTGCTCAGCAAAATCTTCTTTTTCTGAGAATAGTAGTCTGTTGTTTTCAGACCGATGTCCAAGGCTTTGTGCGAATAAGCGATAATGCCGTAATAGACAAATTGACTTTGAGAATATCCAGGGATGGTATTGTTAGCGACAAAATACTGATTGCCGCTGATTTTATCCTTGAAATAATCGGCCTTTAAAAGAATACCGTCACTGGTCTGGGTATTTTCGCTTTTAACAGGTTTGCCGAATTCTGCTTTCAGATAATTGTAGATTTCGCTGTAAGTGGTTAGCTTGCTGCGGTTAAACTTGTGTTTGGGTATTTTGACAGCATCAGCCTTAAATTTTTTCTGCAGACACGGCTCGTTCTTTAGCAAAGCCGTTTCGCTTTCGGCCTTGCTGCCCGGCACCAAAAAGAGCAGAGACAGCAGTATTAGAGGCAATGCATATTTTCTCATGTTCTCTCCTTTATTTAAGATACAAAGGGCGTGAAGAAATCCGTATAAAAATAGGAAACGGACTCCGTGTCGTTAAGACACAAGGACGTTTATCTTTTTTACTAGGATTTTAGCCCGTGTTCAGTTATGAAAGAAGGGGCAATACTTATTACCCCTTTCTTTTTATAGATAAAATAGAGAGACCGTTATTCTTTTGCCTTAGGCGGCTTTTGTCCGACACCTGTTGGCTTTTTCGTTTTCTTTTCCATCTCATCTTTAGGTCCGGCAGGTTTACCGTTGAAGCCCATTGCTTCGCCGATGCGGACAGCTACATCTGTGTCATCAAATTCACCGTCAAACATGTAAGCTCCGGATCCCATGGCATAAACAGGTACCTTATCGCCGGAATGGTCGGTAGTCGTCCAAGCCAAACCTGATTTTTTGTTTAGTATCCTTGTTGCAGTAATTGAAACTGGAACATAGCCGCCATAGTTGGTATCTTGCTGATCGGATTCTTTTTTAGATTCTTCGAATGCTTTTTTAAGGCTTTCATATTCTTCTTTAGAACACAGAAGTCGGTCTTTGCCCTGCTGCTTCAGATAATCTTCTTCCTGAGCATTGGTGATTGTTTCGGAAGGAGCGTCAGCCTTTAGTTTTAAACCGAAGAAGTCTTGGATTTTCGGAGCAAATTCTTCGAATGTCAAGTCAGGGTTCTTCTCAAGAGCTGCCGTCACAATCTTATCAAATTCGACCTGTGATCCTTTTTGGTGAGTCAGTTGATCCAGATAAGTTTCATAGCCGGTCGATTCATTACCGATTGTAAATCCTCCGGTCGCATGGTCAGCTGTCACAATAATCAAGGTATCATCAGGATGTTCCTTGTAAAAGCGCATAGCCGTCTGAATGGAATCTTGAAAACCAATGACTTCATTGAGAGTAGTCGCAGCATCGTTGGCATGCTCAGCCCAGTCAATTTTTCCGGATTCGGCCATCATGAAGAAGCCTTCCGGGTCGTCTTCCATGACTTCGATCCCCTTTTTGACCATATCATTTAGATCTTGATCGCCTTTTTTCTGGTCAATTTTATAGGTCATGGCACCGTCATCCTGGAGGTCTTCGGCAACCAAATAGACTTTTTTAGAGTCTGCATCAATCTTTTTCGCTTTTTGCTTGGTATCAGCTATTGTATAGCCGTTTTCCTTTAAAACCTTGTAGAGATCCTTTTGATCTTCATTTTCTCCTGTTCGATCTTTTAAAGAACCGCCTGCAAAATAGTCAAAGTTTGTTTTAGCCATCTGCCGGCCGATATTATAATAAGAATCGCGGGATTCCTCGTTGGCGTAAAAAGCAGCCGGCGTCGCATGGTTCAGTGTTACAGAAGACAGGATTCCGACTGATTTGCCCGAACGTTTAGCCTTTTCGGCAATGGAGTCAGCCGATTTTGAGAAATCTCCCGAAAGTCCCAGAGTATCTGTCTGTGTCTTAATCCCTGTACCAAAAGCAGTGGCTGTTGATGCTGAATCCGGGATAAAGGAGTGACAGTCATACTGTGTTTTTAATCCAATAACCGGCATATCAGTAAAGTTCATGCGGTCCGGATAGACTTCGCCCTTGTTTGTTTTGGTGATACCCAAATAATTTTCAGCAGCTGTAACAGGTGTAAGTCCCATACCATCGCCAATGAAAAGAAAAACATACTTAGCTTGATTTTCATTAACTTTTGAATAATCTTCTGTTTTAGGCCGCTTGGTGTCATACATAGCAACGTCTTTTCCATTTGCTGTTTTTCTGGCTGCCGCCGGACTGTTGACAGCATCCGTATTTAGCTTGATAGCACCTGATTTCGCGCAGGCGCCAAATAAAATAGCAGAGGCTGCCAAAGCAATCCCAAAACGCTTCATTGATTTAGAGTTAGACTTCATAAATTCCCCCAAGATTATATTAAGATTGATTCAATTATAGCTAATCATTGTATGGTTTCTATCTTGTTATTATCAATTTTATGTAAATCTTGAAAAGGAAAACCGTAACCACATGTTCGACGCTGGAAGAATTGAACAGACCAAATCAATCGTTCATATATTTTATATAACGCTATTACGAAAGGCCGCCTATGATGAATTACGAATAGTCTTTGTGAAACACTTGATAAAAGTGCTGACTTCGTTTTGAATAGTTGGGCCTGTCTCCAAGCATCTCTTAATAAAGCTGTAACATGCCTTTGTTAAAATGAAAAATAAATTATTGCAAGAGCAGTGAAAGAACACAGGCATTTTTTAATTGGCAAGAATCGGAGAAAAAACTCTAGTATTTTTTTGGAAATCTGCAGGAGGCTCACCTTTGGATTGGAGCTGAAATTTTTATCGATGCTAATGTTCTCTGATAAAAATTCAATTAAAATAACAGGAGTAAAATAGTGATACAGGTTTATATTTTAGAAGATGATTTCAAGCAGCAGTTACGTTTAGAAAACATCATCACTCATTATCTGCAAGACCAGCATATCTTTAAAAGCAGCATTTCGCTTCATGGGAGGCCTGACCAGTTATTAGCTGAGGTTAAAGAAAAGGGCAACCATCAAATCTTTTTCTTAGATATTGAAATCAAAAATAAGGAAAAGAAAGGACTGGAAATAGCGCGCCGCATCCGCGAAAAAGACAATCAGGCGGTTATCGTTTTTGTGACAACGCACTCTGAACTAATGCCCCTGACTTTTCAGTATCAGGTGTCTGCCTTTGATTTTATTGATAAAAATTTTTCAGAAGAAAAGTTTTCTGAACGAATAAAGGCGGCCTTGGATTATGTGGCCGCTAACTTGGATCAGCCTGCTGCCGACAAGACTTTTCTTCTTGAAAATGACTATTCTCGCATTCAGATGCCCTACAAAGATATTTATTATATTGAAGTGTCGGCCACTCCTCATAAACTGATTCTTCACGGTCAGTATGACTATATGGAGTTTTATGGAACTCTGGCTGAAATTGAAGGTGATCCGCATTTTTTAAGGGTTCACCGCTCCTATGTTGTTAATCCGGCTAATGTCGCAAAATTAGATTATAGCCAGCGTTTAGCCCATTTTCCAAATGGTGAGACTTGCATCGTTGCCCGACCAAAAATAAAAGAATTAATCAGGGCGATTGAAGCTCTGCATGAAGGAGGGAAATAGTGCTGGCAAATACTTTAACTACTCTTTTTAGCTATATCATTTCTCGTACAGCCATTTTAGTTACTATCCTAATAATATTTGAAAGAGTAACTCGCATAAAAATACCTGCCAAATATAGATTTATTGCTTTATCTATAGGGGTTGTTGTTTACTTTCCTGCAAGAATGTTATTTTACTCAGATTATTTGTTGGATATTGCTCTGCTTTATTTTTTGGCAGTCAAATTTGGGAACCTTTCTAAAGGAGCTTGGCTAAGATGGTTTTATGCCCTTTACCCCAAGGTTATGTTTGAACTTCCCGCACGTTTTTTAGTTTTTAATATTTTTAGTATCTTTTATCCTAATATAGTTAATAGTAACGATGGATTATTGTTAAGCTTGGTAACTTGTTTGCAATGTCTGGGGGCTATTTTTATCAATGAATTAATTCTGCGTATTATGCGAGTAGATTTTAAACGTCTTTTTGAGATTACCGATCAAACAGTTATCCACTCAATCATCAGACCGACAATCATTACACTGGGCTTATATTCCTTTATTCAGTGGCTGTCCTACAACCTCACTTACCTTAGTTTAATTCCAAGAGATTCAGCAATGGATATCCGAAAATATCTTAGCTTAATTTTCATGGTTTCGGTACCTGTTTTTATAGCTTCTTTAAATCAAAAAATGACCAGTCACCTGGAGCTGGTTCTGTTAAAGCAGAAAGAAAAAGAATTGAGGCATTTAACAAACTACAGCCATGAGATAGAGCGCTTGTACAGGGATATCCGCTCTTTTCGGCATGATTATGCTAATGTTTTAGCCAGTTTTCGCTATGGTATTGAGCACAATGATATGGCCAGTGTCCGTCAAACCTTTGAAGAAGTGACAGCAGGGTCTGCTAATTTCTTACAGTCGGATCATTTTGAAATTGGCAACCTCTCACTTATCAGAGATGATGCGATTAAGAGCATATTCTCCGCCAAACTGTCTCAGGCTGCTGAGTCTGCTATTCAAGTCAAAATAGAGATTCCGGAGGAAGTTGGCAGGCCCAATCTAGCTCCCCTTGATTTTATCCGGCTGCTTTCTATTTTATTGGATAATGCCATAGAAGGAGCTGTCGAATCCAACGATAGAGAATTACAGGTGTCCTACTTTAAACATCAGAGAAAAACTGTTCTCATCATTGAAAACAGCATGTGTTATCAAGATATTAATCTGTCCGGCCTTTACGAGCGCGGCAATTCTTCTAAAGGACTTGACAGAGGGTGGGGACTGGCTAATGTCAGAGAAATACTGAGTAGCTATCCTCATACCAATCTCAAGACAAGTACCAGACCGGGTCGCTTCCAGCAAATTTTAGAGATGGGGTAAGTTTATAACAAAAGGTGCGACTGCTGGGGGATATCAGCGACTGCACCTTTTTATTATTAGTTAGTTCTACATTATTTTCTTTCATGGGACTGATTAGAAATATTGTGACAGGGAATAACCGCTAGATGTGCTCAAAGCATGAGACACTTATTTTTGTCGTGACTGGTTAAAAATTGTGTAAATGGAACAAAAAATGACCGTTTACGACAAAATAACGACCATTTATGACATAGACGTGCACAGTTTAAAAATTAGGGTATACTAATATCGTCAGTTGGCCAACCAGACAAAATAAATATGATAAAAGGAGATTTATTATGCATACACAAGCATTTGAACAATTTGAAGCAATGGATAAGGAAGTGCTTTCTGCTGTTGAAGGAGGAAGTAAAGTTTCATTTGGGCAAGCAGCAACAGCTATTGGTGGCTGTGCTATACAAGGTGCAGCTGTTGGCGGATTTGCTACTGGTGGTGCCGGTTTCCTCCCTGGAGCTATTTTAGGTGCTCAGTATTGTGGGGCAGCAACGCTCTGGGCATTGGCGCAGTAAGATTATGCAGAATAAAAAAATCTTTAAGTTACTTACTGTAATTTGTATATCAACGATTTTAAATTTTTTAAATGGCTTGTTCCTTGATATTAAGATCGAAAAAAGTTTAGTTCTAATTATAGGAAGTGTTATATTCGAGTTTATGATTTATCTGTTATTTTTAACTCTTATCAAAGATAAAGTTGAAAATATGAGATGGATTGATTTTGCTCTTAATTTTCTTAGCTATTTGTTTTCTAGGAAAACATTGATTGTTATCGCGATAACCAGTATCTCTCCCATTATTAATATTTGTCAGGGAAGTTATTCAGATATTTTAATTTATTTATATATCCATTTTACAGTAGTTTTTTTCTCAATATTAGCTATACTAAGTTTCATTAAGATAAAGAAAGATTAGGTGTTATTATGTATGAATTTCGAAGTATTAAAAAATTTGATAATCTTGATATGCTAGATTTGGAAGTTATCCAAGGTGGAAATCAAAGATTGTACAGACATGTTATGGCGGGCATGGCTGGTGCTGTAGAGGGGGCATCAGCTTGTGCGGCAGCTACTCCGTATGTGACATTAGCATGTGCAGCGGGTGCAGGAGTTTATGCGGGTTGGATTGATTCTCAAATGCCGTAAAATGTTTAAGAGGACCAATTTTTGAGTCCTCTTTTTTGGAGGAATTATTTGAACGGTAGAAATTAATAGAATTTCTTTTAATATATCTTATTTTCCTAAGGTATTTGTACAATTTAGGTTATAAAAAACTCCCCTTTTACCATTCACAACAAAATAACGACCGTTCACGATATAGACGTGCACAGTTTATATTAATATTGTCGGTTGGTCAAGCAGCTAACATTAAATATTATGAAAACATAAGCATTTAAGCTATTTGAAATCATGGATAAGGTAGAATTGACGGCAGAGGCATGGGAGCTTGTTTGGCATCTGCAGCCGCTGGTGCTACGCCGCACTTTACTCTTGTTTGAGATGATAGATATTTTTAAGGAATAAATCAAGTTTGAAAATGAAAAAAGGAAATCAAAGACGACAAGCACTGGTACTTATGCCGGCTGCCTTTATGCTTGCCTGAGTGCTGTGGTCTATAAACACGAATACCTATATTGGAAATGTGTTAATAAAACTGTAATATGTTTTTGTTAAGGTAAAGACAAATAGTACAGTTATAATAACTGCCTAAAAGAGATAAAGAGGGAATATATTGGAAGCAAAAAAATCCATGGAATTGGGAGAACTCTATCGCGAACTCAGGATTGCAAGAGGACTTAAACTGAAGGATATAGCACGAGATAATTTGTCGGTGTCGCAATTATCAAAGTTTGAAAATGGGCAGACTATGTTGGCAGCGGACAAGCTGATCTTAGCTATTGAGGGCATTCATATGAATTTTTCTGAGTTTGCTCATGCTTTAAATAATTATGAAGAAAATGATTTTTTCAAAATAGGAAATAAGATTGTAGAATTTCAGTCAAAGCGTGATATTGAGGGCTTAAAGAAAATTTTAGACACTTATGGAGATTATGAAAGTTTTGACACTTATAACCGGTTAAATAGATTAGTTGTCCGCGTGGCTATTCATACCTTGGATCATAGCTATACAATATCAGAGGAGGATAAAGAGTTCCTCGCGACATATCTCTATAATATTGAAGAGTGGACTGAGTATGAGCTCAATCTCTTTGGCAATGCGATGATTATCTTATCAGTTGAGGATTTAATCTTCTTGGGTAAAGCTTTTGTTGAGCGTAATAAGCTATATATTTCCATTCCCACTAATAAGAAAAATGCCCAAATTGCTCTTTTAAACTTAATTATGATTCTAATTGAGAGAAAGGAGTTTTACTATGCAGACTATTTTATAAATCATTTAGAAAAACTTCTAACTTATCAAGATATGTTTGTTATAGTATCACTCAATTTTTTGAAACAAATAATTGCATATCTGCAAGGAGAAATAACTGATAAAGATGCATTAGAATATTATGTTAACATGGTTGAGAAGCTAGGGAACCCAACAATGGCTATGTTTCTCAGAGCGAATATGGAGCAGTTGCTGCTGAATTTTGATAGTAACAAATAAAAAGGCTATCAATGTTTTTCCTGATAACCTTTTTTGGACTTATTATATAAAGTGTAAAGTTTTGCTTTTTATCTATAAAAGTGGCAATAAAAAGTATGGAATTATAAGAGCTAATGTAAACAATCTTTTTAACATAAATAGACCTCCTATGAATCTTAATAAATTAGAAAGCACCTCCGCCGCCACTGCCTCCACCAGTAAATAATTTAACGAGCCAATCAAACATATTAAGCACCTCTTTCTGTATTTTATACTTATTATAACAGTCAACTTATCAGAACACTGTTTTTCTCAAATAAGAAAAAATATTAACAATAATTTTCATATTTGCGAATAAGTTATTGTTGAAATAATCAATGTTATAATCATTGCGTAAATATCTACAATACATTTTGTTCAATTACTTATAAAGCGTTAAGCTAGCTAATATTTAGTTTTATAATAATTGATGGGAAGGAGAACTTTATTATGTGGGGTAGAATTTTAGCATTTGTTGCAAAATACGGTACAAAAGCAATCCAATGGGCTTGGAAGAACAAATGGTTCCTCCTCTCATTAGGAGAGTCTGTGTTTGACTATATCCGTTCCATTTGGGGTGGTTAGTTAGTTGTTGGTTTGTGAAATCTAATTAGATTTCACAAATCTTATTTAGGAGGTTAGATGACTTTGAAAATTAATAAAATTGTTCATGAATATCCAAATTTTAAATTAAATATCAGTACTCTTGATATTAAGAAAAACAATATTATTGGTCTCATAGGTGAAAATGGTGCTGGTAAGACTACATTCATGGATTTACTGTCTGGACTCAAGAAATCTAATGTCTCTTTTGAGGTATCTGATTTAGATAGTAGTAGCATCTTGTATATTCCTTCAGATCTAGAGCCTTTTGACTATATGACAGTTATAGAGTTTATTGATATTATTAGAAAATATTCAAAAGTTTCTCAAACTAATCTTGATATTCTAAAAAAATTGAATCTTGAAGGAAAGGGAAATGTCTTGATTAGCGAGTTATCTCAGGGAATGAGAAAAAAACTGTCATTAATTAATGTCTTTTTGCATGATTACAAATTAATTGTTTTAGATGAGCCATTTAATAGTGTAGATATTAAATATATTTATCAACTTAAGAAATTACTTTCTGAGTTAAAAAAGAAATCTATAATTATTGTTTCATCCCATATTTTAGATACTTTGAGTGATCTTTGTGATGAATTTATTTATTTAGAAGATGGAAAAGTGAAAAAGCGATTTAAAAACAGCGGCGAAGTTGATTTGTTAGAGCGTGAGTTATTTGAGTAAAGTATTTTTTGTAGAAATTGATTTAATTAGAAAAAGATTCCAAATATATGGTGTCTTTAATACTTTGAGTTTATTATTAGTTATTCTCTCTTTATTAATAGGAGGGAAATTCCTGATTTTTTCCCTAGGAAATTATCCTAAACTAGCTCCTATTGTTTCCTTAATTTTACTCTTGATAGGCCTGTGTAATGTGGCTATTCCAGAAGATAAGATATTTAAAAAATTAGGTTTACTAAGAGGCTTTTTCCCAGTTATAGAAATTGAAAAGGCTAGAAGTTATTATAGATATCGAAAATTTATATTATCAATTCTATTAATATTTTATCTACTTGTTCCATTAGAAGTGACAAATGATAGGTTGAAATATTTCTTGATTTTTATTAACTTACTTTCTTTTTTGACATTAATTAATTCGTTGAGTACAAGATATTTGTCAAATAGTAAAAAAGAGATGATTTATACAATGATGAAAATTCTTTATTGTGGATTACTTGCCCTCAGTATTCGTAGAATGCTATCTATTAATATTTTTTCTTTGTTTCTCAGTATAAGTAATTGGGGATTGTTGTTAATTTATTTGGTATTATGTGTTATTAATTTATGGATTCTGCATCCTAGAAAAGAAAGATGAAATGAAGGGAAGATTTTTTTTATTTATCCTTAGGACAAGTGTTTTATATGACTTGATTATTATTTACTTTTTAGCTTTGTCCAGTTTTATAATAGATAATCAGCGTGATTATTTATTAACTTTAATCTTTACCATATTAGGATTTATGTATTTAGCTTATTTTGAATATCTTAAAAATCAAAGGAAAAAAATACATTTTTTTTATAATAGTCAAACATTAAGTGAACTAAGATATTATGCAATACAATCGACCTTAAAACTTTCTTTAGTATTTTTACCAATGATAGTAGTTTTAGGAGTCATTACGAATCAGATATTGGTTTATGGGATTAATTATCTTACAGTAATAATATCATTTTATGTTGTTAATTCTTTAATTCCAATTAATATAGAGAAGAGAAAGGATTCGCGAATAATCACTTTTAAAGATATGCTTAAAAGTGTGGTGTCGTGCATAACACTTGTTATTTCCATATTACGTTTATTTTCTCTGTTTATTTTTTAGAAATTTACTTTTGAGAAGGTCGTAAAGTGACAAATAAAATGACTCGATTAGGAGGCAACCAGTGGTATTATTTTTAACAACTCTTAAAAAAGAAATTTTTTCTAAAAAATCTCTTTTTGTTAGTGCTTTTTTTCTAATATCTTCTTATCTTATAGGCAGATACTCATCTTCGATGAGCTCTTTATTAGATGGTGAACTGACTAATTCATTATTCGTTCTTTATGCCCTTTTGGGTTATCTTTTTTCATCTGTTTTATTTTCAGGTTTGCTTGCTGGGGAAATTGAATCTCAGACGATGAGATTTTTAACACCTTATCTGTCTCGGCGTAGTATCTATCTTTTTAAATACCTAGCATCAACAAGCTACTTTTTAGTATTAACCTTTATTTCTTTGCTTATCTTATTTATTACTAAGGGTACCGTTAATATTCCTTTTTATTCTTTATTAGCGATTTTGGGATTTTACCTTTATATTCAGAGTTTAGTAATGTTGGTTTCGGTATCTGCGGGTAGTGAACGTTTATCAAATTTGATAAATTTGATGCTCAGTATTCTATTCCCAATACTTTATACAGCTTCTTTGCTTAAAAGTTGGCCAATATTAGAACCGTTTCGCTGGTTATTTCCTTATCATTATTTATCCAAGACTTGGGAAATAATAATTTTATACTTTTTATCTGCCGTATTGGTTTTTGCTGGGCAACTCATATTTGAGAAAAGGGAGATATAGAATGATTCAATGTCATAATTTAATCAAATCATTTGGGAAGAATGATGTTATAAGAGGAGTGAGTTTACAAATATCAAATAGGAAGGTTACATCTCTTATAGGCAGAAATGGTGCAGGCAAGTCGACCTTAATTGGATTAATAATGGACTACTACAGGTGTGATTCTGGAGAGGTCAAAAAAGGAGCAGTGTCTGTTATGCCTGATGCTGATAACATGTATTCTGACTGGACGGGTTTAGAATTTTTGAAATTCATTGCTCGACTAAAAAAGATAGATGTATCCTATGCGATAAATCTGTCTAAAGAATTAGGTCTTTACAAAAACTTAAAAGGTAAGATTTCTGGTTATTCTTTTGGGATGAAAAAGAAGCTTTCTTTCATCCAATGTGCCATTGGGGATTTTGATGCTTATATTTTTGATGAACCCACTTCAGGAGTGGATGTTCCGTCTGCACTAATCATGATGGATATTATAAAGCGTTTAAAAACTACTGGTGCAGCTATTTTACTCACATCACATAACATAGACGAATTGGAACGTGTATCAGATTATATCTATATTATTGACAGTGGTGAAATTATTGACAGCGGAACAGTTAAGGATTTAATAAATCCAGACTCTACAGAAAAAGAAGTTTACATTATTCACTGTTTGGATAGCCAAAAATTATTTAATGATGCTTCCATTAAGTTCACTAAAAGGATAGTAGATGAGAATCATCTTGAAATTGATCTTAGTCAATCGACTTTGCCGAATGAATTATTAAGATTGCTTGCTAACAGTGATAATACCGTTTATGAGTTTTATAAAAAGAAAAGAAGTCTAATTGAAACTGTTTATCAATCGGAATGAGGTCAATTAAAGAAGCATTCAAAATTCATTTTTTAAAGACTAATGAAGGGTATTATTTTTATGTTGGTTTTGTAACGGGTGTCGGCTCCATTGGTTCAGGAGTAGCGGCAGCAGTTCTCTATATTCTAAAGAAAAAAGGAAAAGCAGCAGCGGCTCTGTATTAAGAGGTAGTTATGAAAAAAAGGTTTCTGCATGTGGATTCTGATTTTTTAGGTCATCTCAATACAATAGGGATGACCTTTTTATTCTTAATCGTTATTTTAGTAATCCCCAACAATAATTCAATCAATTTGAGGATGCAAGAACAAATTTTACTTGTATCCATTAGTCTATTTGGGACCACGAAACATTCAAGTGTTCTTTTCCCTTATCATCAGCAAAGGTTGGGGACTTTTTTTATCAAGCGTCGTTATATTTTAAGGCATATTTTTTTATCCGTCTATTATATTTACAGAGTACAGTTTATCCTTACTATAGCGGCTTTATGTTACTTAATCAGCAATCATTCTGTTAGTTTGACGTTGGCTTTTTTCAGTTGTGTTATCATTGTTATAAATCTTCTATCTCATTTGCTATCTGGTGTTTTAGCAGTTGTTAATCAAATTTTATTCTTAATTTCTTTACTTTGTCTGAGTCAAGGAAATACTGCTTTATTGCTTCTAAATTTATTAGCATCCTTGCTTGTCCTTATAGCTTATATTCTTTTTCATTTTAGAATTGACGATTTCTTATTTCGCTTTATCAAGTATGAGAGGAGTACGTTTTCCGATGCATCTTTGTTAAAGTTACAGCTAACTATTTTTAAAAATAATCTTTTTCTGCTCTTTTTATTCTTCATCCTGAATTTATTAGGAACCTACTTTGGTCAAATTTTTTTAAATCAGATAAGTAAGACGGTGCCAATTCCATTTACTTTTTTGTATACTTCTATTTATTTGGCATTGCTGGAACTTCTTGTCGGCAATCAAAGTCAAGATATAGACATTGATTCAACACGGCATCGTTTGCTGATTCTCAATAATCATTTAACGCTTTATGACAGATTTAAAGTCAGCAGTTTGTATTTGTGGACAGTTTATGCTAATTTTATACATCTGACTGCCTTGCCTGCACTTGTTGTAAGTTCTTCGTTTATTGTAACTGTTAAAGCGGTTATTTTATTATTCTTAAATTTCTTGATTGCCTTTACCTATTTCAGAAAACTGGATTATCTGGTATATGAAGAAAGGAATCATATTTTAAGATATTCTTTCCTTCTGTTATATCTTATTTGCATCATTTGTATGAGTTTGGGAGGATAACAGTGTCTGATAAAATTTTTAAAAGTTATTATATTATCTTTATTTTTAGTACTATTTTTATAGGAGTAATGCTGAGTCTTGCAGTTAAATCTTCGCTTTTTAAGTCTAGTATTCTGCCAGTTAGTCACCAGTTATTTGTTACTGTTTTAATAAATAATACGGGTAATTTTGTAGTTTATATTTTGTTTTTCGCTATTTCTCCCATATTACAATTTTTTGATCTTTTGACTACTACTTTTCAAATCAGTATGGGAATACAGTTAAATGGAGTAGGTTATACACTAAGCAAGCTGACGCCGCATGGTGTTATTGAATTGCCCAATTTTTTATTTTATCAAGGCTTAAGTCAATATCTTTTGTATTACTCTATCAAGAAAAAAAGTTTTAAGAAAGGATTGAAAAAGCAACTGTCTTTTTGGAAATATTATCTTGGATCATATTTTCTATTGATTTGTGCAGCTTTTTTAGAAGGGTATATAGGATGAAATTAGAACATGTGTCAAAGACAATTCGTCATAAAGTTCTTTTCGATGATATTTCCTTTCAGATTCACAAGGGATTGTATCGTTTGACAGGTAAAAATGGCAGTGGAAAGAGTACTCTCATTCGCTTATTATCAGGACTGTCTGCATTTGATAATGAGAAAAGATTAAAGCTTGAAGGAGATATACTATTTCTTGATTTGAATCCAATTGGTCTGGCACCGTTTTCTATTAAGGATAACTTTTATTTATTGTGTAAGACTTATCAGGTTAAGCTGACTCCAGAATTAGAAGCTGATGTAGAGGCCTTTTTTGGCGATTCCTATAATGATGATTACCTGCATGCTTCAGTTGGTACCAAATTAAAGTTAGGTTTATCGTTGTTGCTGGTTAAGGAGTGGGATTATATTTTTATTGATGAAACTTTATCTACAATTGATAATGATAGCTTAAAAATAGTGGCGAAACAGTTAGTCAAACTGTCTAAAACATCCACAATTATTTATGTTTTTCACAATCTGTCCTGTCTATTGCTGGAACAAAACAGCCGCACTCTTCATATAGAAGGAGGAAAAGTTCGTGAAGTATAAAACACTTATTTTTTCGTTGGGGAACTTTCTTTGCCATCTTTTTATCTTGTTTTTATTTGTAGATTTATTGCTGAAAACAGGGGTTTTAGACAAAAGACTGTCAGCATTAAACGAATTAAAGAGTGTTATAACGGTTTCTCCTCAAAAGCTGGTATTTGTCATTTCAATTGTTAGTAATATTGTTAGTGCAGTGGCTGGGTATCTTCTTGCAAAATTTCTTATCATCTTATTTATTGAGGATGGGAAAATCTTTCTTTTTGATATACTGCTGTCTAGAACTATCATGCTGTTGATTGACTGTTTTCTGCTTTTAATTTATCCAACGTCCAATCTTTTAAGTGTCTTTAAGCTGACAGCATTTATTTCTATTATCATTATGTTTTCTATTAATTATCATAGGAATGGTAGTTTGAAAACAGCTTTGCTTGCTGTATCTCCTTTCTTGTTCAGTTCCATTGCAGCCCCAGCCCTTTTTTAAAAGGAGCTGAAGTTTGCAATCGCATTGCTGTGCCTATAACAACTCTTGGCTTGTCTGCTAGTCTAAGGTCCGATTCTGCTTAAATCGGACTTTTTTGTTACAATAGAAGTCGTATAGAAATGGAGAGTGTTTATGGTACGATTACAAGATGATTTTTATGATGCTGTCAATGGTGAGTGGGAAAAAACCGCTGTTATTCCGGATGATAAACCGCGCACCGGCGGCTTTTCGGATTTGTCGGATGAGATTGAGGATTTGATGCTTGCGACTACGGATCAGTGGCTGGCAGGAGAAAATCTGCCTGAAGACAGTATTTTGCAAAACTTTGTTAAGTTTCACCGCCAGGTGGCGGATTATGATAAGCGTGAAACAGTAGGTGTGGCGCCTGCTTTGCCGCTCATTGAAGAATACCAAAATCTGTCGTCTTTTGCCGAATTTGCCTCTAAAATCGCTGATTATGAGATGGCCGGCAAACCTAATCTGCTGCCGTTTGGTGTGGCACCGGATTTTATGAATGCACAGGTAAATGTTCTTTGGGCAGAAGCGCCTAGTTTGATTTTACCGGATACGACTTATTATGCTAAGGATAATGAAAATGGTAAAGAGCTGCTGGCTAAGTGGCGGGCGATGCAGGAAGAACTCTTGCCGAAATTTGGCTTTGAAACAGCAGAAATCAAGGACCTTTTAGATAAGGTTATTGAGCTGGATGCCAAATTGGCTCAGTATGTGCTGTCAAGCGAAGAGTCTTCTGAATATGTCAAGCTTTACCACCCCTATGACTGGGCTGACTTTACAAAATTAGCTCCGGAATTGCCTTTGGATGCTGTTTTTGAACAGATTTTGGGGCAAAAACCTGACAAGGTTATCGTGCCTGAAGAGCGGTTCTGGACAAATTTTGCTAAAGAATTTTATTCTGAAAGCAACTGGGAGCTGCTGAAAGCAAACTTGGTTCTCAGCGCAGCCGGAGCTTGGAATGCTTATCTGACAGACGATATTCGCATACTCTCTGGCAGCTACAGCCGGGCTCTGTCGGGAACGCCTCAGCCTATGGACAAGAAAAAAGCAGCCTTTTATCTGGCACAGGGACCTTACAATCAAGCCTTGGGGCTTTGGTATGCCGGTGAGAAATTCTCTCCGGAAGCTAAGGCTGATGTGGAAGCAAAAGTGGCGACCATGATTGACGTTTATAAAGAACGCCTGCGCAAAACTGACTGGCTTGCGCCTGAAACGCGTGACAAGGCAATTACCAAACTCAATGTCATCACACCGCATATTGGCTATCCAGAGGAGCTGCCTAAAACTTATGCACAGAAAATTATTGATGATAAGCTGAGCCTGGTGGAAAATGCCCAAAACTTAGCTAAGATTTCCATCGCTTACAGCTGGAGCAAGTGGAACAAGCCTGTGGACCGCAAAGAATGGCACATGCCTGCTCACATGGTCAATGCCTATTATGATCCGCAGCAAAATCAAATCGTTTTTCCGGCGGCAATTTTACAGGCACCGTTTTATTCCTTGGAACAATCTTCATCTGCCAATTACGGCGGTATTGGCGCGGTCATTGCTCATGAAATTTCCCATGCCTTTGATACGAATGGGGCTTCCTTTGATGAAAACGGCAGCCTTAATAACTGGTGGACAGATGAAGATTACAAAGCTTTTAAAGAGCGTACTGACAAAGTGGTTGAACAATTTGACGGGCTTGACTCCTATGGTGCTAAGGTAAACGGGCAGCTGACGGTATCGGAAAATGTTGCTGACTTGGGCGGTTTAGCCTGTGCTTTGGAAGCGGCTAAAAAAGAGGCTGACTTCTCAGCCCGTGATTACTTTGTTAATTTTGCGACCATCTGGCGGATGAAAGCCCGTCCGGAATACATGCAGATGCTGGCAACAGTTGATGTCCATGCTCCGGGTAAATTAAGAACCAATGTTCAGGTGGCTAATTTTGATGACTTCTTTGCAGCCTTTGATGTCAAAGAAGGCGACGGCATGTGGCGTGATCAATCTGAGCGCGTGATTATTTGGTGATTTATTCTGATAAATCTGTTTGCTTTTTCTGTGCGAGAGTATGTAAAAAAGCAGAGCCCTAACAGCTCTGCAATAGCCCACCTATTAAATGAGACCGGATGCATCCGGTCTCATTTTTGCAGTTAAAGCCAATCAGTCGTTTATTCGATATCCAAAGGAACTCGGTGTTTAGGTGCCGGAAACAGCTGATTAAGGCGCTCCAGCTGCTCGGTGCTGAGGCGAATGTCTCGGCAGGCGACAAGTTCTTTCATGTGTTTTAACTGTCCTGTTCTTGGAATGGAAATCATATTGGGCTGAGCCAGTGTAAAGACCAGCAGCAGCTGATAGATGTTAATACCTAGTTCGTCAGCCAGTTCAGCCAGATCCTTGTTATCAAGAAGTTTTCTTTGCAGGCTTCCGGCCTGAGCTAAAGGGCAGTAGGCAATCGTGGGAATATTATGCTGATCCTGAAAAGGTTTCAGGCAATATTCAATACCGCGGGAGCCTAAATGATAGAGCACTTCATTGGCCTGACAATTTTCTCCGCCCGGTAGGGCCAGCAGTTCTTCCATGTCTTCTAAATCAAAATTAGACACTCCCCAGGCTTGAATTTTCCCCTTAGCCTTCAGCCGTTCTAATTCTTCAACCGTTTCGGCCAGCGGTGTACCGCCGCGCCAGTGGTAGAGGTAGAGGTCTAAGTAGTCTGTTTGCAGAGCTTTTAGAGAGGCATCAAGGCTTGCTTCCATTCGTTTTTTGTTGGCGTTTGTCGGCAGCACTTTGGAAATGAGGTAGAGTTTCTCGCGATCAAAAGGTTTGATAGCCTTGCCCACCAGCTTCTCAGCCAGACCATGGCCGTACATTTCTGCGGTATCAATAATGGTTATGCCCTTATCCAGAGCATACTGCAGAGCTGCCAGCTCTTCTTTTTCAGCAGCAGGGTTTTCTCCTAAAAACCAAGTACCAACTCCCAAGGTTGGCTGCAATAATAATTTGTTTGGCATGATGAATTCCTCCAATCAGTGTGTCTGGGACAAAAGTCCCACTCTCTTCAATAGACATAAGGATTTTTCCTGTGGGAAATGCTGTTTTATCCGTCAGTTTCTGCATGATTGCTTAAATGTTGGGAAACTTTAGGGCCGATTTAATAGGTATGTCTCAAGTCTAGCACATTCTTTCTGCAAAGGGCATGGTATAGAGACTAAAAATTATTTTTGAATTTTATAAAGGATAGAGGCGAGCTTCAGAACAAAAAAGTCAGAAAGGTTTCTTGGATCATGTCCGGTTTTTTCAGTGATTTTATTGAGTTTGTATTGGACCGTGTTTTTGTGGATGAACAGAGCTTCGGCGCATTTTTTGATGCTGCCGTTGCAGGCTTCGTAGGTATCTAAAAGCGGGATCATCTCATCAATTTCTTTTTGGGAAAGGCGGTCGAATATTTTATCCAGAAAATAGTTTTTGTTGATATCGGCGACATTGTGCAGAATCAGACCGTATTCCATGTCTGTAAAGAGCAGTTCTCTTTTTTGGCGGAAGGTCTTGTTCCAGCTCAGCGCAGTCTTTGCCTGATTGATGCTTTGCTTGAGCTCCTCTTTGCCCCGTCCCGGGGTGCCGACGCCAAATAAGAGAGTTGTATTGTATTTTTTCTCAATAATTTGGGTGATTTGCCGGATAATCTTAGAAACAGCCTGCGGGCGCTTGTCCTGCAGGAGGGCTAAAATCATATTGCCGCGAACCTCAAAGATGGTCTTGCCGTCTCCTAACAAGAGCTCCAAATCAAGGTAGACATTGGATATATCGTCAAAATACTGCTCCGTCAGATTATCCTCGGGCAAACCGACAATAGCCGTGTATTCCTTTGAGGAGAGATTGATACCGTAAAGCATTTCAACTGAAAAATTATCATTGGGACTGTCATCGCTCTGGATATAATCCAGAATGTTTTTATGGGAATTACGTCTGTTGTAAACCAATTCTTTAGCAGCATTGTTAAGAATGAGGATTTTTGTCATTTCCTTAATGATTTGGCCGTATTGAGAAACCTCCTCTTTTTTGCCGGTAATCCCGATGACACCGACAATCTGCTTGTCAATGTCAACCGGCAGATTAATCCCTTGCTTGGCTCCCTCGTACTGATTATCAAATTCGATAACGATAGGCTGATTATTTTCAAGAACAAATTGAGCGCCTTCGTGATTGACCTGTCCGATTCGGCTGGGATCAGTGCTGGCAATGATAATGCCGTCTGTAGAAAAGAAATTTAATTCCTGATTAATAATTTCTTTCATTCGCGTCAGAATGTCCTGAACGACGCTTGCTTCAATCATAAAGCTTTCCCCCTTAAACTGTAAGCACTAAAGTCATTATACTATTTTTTCCTTTGGTTTTTGTAATAAAAAATATTTGTTTTAAATTAAAATACCGAATTGCCTGTTTTAGGGCGGAGAAGATGTTTTTTACTAGACCGATTTTAAAGAAGGCAGGAAACTGATGGCTTCAGCAATAAGAAAGTTTTCTCTGGTATTTAGATTATTGGTCTAGGCAAGAATCGGCAGACGCTTTTAATCTTATGGCAGGGACAAATGCCGTAAAATACAGTGATATGTTACACATACCATAAAAGGACGGCTAAAAGTGGCTCAAACTATAGCTTGTGAAACGTTGAACATAAGAATACGAATATGCTATTATGAAACAGCCGATACTAAGACGGGCAGAAAAAAGAATTTCTGATAGATCCGAAAGCGGGATTGGAGCCAGCGTCAGTCTGCTTTTCGGGACTTCTCGTTCTTAGCAAGCACTCATTGATGGGAGTTAATAACAACATTGAGTTGACGGCAGCTGATTTTCAAACTGCTCAGCATCTCAAGTTGGTGTTTTCTCATGCTACTATATTTTTATAAAAGGAGTTCATTATGGACAGTGGATTAATTAGTTTACTGGGCATCCTGCTTGCCCTGGGATTCTTGATTTGGGGATCTTATAAGCAGTTTCCGATTCTTATTTTAGGTCCCGCTGCCTCTATCATCGTTATTCTCTTGTCTGGCCTGCCGCTGACAAAAAGTCTGACAGAACAATATGCGCCGGCTTTTTCTGACTTTGCTAAGGATAATTTTCTGATTTTCCTGCCGGCAACCGTTCTAGGTTCTATGCTGGGGGATTGCGGTGCTGCTCAGGACATTGCCAATAAGATTGCCGAATGGTCCCTGAAAATGGGCAATAAAAATGCCAAATTTTGGGTTTTGATGGGACTTTCGCTGATTACGGCTATTCTTTCGTTCGGCGGTGTAAGCGGTTTCGTTGTTATCTTTACCATTGCGCCAATCTGTTTCCGTATTTTTAAGGAATTGGATATTCCTTGGCATTTCATCATTGCTGTTGCGGTTTACGGCGGTTCGATGTGGACAGCTATTTTACCGGGTTCTCCGGCTATTCAAAACTTGATTCCGATGGAAACACTGGGAACAAAACCGACTGCAGCGCCAATGCTTGGTATTATTGCTGCCGGAGTATCTATCATTTTTGGTGCCTGGTATATCTGGTGGATGCTCAAACGCAATGAAAAACGCGGTGAAGGTTTTGAAAAGACCGGTCACAAGATGGAAGCAGCTTCACAGGTGTTGGCACTGAAAGCTATGGATAAAGAAACGACTAACTGGGACTTTGTCAAAGCGCTTTTGCCGTCTATCACTTTGATTGTTGCCATGAATGTCTTTAACGTAGCTCCTTATCTTTCTTTGACCATGGGCTGCTTGGTTTGCTTTGTGTTCTACTATAATAAATTTGCTAATTTCAAAAATACCATGGCTGATGGTGTTAATTCAACCATGAAATCTATTATGAATGTTGCGGCTGTTGTAGGTTTCGGCGGCATTGTTGCAGCAGCGCCGGGCTTTGAATACTTGGTTGACAACTTGGATAAGATCCCTGGTCCGCCGCTGATTCAGCTTGCCGTTGCGACTAACTTGGTTGCCGGTATTACCGGTTCAGCTTCGGGCGGTGAAGCGATCTCACTCAATGTCTTTGCTCCGCGTTTCTTAAAACAAGGTATCAGTGCAGATGTCCTGCACCGTATGGTTAATATCTCTTGTTACGGTTTGGATTCCCTGCCGCACAACGGTTCGGTTATCAACCGTTTGAACTACACGCATTTGACACACAAAGAAGGCTACTACCACGAATTCTGGCTGGGAGCTGCTTTCCCGCTGCTTAACTCTGTGTTTATTGCCATTATTGCATCTATGGGTGTTGTTTAAGGCCAATTATTGCATTTGAAGGAGCGTTGAGAAAACGATAACAATCCTCTGCCGTATCTTATGTAACTGAACACGGCTGCGACACTGTGCAAAAAGATAGTTTCTCCTAGCGTCCTGTGATGCTTCGTCGAACCTCCTATTTTGCTTTGTGTCGCTGACGCTCTTTGTATCTTGGTAATTGAACACGGGCTAAAAGCATCGAGAAAAAGATAGCCTGTCTTATGCGCCAGCGCATGGCTTCAAGCCTCCTATTTTCTTCTCGCTTTCTTAACGCCCTTAGCGACACTTCGTTTGGTTAGTCGATCTTACTAACCAAACGAAGTTAGCGGGAGAGGTAGGGAGTGGGAAAGAACCCAAAAATTGAAAATTTTGGTTCGTCTTCCCACCCCCGCACAGTTGGCTAGGTTTTCCGCTTTGGCCTCGTGGCAAAAGGAAAGCCAGCCAACCACTGCGTCAAGAGCTTATTCCAAAACAGGATATTGGACAAGTTTTTGTCCAGCCTCGTTTGTTATCAAGTGCAAAGCACTTAGATAACAATCCTCTGCCGTATCTTATGTAATAATTGAACACGGCTACGACACTGTGCAAAAAGATAAAGACTTCCTAGATGCTAGGCATCTTCGTCAGCTTTCCTATTTTGCTGTGTGTCGCTGACGCTCTTTGTATCTTGGTAATTGAACACGGGCTAAAATCCTAGTAAAAAAGATAAACGTCCTTGTGTCTTGACGACACAGCGTCCGTTTCCTATTTTTATACGGATTTCTTCACGCCCTTAGTATCTTAAATAAAGGAGAAAGATATGGGTAAAGCACCAAAAGTCATTGAGATGACTGTTTATCCGGTAGCTGGTCATGACAGCCCGCTTCTAACGCTGAGCGGCTGTCATGCTCCCTATTTTACGAGAAATGTTGTTGTTTTAAAAGATGACAGCGGCAATCTTGGTATCGGAGAAATTCACGGCGGAGAGCACATCACCAAACAGCTTGAAAGTTATAAGCCTTTTGTCATCGGTGAGCGTGTCAGTGAATACCGCAAGGTTCTGACCAATATTCGCAGGAGCCGTGAAAGAGCGGCACAGGATACTGGTGAAGGCCTGCAGCAGTTAAATATTTCCAATTTAAAATTTGTGGTTCAGTCTGAAGCAGCTATTGAATGTGCCATGCTGGATCTGCTTGGGAAGTTCTTAGAGCTGCCTGTTGCTGCTCTTTTGGGCGAAGGCGGTATTCAGCGTGAAGAGGTTGAATTTTTGGGCTATCTCTTTTATTCGGCAGATTCTGCCAAAATTGATCTGCCTTATGAAAAAAGCGATGGCAGTGACAGCTGGAAATCGCTGCGCCGAACCGAAATGATGACGCCTGAGGCGATTGTCAAACAAGCGCGCGCGCTCAAAGACAAATATGGTTTTAACAATTTTAAACTAAAGGGCGGCGTTTTATCTGGCGAAGAAGAAATGAAGGCGGTTGACGCTTTAAAAGCGGCTTTTCCGGATGCTCGCATCAACATTGATCCTAACGGAGCCTGGACGCTGGAAGAAGCGGTTGCTCTGACACAAGACCGTAAAAATGTGCTGACTTACATTGAGGATCCCTGCGGTCCGGAACAGGGCTTCTCCAGCCGTGAAATCATGGCGGAATACCGCGATGCCACAGGAATTCCTGTGGCTACCAATATGATTGCGACCAACTGGCGTCAATTTCACCATGCTGCGGCTCTGCGCAGCGTCAATATTGTTTTAGCCGATCCGCATTTTTGGACGCTAAACGGCAGTGTTCGCATGGCCTATCTCTTAAATGAATGGGGTCTGACTTGGGGATCGCATTCCAATAATCATTTTGACATTACGCTTGCGACCTTTGTTCAGGTTGCAGCAGCGGCGCCGGGAAACATTGCTCCGGTTGATACCCACTGGATCTGGCAGGACGGTGAATCTCTGCTTAAAGAACCGCTCAGCTTTATTGATGGGAAAATCAAGCTTCCGGATAAACCCGGCTTAGGTGTTGATATTGATTTGGACAAGCTAAGAAACCAAAACGAACTCTACCATCAAATGGATTTTAAAGACCGCGACGATACCATTGCCATGCAGTATCTGGAAGAGGGCTGGCAGTTTGACCCTAACCGGCCGGTCTTTTGCCACCGCTAAATATGGGAGCCTAGTTATATGATAGATAAGATTACAAAAGTTGAAGTAAAATTAATTCGTGTTCCGCTTAAAAAGCCTGTCAGTGATGCCAAGGTTATCCAAGGCAAGCAAACACCGCTGAAAGAAGTGATGATCACAGCAGCTATTATTGAGACAGAAGGTGGCTACACGGGAATGGGGTATACCTACTGCAAACGAAACGGCGGCCCAGCTCAGTACGCTCTGTCAAAAGAATATGCGCCTTTGCTGCTGGGACAGGATCCTAACGATATCAGCCGCCTGTGGAATAAATTATTGTGGTCCAGTATTTCAATCGGTAATACCGGAGTTGCTGTACAGGGAATCACGCCTTTTGATATTGCCCTGTGGGATATCAAAGCTAAACGTGCCGGCTTGCCTTTGAGTAAACTTCTGGGTCAGCATAAGGAATACGTTCCTTGCTACAATACAACCGGCGGTTTCCTGCAGGACACGATTGAAGAGGTTATTGCCCATGCGCAGACTGTGCTCGAGCAGGGAGTCGGAGGTGTAAAAATCAAGGTCGGTCAGCCCGACTACAAAGATGATGTTAAACGTGTCGCCGCTTTGAGAAAGGCTCTGGGGGACGATGTTCCCATTATGATTGATGCCAATCAGCAGTGGGATGTTTCAACAGCCCTTAAGGCCGGCAAGTATTTTGACGACTACAATTTGGTTTGGTTTGAAGAACCTGTGACCTGCCATGATGTTGAAGGACACCTGCGCTTATCACAAGCTCTGGGAACGCCGATTGCAACAGGAGAAATGCTGACCAGTTATGAAGAAGGGGTTCCTTTCTTTGAAAAACGTGCCTTTGATGTCTGCCAGCTCGATGCGCCGCGGATTGGCGGAATTACGCAGTTTCAAAAGGTGCTCCAGCGGGCTGAAGAAAATCATTTAGTCTTGGCGCCGCACTACAGCATGGAGCTCCACTTGCCATTAACAGCCTGCTACAGCGGCGATGCCTGGGTGGAACATTTTGAGTGGTTTGAAACCGTCGGTCTCTTTGAGGAAAAGGTAGAATTGGTCGACGGCAAGATGAAAGTACCGACACGTCTGGGTCTGGGTCTGACGCTCAATCAGGATGTTTTGCCGGATTTACAAGTAGATGCTCAGCTGTTTCAATAAAGAATAAATGAAAAAATGATTTGGGAGGATAAAAAATGTCAGTGCCTACAGTTGTTAAAATGGATGTTTATCCGGTTGCCGGATATGATTCCATGCTATTAAACCTGAGCGGAGCTCACGGCCCTTATTTCACGCGCAATGTTGTCATTTTAGAAGACAGTTCGGGGAATCTGGGTGTCGGTGAGGTTCCGGGCGGCCAAAAAATTACGGATACTCTGGAAAAGGCTAAAGACTTAGTTGTTGGACGCAGCATCGGAGAATATAAAAACATCGTTAAAGAAATCGGCCGGCAATTTGGTCAGCTTGACTCAGGCGGCCGCGGTCTCCAGACCTTTGACCTTCGGACGACCGTCCATGTTCAGACAGCGGTAGAAACACCTCTCCTTGACCTATTAGGTCAGCATCTGCAAGTACCGGTAGCAGCTTTGTTAGGAGACGGACAGGTTCGCGAGGATGTGCCTTTCTTAGGCTATCTCTTCTATGTTGCCGATCCTAATAAAACAGACCTTCCTTACTTGCAAGGAGATGATGACTCTGATGATTGGGGCCGTCTGCGCCGCAAGGAAGCCATGACGCCTGAAGCTGTTGTTGAACTGGCCAAGGCTGCCTACAAGCGCTATGGTTTCAAGGACTTTAAGCTTAAAGGCGGCGTTTTAGAAGGCAAGGAAGAAGCTCAGGCCATCAAGGCTTTGAAAAAAGAATTTCCGAATGCCCGTATCACTCTTGATCCAAACGGTGCTTGGTCCTTGAAAGAAGCTATTGAAATCGGTAAGGATTTAAAAGGCATTGCTGCTTACATTGAAGACCCTTGCGGAGCTGAAGACGGCTTTAGCGGCCGCGAGGTTATGGCTGAGTTTGTCAAGGCGACTGGCATTCCGACAGCTACTAATATGGTTGCGACAGACTGGCGGCAGATGCAGCATTCGGTTGCCCTGCATTCGGTGACTATTCCGCTTGCCGATCCGCATTTCTGGACCATGCAGGGATCAGTTCGTGTTGCTCAGATGTGCCGTGACTTTGGTATGACTTGGGGCGTTCACTCCAACAACCACTTTGATATTTCTCTGGCTATGGTGGCTCATGCGGCTGCAGCTGCACCGGGCGAAATCAATGCCTGTGACACGCATTATATCTGGCAGGACGGTCAGGCTCTGACCGAAAATCCTCATATTATCAGAGATGGTGTCATTCATATTGCCAAAGATTCTGTCGGTCTAGGCATCAAACCTGACTTGGATGCTATCAAAAAAGCACATCAGCTCTATGTTGATAAGGATCTTGGTACGCGTGATGATGCGGCTGCTATGCAGTATTTGATTCCGGGCTGGAAATTTGACAATAAAAAGCCAAGTTTAGTAAGATAGGAGAAACTCAGTGTTTAAGAGAGAAAATGTAAAAGGAATTGTCGTTCCGATTATTACCCCTGTTGATGATAATGAAAATATTGACGATAGCAGACTGCGGAAAATCGTCAATCATGTCATTGAAAACGGGGTGCATGGCATCTTAGCCTTTGGCAGCAATTCAGAGTTTTATATGTTTGAGCCGAACGAGATGTTCCGTGCTTTGGATGTCATGCTGGAAGAGGCTGCCGGCCGTGTTCCAATTTATTTCGGTATCGGAGCCATTCGCACTCGCAAATGTATTGAGCTCGCTCAGGAAGCTGCCAAACGGGATATTGCCGCTGTTTCAGTGCTGAATCCTATGTTCATTAAGCCAACTCCTGAAGCCCTGTATCATCATTTTAAAGCTATTGCTGACAGTGTCCCTGATACGGCTATGCTGCTTTATAATAACCCGGGGCGCTCCGGCTATACGATTCCGCTGGACATCATTGTCCGTTTGGCTCATGATGTGCCAAATATTATCGGTATCAAGGAATCAAGCGGGGATATCACCTTTTGCAGTGAACTTGTCCGTCAGACTCAGGATGTCAATTTTCGAGTGATGACAGGTAAAGATACCGTTGTATTTCCTGGTCTTTGTGTCGGCGCTGTCGGCAGCGTCTGCTCTACAGCCAATATGTACACGCAGCTGGTCAGCAGCATCTATGATTATTATGCTGCCGGTGATTTTGACAAATCGCTGGAAGCTCAGTTTAAACTAAATCCGATTCGTCTGTCTCAGGATGCAGCAAGCTTCCCGGCAGCAACCAAGGATATGGCAAATCTGATGGGTATGGACATGGGCAAGTCTGTTCTGCCGACGGAAGCAACGACCGGACCGGTATTGGAAAAGATGAAAGAAGAAATGCGTAAGGGCGGTTTTCTTCCATCTGGTGAGTAAAGAATTAGCAGGAGGTATGAGTATGGGGAAAAGAATTGTCATTGCATCGGATTCTTTTAAAGGCAGTGCCAGTTCTAAAGAAGTTGGGACCTATATTTCTGAGGGCATCCATAGCTTGTATCCTGATTATGAAACAAAGATTTTTTCCATTGCTGACGGCGGTGAGGGAACTGTTGATGCTATCCTTGATGTCAATCAGGGTGAGAAAGTTACAGTTTGTGTCCAAGGGCCGCTTGGTTCCCCTGTCAATGCTTCCTATGCTATTATTGATGGTGGGAAAACAGCTGTTTTAGAAATGGCAGCAGCATCCGGTATAACATTAGTTGAACCGGGAGCTTTAGATGTCATGAAGGCGTCAACCTACGGTACCGGCCAAATGATTAAGAGTGCTTTAGAGCATGGCGTTGAGCGGATCTATATTGGTATCGGCGGTTCAGCAACCAATGATGGCGGTATGGGAATGGCGGCAGCTCTCGGTGTGAAGTTCTTTGACGCACAGGGAAAAGAACTGACTGCAAATGGTGAGAATTTGAGTCAGGTAGTCAGTTTGGACGCATCTGCTGCAGAAGGCCGTTTTGATTCTGTGGAGCTGATTATTTTGTCTGATGTAACCAATCCGCTTTGCGGCAGCAATGGGGCAACGGCAATTTACGGCCCTCAAAAGGGAGCCAGTGAGGACTTGATAAAGGTTTTGGATGAAGGGCTTGCTAATTTTGCACAGGTGATTAAGAAGACTCTGCACAAAGATATTAAGGATATTCCCGGCGCAGGAGCCGCAGGAGGTCTGGGGGCAGGTCTGATGGCTTTCTTAAACGGCCAGTCTCAGCGCGGCATTGATAAGATTCTTCAGATGATTCACATTGAAGAGGATATTAAAAAAGCTGACTTGGTCATTACCGGCGAAGGACGCATGGACGGCCAGTCAATCAACGGCAAAGCCCCTATCGGGATTGCAGCCATTGCTAAAAAATACGATGTTCCTACAGTAGCGATTGTAGGCAGCCGTTCTTTAGAGTTGAACGAAGTCTACCATCAAGGAATAGCAGGTGTTTTTGATATCGTTAATCGTCCGATGACCTTGGAAGAAGCGATGGCTGACACCGAAACTCTGGTGGCATCAGCCAGCCGCAACCTCATTACATTATTTAGTACACTGACTAAATAAAAAAGGCTGTCGCTTAGCAATTATGGTATACAGACTATTTATCTTGAAATAAGGGTCTGTTAAAATGTAAAGTATAGAATTCAGAAAGGGATGTAAGTAAAAATGAAAATTGGATTTGTCGGATTAGGTATTATGGGAAAACCAATGGCTATCAATTTGGTAAAGGCTGGTCATGAGGTCTATGGTTTTGACTTTAATCAAGCCAGTATTGATGCCTTGGTAGCAGCCGGAGGCCAAGCTGCAGAGAGTGGTAAAGATGCTGCTCAAAAAGGTGATATTGTGATCACCATGCTGCCAAATTCACCGCATGTAAAAGCAGCTCTGTTTAATGAAAACGGGATTGCTGAAGGCTTAAGTGCCGGTCAGACTGTTATCGACATGAGCTCTATTTCACCGGTAGCCAGCAAAGAATTTTATGATAAATTAAAAAAACTGTCAGTTTCCTTCCTAGATGCTCCGGTATCCGGCGGTGAACCTAAGGCTATTGACGGTACTATTGCTGTTATGGTCGGCGGTGACGAAAAAGTCTTTGAACAATATAAGGATGTTTTACAGGCTATGGCCAGCAGTGTAACGCTCGTCGGGGAAGTCGGTGCTGGTAATTTGACGAAATTAGCCAATCAAATGATTGTTGCAGTCAATATTGCGGCGGTGTCAGAAGCCTACTCTTTGGCTAAGAAAGCCGGAGTTGATCCATCCCGCGTTTATGAAGCCATTCGCGGCGGTTTGGCCGGCTCGACTGTCATGGATCAAAAATCACAAAAGATCTTTGACGGCGATTTTGCTCCGGGCTTCCGTATTGATTTGCATATCAAGGACTTGCAAAATGCTCTGGACGCATCACACTCTTACAATGTGTCAACGCCGTTTACCGCACAGGCTATGGAAATTCTGCAAGTGCTCAAAGCTCATGATTACGGTTCAGACGACCATTCGGCTATTGCGCGCTACTATGAATTGGTCAATGGTCAAAAATTGCAGTAACTGTGTGCAAGAGTTAACAAGGTGAAATAAGGCATTATCTTTTTAGTTAGTAGGACAAAAGTAAAGCATAACGAGACTTGTTTTTCTGCTTTTTGCAGAAGGCAGGTCTTTTTTATTAGCTCATTGTCAACTGCAGTGGATGATGCATGCTTTTTGACCATAGTAAAAACACTTCTGTGCTCCGGTACACAAGATGCCGGCAGAAGTGTTTTTGTGTCTTGATCAAAGAGGCAAAGCCAAAGTCTGTAAAGCTTTCAGAGTTTTTGCTATTTCTTTACAATAAGATTGACAGCCTCTTGAATACGTTTTTCCTGCAAAGCAGGATTATCACTGGGCTCTTCGATAATCTGGGTAATTTTGCTGGCAATGACCAGTCCCATCGTGCGGTTGATGCTGGAACGGACGGCAGAGAGTTGTGTAATAATGTCAATGCATTCTTGGTCTTCTGCCATCATTTTTTGGATGCCTCGTAACTGTCCTTCGGCTCGTTTTAGACGATTGATAATATCTTTTTGCTCTTTTTTCATGGCTTTATTATACTGACTGGGGGTATTTTTGTCAAATATGAAAGCAAGAAGTGAAATAGTTGACAAGTGTTTGGAGCTTATGTTAATATCTAAATATACCCTGTGGGGTATATAAATTTAAAAGGAGAAGTCATGCTTCAATTGTTCAAAAAATTATTTTCCTATTCAGGGAAAAGTATTACTGCTGCTGAGTTAGAGAGTATTTTAAGCGAGAAAAAAATTACTTTGTTAGATGTTCGGGAACCCCAAGAATACCGGGATGGGCATATCAAGGGAGCGCGAAACTTTCCGCTGCAGGCTATTCCTACCTATCGAGGAAAAAAATCTGAACCGGTTTATGTTATTTGCCAGTCCGGGATGCGAAGCAAGCGGGCAGCAAATTTATTAAGCAAAGAAGGTTATGATGTCATCAATGTCAAAGGCGGTATGATGTCATACAAAGGAAAAATCATATAAATGGAGGCTAAATCTATGAAAATCGTTATTGTTGGCGGAGTAGCCGGAGGGATGTCAGCGGCAACCCGTTTGCGCCGCTTGATGGAAGATGCAGAAATCATCGTTTTTGATAAGGGACCTTATGTCTCCTTTGCCAATTGCGGCTTACCCTTTCACGTTTCCGGAGAAATAGCAGAGCGCTCAAGTTTGCTGGTGCAAACACCGGAACAGCTGAAAGCTCGTTTCGAATTGGATGTGCGTCCTGAAACAGAAGTCCTCTCCATTGATCCGGTTAAAAAAGAAGTGACAGCAATGTCAAATGACCGAAAATACACGGAAAGCTATGACAAACTAATCCTGTCACCCGGGGCAAAACCTTTTGTTCCGCCGATGACAGGTTTAGATGAGGCAGAAAATGTCTTTGTACTTCGCAATATTCCTGATTTGGATAAAATTATGGCTCGTCTGGATGGCCTTGCTGCCCGCAAGGCAACTGTTATTGGGGCTGGCTTTATCGGTCTTGAAATGGCCGAAAGTCTGGCTAAAAAGGGCTTAAAAGTAACCATCGTTGAAAAGGCGCCGCATGTTTTACCGCCATTGGACGAAGAAATGGCCGCTTTTGTAGAAGATGAATTGCTTAAAAAAGGCGTTGCTGTTTATACCAATCAATCCGCACAGGCCTTTTCTGATAAGGGTCAGGTCATTGTCTTAGAAGATGGTACAGAACTGCAGTCTGATGTAACCATTCTTTCTGTCGGTGTACAGCCCGAAAATGACTTGGCTAAGTCAGCAGGGATTGCTTTAGGCCTGCGCGGAGGTATCTTGGTAGATGAGCATTACCAAACCAATCAGCCGGATATCTATGCCGTCGGTGATGCTATTGTTGTGAAACAGCAGATTACGGGAGAAGATGCCTTAATTTCCTTAGCCAGTCCGGCCAATCGTCAGGGTCGGCAAGTGGCTGACAGTATCGCTGGTTTGCCGCGTCAAAATAAGGGAAGTATCGGAACTGCTATTGTCCGTGTCTTTGATATGACAGCAGCTTCTGCCGGCTTGAGTGAACGAATGGCTCATAAGCATTTTGAGGATGTGGCAGTTGTCCATACAACCGGCAACGATCATGCAGGTTATTACCCCGGAGCAACATCTATTACCCTAAAATTGGTTTTCAATCCCAAAACGGGTGCTATTTATGGGGCACAGGCTGTCGGACAAAAGGGAGTTGACAAGCGGATTGATATTTTGTCAACAGCTATAAAGGCCGGCTTGACTGTTTTTGATCTGCCCGAGTTGGAGTTCACCTACGCTCCGCCATTTGGTTCTGCCAAGGATCCGGTCAATATGATTGGCTATGCGGCAAGTAATTTGGCTGAAGGGACGAGCGACAATGTTCAATGGCATGAACTCAAGGATGCATTAGCCGCAGGGAAAGTTCTGCTTGATGTTCGGACAGCTTCTGAAATTGCTAACGGGCGTTTTCCTGATGCCGTAACGATTCCGCTTGATGAGCTGCGGGAGCGCTTAGGTGAGCTGGATAAAGACAAAGCCTATATTGTAAGCTGCCACAGCGGCCTGCGTTCTTACCTTGCAGAGCGGATTTTGAAACAAAATGGTTTCAAAGTACAAAATCTGGACGGAGCGTATTCACTGTACAATATGGTTAGACCAAAGGAGATAATTCATGATTAAAGTTGCTGATATTAAAGCCATTGAAAAAGATTTAGAAGCAAAAGCTTTTAATCTGATTGACGTGCGCGAGACAGATGAGTTTGCAGCAGGCCATGTTCCGGGTGCCGTCAATCTGCCTCTGAGCGAATTAGCCAGCCGTTATCAAGAGTTGGCGGCAGATAAGCCCTATCATATCATCTGTCAAATGGGCGGTCGTTCTGCACAGGCCTGTGCTTTTCTGGATAGTAAAGGATATGATGTTACCAACATCAGCGGCGGAACAGGTGCTTGGACAGGCAGCTTAGAGCAATAAAGACGAACACTTTTCAAAAGGTCCGGAAATAGCTTAGGAACAAGCCATGATGACGAGACTTGTTTGGAATAATTAAAATTTGGAACCATAACAAAACCCTTTTTTCTGTTTTATATGTGAACAGAAAAAAAGGGTTTTTTATTTGAAAAAATACAGAAAAAAAGCGCAAAAAATCACTTCCTATGTTATACTGTAATTAAATTTTTTAAGATTTGGTGTTAGAACTGTTGCCTCAGTCCTAGCGCCTTTTCTTTTTGATAAGGCTGGTGGGTAGAGAGTAATTTGTAAATAATTCTGAGTAACTTATGGGCACAGGCAATGACAGCTTTCATCTTACTGCCTCTTAGGGAAATTCGGTTGTATAATGATGAAAAAGCTGGGTCTTTGGAGTGTGCCGCAATTAGTCCAGACATGGTCAGAGCCTGTTTGAGATAATGATTTCCTTGTGTGATATGCGAGGATTTTTTTATTCCTGCACTCTCGTAAGAACCAGGGCAAAGTCCAGCCCAAGAGGCCAGGTGTCCATCTGTTTCAAAAGCATCGACAGTCGGCCCAATCTCAGCTAAAACAGTGGCTACACAGGCTTCACTCACCCCAGGAATGGTTTGGAGCCGTCTCTTTTCTTCAGGGAAACTCCTTTGCGATATAAGCCTGAATTTGGGAGGTTAATTTTTCAATGAGTTCCTGATACATCTGATATTCTTCTAAACTCTGATTCAAGAGGAATCGGTCCTCGACAGATAGTTTTCCATTCATCGCCTCAACTAATTCTTCAGGACTAGCTTTAATATGTCTTTGAAGGCAAGATGAGACACTTTCAGAGTCAATGACCTCTCTCTCCATTGATAAAGAGAGTTAGAAGTGCTTGTCCTGTTTTCGAAAAGACGTCGGAAAGATAGCTGGTCAGTTTAATATTGGCACGTTGAAGAAGGTTATGCATCTCGTTCTTGACTTGTGTTTGACGCTGTTTATAGGAACGCAGACGACGGGTGAGCAAGCGTAACTGCATCACTTCAGGACTTGGGATATAAGAGGGGGCAATCAGACCACAGCGCCCCAATTGTGCGATCCATTCGGCATCTTTCATGTCTGTTTTGCGTCCTGGGACATTCTTAATGTGCTGCGGATTGGCTAAAATGAGAACTAAGTCAGAGTCTGAGAAGATGTTAAAGAGTGGCAGCCAGTACTGACCAGTGGATTCAAAGAAGACATGAGTCACATGGTTTTCCTCTAACCAAGTTAGGGCCTTTTGAAGAGCGACAGTCGTTGTACCGAATGTCTTCTGAATTTTCTTGGGTTTGTTGGTATCAAGCGGACCATCCAGGATACAACAAACGATGGATTTTTGGTGGACATCAATGCCACAGCAGGTTTCAATCATGACTTCCATATGAAAAGCCTCCTATTCTAAACGTGAACAATGGAATAAGAGGCTTTTAGTAATTTTATTTTCACGCTTCCCTGCGTATTCGAGTTCTCTCATGACTCTTATTCATCCAGTTTTGTGTACAGGCTAGGCAAAGCCCTATTAAAGACCACGGATTTGCATTGTTCAACTTTATTATAAGCTGAAGATCCTTTTCTGTCATGAGTTAGCAGGCTATGCCTGCTTAGAGTTTTGTGTCTTAAAACAGCGCATTAGTGACAGGCGGCAAATCAGCTGCTATGCAAGTATATCTGGGGATATTTGCGGATGAAGATTTTGTTTTGGTAGTATGGAGAAATTCCAGACTGTGCAGCTACTCAGTCATCACGGACAGCTGCCTTTGGACAGTATCAATGGTTACCTGAGCACCGATGGTAAAGGTAAACAGCGGCTGTGTATGAGCAAAATCAAGGTCATACATAACAGGAATCCTTTTTAAAACCGGATGTTTATCCAGAATAAAGTGCCAGATATCTTCAGTCATTTGAGCTTCCTTAGGAAAACGTCCAAAGACAACTGCCTGCGGGTCAGGGTAGACCTGCAAAAGAGCAGCCAGATTGCGGGCGACTTCGGTATAATGCTCTTCTTGAGCTCCCTCTAAAAAAAGAACATAGTTTTCTGGTTTAGGTGCAAATTCTGTTCCGCGCAAGAGCCCAAAAGTAGACAGATTCCCGCCGATGATGGTTCCCTGAGCCTTGCCGTCATTGTAAATTTTCCACTCGGTCGGCTTAAAATGGCGCGGCTGGCTGGGATCATACCAAGCATCATCGGACCATTCCCTGCTGGGAACAAGGCTGTAAGAATGTCTGGTAACAGCATTGAGCCACATTCTGCTTTGGTAGTCTTGGCCTTCATTCATCTTAAAACTTGAATAAGAAGGTCCCATATAGGTCTCCATGCCGGTTTTAGCATAGATAGCATTCAAAAGAGCTGTGGTATCAGAATAACCGCAGATGATCTTAGGATGACGCTTTATCAGATCATAATCCAGATAAGGAAGCAGTTCGTTGGCATTAAAGCCTCCGATAGTAGCCAAAATCGCATTAACATGATCTTCGCGAAAGGCGTCGTGCAAGTCAGCCACGCGGCTGGCAATCGAACTTGAATGGAGCAGGTCGCTTTCCATATAATTATTGGAAAAGGAGACGGTAAAGCCTAATTTTTCCAAGGTTCTTTTAGCAGATAAATTAGCATTGAAGCCCCCTAAAAGCTCGATAGAGCTTGAGGGGCTGAGGACTCTGATGTGATCACCATAGGTTAGTTTTTTCATAAATCTTCCTTCCTGGACAAATGACGGTATAGGATAAACTGTTGAGGGTCTTTGACTGCCCTATCGCTAATGAAATCGCTAAAGATAGCATCGCAAGTGCTCCTTGATCCGATTTTTTGCAGCAGCGACAGATGAATCAAGGCCTTGCCAGAAATCTTTGAAAATCCTGCTTAGGGGCAAGGACTAAAAAAGCCGCTCCAGCAGGCAAATAACTCATCTCAGTTATTAAGAGTTTTGTCTATTTCTATTTTATCATCTTGTTGGCCATTTGGGGATAAGTTTTTTGAGAATTTGAAGATTGCCTATATTAAAGCTTGTTTGTCAGACAGGCCTTAGAGCATTGAGCAGAGCGGGGGAAATTTTCTGGACAAAACAAAAACCGAGACGATAAATCTCAGTTTTACTTGTATTTTTTAAGGCGGTAGACGGATTTGAACCGACGATCAAGCTTTTGCAGAGCCGTGCCTTACCACTTGGCTATACCGCCGTAACATTCATTATTTTACCTTAAAAATGTTTGTAAGTCAAGAAACCAATGGTCAATGTCCTGAGGCTAGACAAATACACCGAAACAGTATCTGGATTTTAGCTTAAAAAGGCAGTAGACAAAAATTTACGCTATCTGCTGTAATAAAATATATTAAAAGAAGCTATATATTTTTCATATGTCACAGTATAAAGATAGGATTTATATACGAATAAGATCAATTTTGCTATAATATAATACATGAAACCTTTTACAAAATGGACTGGTGGGAAAAGAAAATTACTGCCTAGTTTACAAAGCTATATGCCAGACAAATTTAATCGCTATTTTGAACCTATGGTGGGCGGCGGAGCTTTGTTTTTTGAACTGGAACCACAAAATGCAGTCATCAATGATTTTAATACAGAGTTAATAAATACATATTTACAGATTAAAGATAAACCAGCAGAATTATTAGATTTACTACGCTTGCATAAGGAAAATAATAGTAAGGAATATTATTTAAAAATTCGCTCGGCTGATCGAGATGGTAGACTAGAGAGAATGTCTAATGTTGAACGAGCCGCTAGAATACTTTACATGTTAAGAGTTGACTTTAACGGTCTTTATCGAGTTAATTCAAAAAACCAATTTAATGTTCCTTATGGAAAATATAAAAATCCCAAGATTGTTGATAGTGATTTGATTTATAGCATCAGTGAATACTTAAATGACAATCAAATCACTATTTTGAATACTGATTTTGAGGAAGCAGTTCAGGATGTAAAAAAAGGTGATTTTGTTTATTTTGATCCTCCTTATATTCCAATTACAGAAACAAGTTCATTTACTTCTTACACTCATGAGGGTTTTTCTTATGAGGAACAGATTAGGTTGAGGGATACATTCAAATATTTGAATGATAGGGGAGCATACGTTATGCTTTCTAATTCTTCAAGTTTTTTAGTTGAAGAACTCTATCAGGAGTTTAACATCCATTATGTTGAAACACAGAGAACTAATGGGGCAAAAAGTTCAAGTAGAGGTAAAATTTCAGAAGTTATTATTACAAACTATGAGTAAAAAACGGATATAAATATGGAGGTGTGTTATCATGATAAAACCATATTATCATAGGGATAAAATCATTCTTGTACATGCTGATATATTTGATTTTTTGAAGAAGGTAAAATCTGAAAGTATGGATATGATTTTCGCAGATCCACCATATTTTTTAAGTAATGGAGGTTTTTCTAACTCAGGTGGGCAGGTGGTATCTGTTAATAAGGGAGAATGGGATCAGATATCGTCTCTTAAAGAAAAACATGATTTTAATCGTCGTTGGATAAGACTTTCCAAAAAAATTTTGAAGGCTAATGGGACTATTTGGATTTCTGGAAGTTTGCATAATATTTACTCTGTTGGTATGGCTTTGGAGCAAGAAGGTTTTAAAATATTGAATAATATTACATGGCAAAAGACCAATCCAGCACCTAATTTATCTTGTCGCTGTTTCACGCATTCAACTGAGACTATATTGTGGGCTAGAAAAGCAGATAAAAAAGTTAAGCATTTTTATAATTATAATTTAATGAAAAAAATTAATAACGGAAAACAGATGAAAGATGTTTGGATTGGAAGTTCGACTAAAAAAAGCGAAAAGTGGGCAGGAAAACATCCAACTCAAAAACCGGAGTATTTACTAGAACGTATTATTTTAGCAAGTACTAGGGAGGGAGATTATATATTAGATCCCTTTGTTGGAAGCGGTACAACAGGAGTTGTTGCTAAGAAGCTTGGAAGACGATTTATCGGTGTTGATTCAGAAATAGATTATTTAAGAATTGCACGAACAAGATTGGAAAAAGTACATGACTAATAATATAGACAATAATTTGAAATATAATGTTTTTGATTATCTTAATTTATCTTCTGAAGACAAATTAGAGTTTTTCATGGAAACTCGTTCATCTCTGAGTTTTCTCGCTTCTTATTGGTTTAATTTTGATAATGTTAAAGCCAATATTTCTACTTATGATGAACCGGATTTATATACTTTGGACTATTTAATTGGGAAATCAAATCAAGAGATTGATAATTTTTTTAAAGAACGACCGGATTTATTGTTGTTGCTTCCTAAACTTTTGGGGATCAGGGATAATAAATTCGAAAAACCAATTCGGAATAAAATTTTAAAAATTCAAGATGTTTCAGGTGTTTATACCTTGGACTTTAAGGATATTGATCTTGATAAGTTAGATCTTTATCTTCAGTTCTTACATGATAGTGGTTTGGATTGGGTTTTCAAAATTGGATTAAGGAAATCAGTTCACGATTATGCTGTAGGCGTAGAAGCTGGTATGGATTCTAATGGTCGAAAAAATAGAAGTGGAGATATGGGCGAACTATATTTGGAGACAGCTTTGAAAAAAATTGGGGAAGCAAAAGGCTGGCTAGCCCATGGTCAGTCGACTCGCAGTAGTATCAAAGAATGGTATGGAATTGATTTAGATGAGAGCTTTCAAAATCGTCGTTTTGATGGATCGCTATTTAATCCTATACGAAAAAAATTGTATTTGTTTGAGGTGAATAATTTTAATTCTAGTGGTTCTAAGTCAAAAGCTTCAGCGACTGAGTTTAAAGATTTACATGATCGATTCAGTAGGACTAACCATGAGTTTATCTATATTACTGATGGAAAAGGATGGGATAGTGATAGGTCACATTTGATTGAGGCTATGGAATATATCGGTAAAGTCTTTAATTATAGAATGATTGAATCTGGCTATTTAAATAGCTATCTTGAATAATACTGACAAATAAATCATTATTTTAGCGGATATTTAGCTATTGTTTAAATATCTGCTTATTTTATTAAGGAGTGAAAATTATGAAAGGAATTTTTCGTAGCATGACGCAGTATTGAAGTAGAATTCTCTTGCATTTTTTTCTTAATTTTGATATGATAGTAAAGTCGCAGAAATGCGGTAATACTCATCTTAGATGAATTGTGGTCTGGTTGCCCTTAAGGTTGGGCTGCAAGCTGAAGTCTGAGAGAGGCGAAAAAACAACAAAGGAGAAATACTCATGGCAGTAATTTCAATGAAACAACTTCTTGAGGCTGGTGTTCACTTTGGTCACCAAACTCGTCGCTGGAACCCTAAGATGGCTAAGTACATCTTCACAGAACGTAACGGTATCCACGTTATCGACCTTCAGCAAACTGTAAAATTGGCTGATCAAGCTTACGACTTTGTTCGCGATGCAGCAGCTAATGATGCGGTTATCTTGTTTGTCGGTACTAAAAAGCAAGCTTCAGAAGCTATTAAAGAAGAAGCAGAACGTGCTGGTCAATTTTACATCAACCACCGTTGGTTGGGCGGTACATTGACAAACTGGGATACTATCCAAAAACGTATTGCACGTCTTAAAGAAATTAAACAAATGGAAGCTGACGGAACTTTTGAAGTTCTTCCTAAGAAAGAAGTTGCCCTGTTGAACAAACAGCGTGCCCGTCTTGAAAAATTCTTGGGCGGTATCGAAGATATGCCTCGCATTCCAGATGTTATCTACATCGTTGACCCGCATAAAGAACAAATTGCTGTTAAAGAAGCTAAGAAACTTGGTATTCCTGTTGTAGCAATGGTTGATACCAACGCTGATCCGGATGACATTGATGTTATTATCCCGGCAAATGATGATGCTATCCGCGCGGTTAAACTGATTACAAGTAAACTGGCTGATGCTGTTATCGAAGGCCGTCAAGGTGAAGACAGTGTTGAAGCGGTTGAAGCAGAACTTGCAGCTGACGACACACAAGCTGATTCAATCGAAGAAATCGTTGAAGTTGTTGAAGGTTCAAACGAAGACTAAGTCATCGATATTAAATGTGTTAATAAGGTAAAATGCTTTATTTTACCCATCTTTAATCATAATAATGTACATAACCTAAGGGGCGGGGCCTAGCCCTCCCCTTTTATCATTAAAATTGGAGGAATAATCATGGCAAATATTACTGCAGCTCTTGTTAAAGAATTGCGTGAAAAAACTGGTGCCGGTGTAATGGATGCTAAAAAGGCATTGGTTGAAGTTGAAGGAGACATGGACAAAGCGGTTGAGCTTCTGCGCGAAAAAGGAATCGCTAAGGCAGCGAAAAAAGCTGACCGTGTTGCTGCCGAAGGCTTGACAGGCATTTATGTTAACGGCAACGTGGCAGCTATTGTTGAAGTCAATGCAGAAACTGACTTTGTTGCAAAGAATGCTCAATTTGTTGAATTAGTTAATGAGTCTGCAAAAGCTATTGCAGAACAAAAACCTGCCAACAATGACGAAGCTCTTAAAGTGACTTTGGCTTCAGGTGAAACATTGGAAGCTGCCTATGTTAATGCGACAGCAACAATCGGTGAAAAAATTTCTTTCCGCCGCTTTGCCCTTGTTGAAAAAGCAGATGACCAAGTCTTTGGAGCTTACCAGCATAATGGCGGTAAAATCGGTGTTGTAACAGTGCTTGAAGGTGCAGACGAAGCCCTTGCTAAACAAGTAGCTATGCACGTAGCAGCAATGAATCCGACTGTCCTTTCTTATCAAGAATTGAGCGAAGAATTTATCCATGACGAATTGGCTCAAATGAACCATAAGATCGAACAGGACAACGAAAGCCGTGCCATGGTTGATAAACCAGCACTGCCGCTTCTTAAGTATGGTTCAAAACTGCAATTAACCGATGAGGTTATTGCTCAGGCCGAAGAAGATATCAAGGCTGAGCTTAAAGCTGAAGGGAAACCAGAAAAAATTTGGGATAAGATTATTCCAGGTAAAATGGGCCGCTTCATGCTTGACAATACCAAAGTTGACCAACAATATACCTTGCTGTCCCAAGTTTACATCATGGATGACAGCAAGACTGTTGAAGCTTACCTTGAATCAGTAAACGCTAAAGCGATCAGCTTTGTCCGTTTTGAAGTTGGTGAAGGTATCGAAAGAGCTGCCAATGACTTTGAAAATGAAGTTGCTGCAACAATGGCTGCTGCCTTGAATAATCAAGACTAACTGTTAATTTGAAACAGAAATAAACATCGGGATCCCTATGGGATTCCGATTTTATAATGTCATCCTGTTGCGGGCGCAGTTTTAACTGCACTCAAAGCTGCTTAAAAGGCGCCCTTATCAGAGATTTAGAACTTTCAAGGCTCTTGCTTTCCAAATGTATTATTTTTCGGTATAATAAGGTCAGTTATAGTCAAAGTGACTGGGAAGGAGTCGAGATCATGACATCAAAAAATACGTCTGACAGTATTGAAGAATATATCAAAAAAATACTGGCTCAGTCTGGTTTTGCAGAAATTAAGAGAAGTGCTTTAGCGGACAGTTTCAGTGTTGTTCCCAGTCAGATCAACTATGTGATTAAAACACGTTTTACCGAGAGCCGCGGCTACCTTGTCGAAAGCAAACGGGGCGGCGGCGGTTATATCCGCATTGCTAAAATTCGTTTTTCAGACCAGCATCAGATGCTTAATAATCTGGAAGCAAATATTGGCGAGCAGATCAGTGAGCAGGTTTTCACCGATATTATCCAGCTCCTCTTTGATGAAAAAATTATCAGTGAGCGTGAGGGAAATATTATCTTGTCGGCTGCCGGAGATGACGTTCTGGGTGCAGACAGCCCTAAAATCCGAGCCCGTATGCTTCGTAAAATACTACAACGTTTAGACAGAAAAGGATACCATCTATGACCGATTATTCATTGAAAATGCAGGAAGTCTTCCGACTGGCTCAGTTTGAAGCTGCCCGCTTTGAAAGTGCCTATCTTGAAAGCTGGCATGTCCTCCTTGCTATGGTTGAAATTGACAGCTCAGTAGCCGGCTTGAGTTTTGCTGAATTTGGGGACGATGTCCAGTTTGAAGATTACCAGGCGGCAGCTGTTTTGGCGGTTGGACGAAGACCGAAAAAACCAAGCGGTGATATAACGCTGCTGGAGCAATCCAATGCCCTGAGCCGAACCTTGACAGAGGCTTATGCTATCAGTCAGGCAACTCATGCCAAAGAAGTGGGAACAGAGCATGTTTTATTTGCCATGCTGCTCAATCCCAATCTGCTGGCAACGCGGATTTTAGAATTGGTCGGCTTTCAAATCAAAGACGATGGCGAATCTGTCCGTCTGCTTGATTTACGCAAGGCTGTTGAACGCTATGCAGGTTTTTCAAAAGAGGATATCAAAGCCATTTTTGAAATGCGCAAGCCTAAGAAAAACAAGACGAACGGTCAGTTTTCAGATTTAATGAAACCGCCCAGCATGACAGGTGAACTGGCAGATTTCACACGGGACTTGACCGATCTGGCCCGCAAAGGACGCTTAGAGCCTGTTATTGGCCGGGAAAAAGAAATTTCGCGCATGATCCAGATTTTAAGCCGCAAGACAAAAAACAATCCGGTTTTAGTCGGTGATGCCGGAGTTGGTAAAACAGCACTGGCTTACGGTCTTGCTCAGCGCATCGTGGACAGTGCCGTGCCTTTTGAATTGGCAGATATGAAAGTCTTAGAGCTGGATATGATGAGTGTTGTAGCGGGAACGCGTTTCCGCGGTGACTTTGAAGAACGCATGAATCAGATTATCGCGGATATTGAGGCAGACGGGCACATTATCCTCTTTATTGATGAGCTGCATACCATTATGGGCTCTGGCAGCGGAATTGACAGCACGCTTGATGCGGCCAATATTCTCAAACCGGCCCTAGCGCGCGGTACGCTTAGAACGATTGGTGCAACGACCCAAGAAGAATACCAAAAGCATATCGAAAAGGACTCTGCTCTCTCCCGCCGCTTTGCTAAGGTAACTATTGAAGAGCCCAGCGAAGAAGAGGCCTATCAGATTCTGCTTGGCTTAAAGAAAAATTACGAAGACTATCACCATGTGACGATTTCTGATGGAGCTGTCAAAACAGCAGTTAGAGCAGCGCATCGTTACCTGACCGGCAAGAACTTGCCTGATTCAGCTATTGATCTCTTAGATGAGGCCAGTGCTGCGGTACAGGGATCGGTGAAAAAAAAGGCCCCTGCCTTTTTGACGGACTTGGATCAAGCGATTATTGATAAAGATATAGCTGCTGCCCGCCGTTTATTGAAAAAAGAAGAAAAACCTCTGCTTAAAAAACGAGTGGCAGTCGGCGAAGACGCGATTTTAGAAACCCTGAGCAAACTTTCCGGGATTCCGGTAAGCAAGATGACTCAGGCCGACAGTAAAAAGTACCTCAATTTGGAAAAGGAACTGCATAAGCGGGTGATCGGTCAAGATACGGCCATTTCTGCAGTGAGCCGTGCTATTCGCCGAAATCAGTCGGGCATTCGAATCGGCAAGCGTCCGATCGGATCCTTTATGTTTCTGGGGCCTACAGGTGTCGGAAAGACAGAACTGGCCAAAGCTTTGGCAGAAGTTCTCTTTGATGACGAGTCAGCACTTATTCGCTTTGATATGAGTGAGTACATGGAAAAATTTGCGGCTTCACGCCTCAACGGAGCTCCTCCGGGCTATGTCGGCTATGAAGAAGGCGGCGAGCTGACCGAAAAAGTTCGCAACAAACCTTATTCTGTGCTGCTTTTTGATGAAGTTGAAAAGGCTCATCCGGATATTTTTAATGTCCTTTTGCAGGTACTGGATGACGGAGTTTTGACTGACAGCCGCGGGCGGAAAGTTGATTTTTCAAATACGATTATTATTATGACCTCAAATCTTGGAGCAACAGCTCTGCGGGATGATAAGACTGTCGGCTTTGGAGCTAAGGATTTTTCTCATGATTATCAGGCTATGGAAAGCCGTATTTTAGAAGAACTCAAAAAAGCTTACCGTCCTGAATTCATCAATCGTATTGATGAAAAGGTTGTCTTTCATAATCTCACTGAGGAAAATATGCGTGATGTTGTCAAAATTATGGTGCAGCCGCTGATTTCTCATCTGGCCGAGCAAGGCATTACCCTTAAATTCCAGAGCTCAGCGCTTAAACATTTGGCGCAGATCGGCTATGATGCGGAAATGGGAGCGCGGCCGCTTCGCAGAAGTCTTCAGACCGAAGTCGAAGATAAACTGGCAGAGCTTGTTCTTTCCGGAGAGCTGGCCGGCGGTCAGACGCTGAAAATCGGTGTTCAAAAAGATAAGCTTAAATTTGATATTGTCTAATCTATGAAAAGGAGACCGGAAGAAAATTCCAGTCTCCTTATTTTATATTATACTTAGTGCAAAGCTTACAGTGTCAAGAATGAACCTGAGCGAAAATATTTTTCACCTCAGTAAGAGTCTCTGCCCGGGATACAGCAGATCTGATTTTAGCGGCACCGGATGTCCCGCGAAGATAGTGCGGTGCCAAGCCGCGGAATTCTCTGACGGCAATGGTTTCCCCTTTAAGATCGACTAAGCGTTTCAGGTGGTCTTGGGCAATGTCCAGCATTTTGCTGAAGGGCAGATTATCTAAGACTTCTCCAGTTTCAAAATAATGGTTTATCTGGGTGAAGATATAAGGATTACTTCTAGCGGCGCGGCCCACCATAACAGCATCGGCACCTACTTCATCAATCATAAATTTAGCATCTTCGACAGAGCGAATATCTCCATTAGCAATGAAAGGAATCTTGGTGAGAGCTTTGGCTACTTTAGCCAGTGTTTCATGGTCGCATTTGCCGGTATACATTTGCTCGCGCGTGCGCCCGTGCATGGCCAAGGCAGCAACACCGGCAGACTCAGCTGCTAAGGCATTTTCAACGGCTAAGGAAGGCTCCGACCAGCCTGTCCGCATTTTGACTGTCAGTGGAATATCAAGGACAGATTTAACCGTTGAGACAACGGAATAGATCTTGTCAGGATCCTTGAGCCACATGGCTCCAGCTTCATTTTTAACGATTTTGTTGACCGGACAGCCCATGTTAATGTCAACAAGGTCAGCCTGAGTGTTGGCCTGAATGAATTCGGCTGCGCGCGCTAAGCTGTCACCGTCGCTGCCAAAAAGCTGAATGGAAACAGGATGTTCTTCCTCATCAATATGAAGCATGTGCAGTGTTTTTTCATTGTTGTACTGAATTCCCTTGTCAGAGACCATTTCCATCACCACAAGTCCTGCTCCGAATTCCTTAGCAATCGTGCGGAAAGCAGAATTTGTGACACCGGCCATCGGAGCTAAAACAGTGCGATGGGGGATTTCAACGTTGTCAATCATAAATGAGCTGTTAAGCTTGGTCATGAATCATCTCCTCTAAATCCTTTTCAGTAAAGTTGTACGTTTTTCCGCAGAATTGGCAGACAATTTCTGCTCCCTGATCTTGCTCCTTCATTTCCTGAAGGTCATGAGCAGGCAGGGTTTTTAAGGCCTCTTCAAAACGCTTGCGCGAGCAGTCGCAGGCAAAGCGGATGTCTTCTTCAGAGAGCACCTTGTAGCCGTCTTCGCCGTAAAGTGCCAAAAGCAGAGCTTCAATAGGATTGTCAGATTCCAAAAGGCTTGAAATGGCAGGCATCTCTTGGATGCGTTTTTCATAGCGGGTAATTTCTTCATCAGAAGCGCCGGGCAGAGCCTGCAGCATGAAACCGCCGGCTACCTTGACCTTGTCTTTATCATCCAAAAGAACATTTAAACCGACTGCTGAAGGTGTCTGCTCACTTTCTGTCAGATAGTAGGCCAGATCTTCTCCGATTTCTCCGGAAACCAAGGGTGTAGATGAGGTATAGGGATTGCCGGTACCGTAGTCTGTGATAACGACGAACTGCCCATTTCCCATGAAAGGACCGACAACTATTTCACCAGTTGCGGTTTTTTTGATGTCAACCCCTTTATTTTGAATATAGCCCTTGACATTGCCCTTGGTATCAGCCACTGAGATGACGTGGCCAAAAGAAGAGTCGCCAATGACTTTGACGGTTACCTTGCTGTCTCCTTTTTGATTGGCTGCCAAAATTTGACTGGCAATCAGTGTACGGCCTAAGGCAACTGTCGAGCTTGAAAGGGTCTGATGTTTTTCCTGAGCCGTCCGAACTGTCTCAGTGCTGTCCAGCACATAAGCACGGAAAGCTCCTGATTGTGAAATTGATTTAATAAGTTTATCCATACCTTTTATTTTAACATAAATTGAGGGAAGTGACAGAATGGGAACTCTGTAAAACACGCTGTCAGTACTTTTATAAAAGAATAAGCAAATTAATTGATACTAATTAGTAATAAATGTATAATAGCCTTACAAATACAAATGGAGGCAATTATCATATGTCAAATTTTTTAGATTTACAAAAACAACGCCGCAGCATTTATGCCTTGGGTAAAAATGTTTCCTTATCAGAAGCTGAACTTACGGACTTGATTAAAAATGCCATTAAGCAAGCACCTTCAGCCTTTAACTCACAAACCAGCCGAGCAGTCATTCTGTTTGGTGAAGAATCTGAGAATTTCTGGAATAAGATTGCTTACAGTGAATTAGAAAAGGTAACGCCAGCTGAGGCTTTCGAAGGAACAAAAGCTAAATTAGAAAGCTTTGCAGCCGGTGTCGGAACCATTCTCTTTTTTGAAGATCAAGACATCGTTAAAAATCTGGAAGAAAACTTCCCGCTTTATGCCGATAATTTTCAGCCATGGTCTGAACAAGCGCACGGCATAGCCCTTTATGCAGCTTGGATGGCTTTGGCAGAGCAAAATATTGGCATGAGTGTTCAGCACTACAATCCTCTGGTTGATGCTCAGGTTGCTGAAAAGTATGGTCTGCCGGCTAATTGGAAACTGCGTGCTCAGGCACCGTTTGGTTCTATTGAGGCTCCTGCAGGTGACAAAGACTTTGCAGCCGATGAAGACCGTTTCAAAGTTTTCGGAGCTTAAGCAAAAAAGCCTTACAGAGCAAATTTTATCTGCTTGAGAATTTTTAAACATAAAAAAGCGGCATGCTGACAGTAACCAGATCTGTTTTGCATGTCGCTTTTTCTTTTTAGTCGAAATGAATAGGAACTTCAGGGAACAGCTTAGCCAATATTTTTCCGGTAATAATTTGCCCCGGGCCTTCCTGACAATAGGTATGCATGTACATGGAAGGATTGAAATTGAGCTCAATGCAGGTACAATGCGGATTGTCCTTGCTTGCTTTTAAAGCAGCATCCGGAATAATCAAATCAACACCGCAGGCCCAAGCTCCCATGGCTTTAGCCATGTCAGCAGCCAGCTGCTTGTAGCTGGTGTCCATAGTTTCTGTGATATCAATAGAATCGCCGCCTGTTGAAATGTTGGAATTGCCGCGCAAATTAACCTTGACTCCGTCCGGTAAGACACTTTCCGGTGTGTAGCCTTGCTGCTGCAGCATGAGCTGCTCAATATCTCCAAGTTCGATGATTTCAAGCGGTGAGCGGTGATTTCGGCCCCGCAGCGGGTTTTTATTTTTTTGCTCAACCAGCTGCCGAATTGTATGACGACCGTCACCGACTACATTAGCGGCAACCCGCAGCAGAACAGCTTCGCATTTGCCGTCAAGGACAAAAAAGCGGTATTCAGTTCCGGCGACAAATTCTTCAACAAGAACAGAAGAGTCTTCAAGAAAGGCAATATTCAGAGCTTTTTCATAATCAGTCAAGCTGGCCGGTGTTTCAAAAATGGAAATGCCCAGACCGAAATTAGTTGATTTGGGCTTGACAACGATAGCCTGCTTTTCAACTTGCTGATAATAGCGGAGCGCCTCGTCCTTGCTGTCAAATTCGGCCCCGGCAGGAACAGGATAACCGTGTTCTCTTAGGATTTTTTTGGTGACGACTTTGTTAGCCATGGCTAAGGGCACAACATAATTATCTTTAGAGGTCATGTTGCCGTTTTTGACGTATTCCGTATGGCTATCGTGCCAGAGCTTAAGAAATTGATCGCCTTCATCTAAGATATCAAAATGAATTCCTTTTTGGATCGCATCAAAAAGCAGCATTTGTGTGGAAAGTTCCATGGTTTCATAGCCTTTGAGCGCATAATAGGCTTCCCAGGCATAGTCATGGTATTCCTTGCCTTTTTGACGGCCAAATGTTTCCAAGGACAGCTTGTCGATGTGCTTGAAAAGCCGGCCGCCGACAGTCAGTTCGGGATTGCTGACTTGCTCTTTCATGTCAGCCAGGAGCTGTTCATAGTAAGCCGGCAGACGGAAATGCTTAATCAGCTCTTCCATAGCTGTCAGGAGCTTGTGATAAGGAGCATCCTGCGGCAGTTTGTCCAAAGGGTGGCTGAGCGCAATTTTTTCGTTGAGTTTTGCAGCCTCCTCTACTGTCTGATTGACTTCCTGAGGTGCATCGAGCCAAAGCATAGCCAGGGTAAAGAGATGGACGCTGTCAATGGTTTCCTGTGTAATTCCGCGGTTGTCAAATGGATCTAAATCAAAGCAGCGGAATTCTAAGTAAGTAATGCCCTTAGTAAGGTAGTCTCGGCTCTTTTTGCTGCCGCGCAGACGAACAGCTGAGTAAAATTCTTTCTCAGCAGACAGGGCACCTGTGTCAACATAACCTTCAATGCTTGCGACATAATTTTCCAAACGGTCAAAAGGAACCTTGACATCTGAGGTGTTGACATAGCCTAAATGGCTGTTTCTCAGCGAACGAACAGGGGCAGTCAGGTCTTTTTCAAAGAAACCTTGTTCAGCCAAGGGGCTTGCGCCATAGAGATAAGTTAAAAACCAGCGATAGGTCAGGAAATTTTGTGCCAGTTTTAAATAGAGATCGTTTTTAAAGGCGATCAGAGACTGATAGCCGCTGCGCTCAAACAATGCTTTAAAGAGGTCAGCCCCCAGTTCAATATTGTAATGAATACCTGACATAGATTGGAGGATCTTGCCGTATTTTTCAGCCAGGTGCTGCCGGTAAGCGACCTCAAACGGGTCTTCCAGCCGAGCAATTTCAATCTCATCTGCTCTAAGCTGCGGCGGCATGGATAAGGGCCATAGATACTGATCATTATCTATGCTGCGCTGGGCGACATCGGTGATAGCTCCTAAAAAGCGCAGCACTTCCTTGCTTGATTTGGCAACGGGGGTGATTAATTCTAACTGAGGTTCGCTGTAGTCTGTCTGAATGTACGGATGATAGCTGCGAGATCCTAGTTTATGAGGATGGGGGGTCTGTGCTAAGCGCTGCGTCTTTTGATCAATGCGCAGGCTCTCCCTCTCCAGCCCAAAAGTAGCTTGTAAGACGGGGAGGTTCTGCGGACTTTGCTGTAAAATCTGATCAATGGTTGACATATTCTTTCTCCTAAAAGATATTCTAGTACTAGTTTACAAGAATGTTCGGAAAAGCGCATGATTCTGATACGAAATATTGAAAAACAGTCAGAAATTTCTTATAATAAATTGTAAGGCAAACCTGCAGGTGAAATTCCTGCCATGTTATAGCTGCTTAAATAAGTTTGAGACCCTGCTTTTGGCAGAAATTTTCATTGGTTTCTGCTTTTATTTTGGCTTTCAGTATGTCTGAGGAGTGCCGGAGCTTAGGCAATCTGCTTTTTAGGGGTTATAGTTTTTAAGAAAGGATGAGGACTCTCTTTGTTAGAGTTCGTATCAGCATATGACATCAGTAGTAGTAGTTGGAACCCAGTGGGGAGATGAAGGCAAGGGGAAAATCACGGATTTTCTGTCAGCCGATGCCGAAGTAATTGCACGCTATCAAGGCGGTGATAATGCCGGTCATACGATTGTTATCGACGGTAAAAAATTTAAACTGCACTTGATTCCGTCAGGAATTTTCTTCCCGGAAAAAATTTCAGTTATCGGCAACGGTGTGGTGGTCAATCCTAAATCTTTGGTTAAGGAGCTGACTTATTTGCACGAGGAAGGTATTGCGACAGACAGCCTGCGTATTTCTGACCGCGCACATATCATCCTGCCTTATCATATTAAACTTGATCAGCTGCAGGAAGCTGCCAAGGGCGACAATAAAATTGGAACAACTAACAAGGGCATCGGGCCGGCTTATATGGACAAAGCAGCGCGTGTGGGCATTCGGATTGCTGACTTGCTGGATAAGGATATTTTTGCAGAGCGCCTGCGGACTAATTTAGAAGAGAAAAACCGCCTTTTCAGCAAGATGTATGAATGTGAAGAAGTGGCTTTTGAGGATATCTTTGAAGAATACTATGCTTACGGTCAGGAAATCAAACAATATGTGACGGATACTTCCGTTATCTTAAATGATGCGCTGGATAAGGGCAAGCGTGTTCTGTTTGAGGGGGCGCAAGGGGTCATGCTGGATATCGACCAGGGAACCTATCCTTTCGTGACCTCTTCGAATCCGGTTGCTGGCGGTGTAACCATCGGCTCGGGTGTTGGTCCAAGCAAAATCAACAAGGTTGTCGGTGTCTGCAAGGCTTATACCAGCCGCGTTGGTGACGGACCGTTTCCTACCGAACTCTTTGATAAAGTTGGCGAGCGCATCCGTGAAATCGGCCATGAATACGGCACTACGACAGGGCGTCCGCGCCGGGTAGGCTGGTTTGATTCAGTTGTTATGCGCCACAGCCGCCGGGTCTCAGGCATTACCAACCTCAGTCTCAACTGTATTGATGTTCTCTCAGGGCTTGAAACAGTTAAGATCTGTGTCGCTTATGATCTGGACGGTCAGCGGATTGACCACTATCCGGCCAGCCTTGAGCAGCTCAAACGCTGTAAGCCTATCTATGAGGAGCTGCCGGGTTGGTCAGAAGACATTACAGGTGTTCGCAGTCTGGAAGACCTGCCGGAAAATGCCCGCAACTATGTCCGCCGCGTCAGTGAACTTGTCGGAGTCCGTATCTCGACTTTCTCTGTGGGACCGGACCGTGATCAAACCAATATCTTAGACAGTGTCTGGGCTAATATTTAATATTAATTGTTAAATATCATGTTATAAATGTGAAAAAGCATTGATTTTGTATGAGCTTCATAAAAGCTGGAAAGACCATCCAGCTTTTGTGAACCATGCATTTCGGTGCTTTTTATTCTTCAAAAAAGAAACACAGCAGACTTACAAAAAAACAAATAATTGTATTTAATTTATTAATTGAAAATCCGTAATTGGATAGATTTGATGAGAAGTGGTAAAAATTTCTAGTCCAGAAAAATGAAGATAATAAAATAAAATGATATAATAAGCCCAGGTTTCAGAAAGACCCTGGGCTTATTATTTTAGATTGTAACAAACATGAGAAGCATAATAGTAGTGAACTTGATAAACTTTTTCATAGTGACAACTCCTTCTTTCATAATTAAGAATACTTTAGCATATGAATAAACTTAGGTCTTATTTTTTGTGTATTTGTAAAAGAGAGGTTATAGTTTGAAAGAATTTGGAAAAATTTTTAAAATATTACGAGAGTCAAAAAATCTTTCTTTAAGAGAGGCCTCACAAGATGTTATATCTATGGCACAATTATCAAGATTTGAACGAGGACAGAGTAGTATATCTATTGATTCTTTTTTTCAATGTTTAGATAATATAAATGTGTTATTAGATGAATTTCAGTCTATTTATAATGACTATACGTTAACAGATGATATTAGGTTTAATAAAGAGTTGTTTGAGGCATATTTGAACAATGATTATTTAAAATTAGATAAATTTTTAAATGATTTAGAGATAGAAAAAGTAAAATATCCTGATAAAAAATCTCTTTATTTGAATAGCATAATAGTGAAAATAATTATCTACACCTGTGATCAAAGTAGAAAAGTTTCTAAAAAAGATTTAAATTTTTTGGTGGATTATCTTTTTTCAGTCGAACAGTGGGGACGTTATGAGCTGTGGTTGTTTATTAATGGTGCGAGTGTCTTTACTATTAATACATTGATAACTTTATCGTCAGAAATGCTTAGTCGAGTACAATTTTATGATGAATTGTTAGAAAACCGTAGAAAGATTTATCAAATGCTTTTGAATGTAGTTACTATTTGTATTGAAAATGATTATTTAGCTCAAGCACTAAAATTTATGAATAGTATAGACTCTCTACAATTATCAGAAGCAGATGTGTTTGAGAGAATCGTACATCGTTTTAATAAGGCCTACTATTCGTTTAAAAGAGGTGATGAAGCTTCAATGGAGTTAATGTTAGAATATATTGAAATGTTAAAAAAACTAGATTGTTTAGGAGCTGCAGAAAAATTACTTAGTTCAATTAGTGATTTTGTGAATATGTAAAAAATAACAAGTAATACAACAATAGTTATAAAATAAGACCGAGGTGACGACCTCAGTCTTATTTTTTATGGAGGAAATGTTATGTATCAAAAACCAACAATTGAAAAAATTGAAGATACTAAGATTATTGCTAGAGTTGTAGCTTAAGATATCATTCAATTTTTTTCGGGACGAAATATGGAACAAAAGCGCTTTTGTTCCATATTTTTGTAATTTTGAGGTTAATAAAATGTTGAAAAAACAAAAGGTATCACTAGTAGTTCTTACATTACTACTCTTATTGAATATTGTTGGTATACTTAATTCTACTCAATATCTTTTAAGAATACTATTTTCATATTTTGTACTGATTATAGCTATTACTTTTTTACCATTCTTAAGACAGAAGATAAATTATTCTTACAAGTTACAGGAAATTCTCTTTGGGTTACCAATGATACTTCCAATTTTCTTGTTTAAGCTAAAAACTATTTCTTTTGCCATAGGAAAGTTGAAACATTTTGAAATTTTTTTAATTTATTTACTTTTTTTAACAGTAGTTTTGCTTCTACTACATCACAAAGATTATAGGATGAAATCATCAAGCCCTTTTATAAAATTAAGTATTTCAAAAAAAGAAGTATTTTTAACGATTTTAGGGATGGTATATAGTATTTTTACAGAGGAGATGTATTTTCGATTCTTTATTCTTAGTGAGTTGGAGGATTATAGCTATTATTTAAAAATTGTATTTTTAGTATTTTCTAGTTTTTTATTTGTTGGTGCACACTATTTAAATAGATGGGCAGCGTCAATGTTTACTTATAAAAATTATATATCTCAGTTTATTTTGAGTATGCTTTCTGGAAATATTTTTTTGGTAACAAATTCACTATTCTATTCTTTGATACTACATATAGCATACAATTTTCCGGAAATATGGCTGATTTTGAAAAGATTAAAATATCAGCAATTACATTATGAAAATGATGGAGCATTCTTTGATGATTATTAGTAAAATAAGGAGCTATAGAAATGTTAAATATAATTAAATCTGTATATAAGAAGAATCGTGTTTCAATGTTACGGGCATATCCTATCTCATTTATTCTTCAACGTGTTTTAAGTTCGATTTTGGCTTTATTAACACCAGTACTACTATATTATTTTGTTTTCAATGGGAAAACAGAAAATGAATTTACTGATGGAGCTTCGGGAATGAATTATTTACTATTTGTTTCATTAGGGTACGGAGCTTATGCAGTTTCTATTGCAACATTAATGAATGTTGGTCGAAGCCTTATTTCAGAAATTCGCGAAGGGACTATTGATTCGTTTCTCATATCTCCGGCCTCAAGGTTAGGATACTTTTTAGGAACTTTTGTAGAACAGCTCGGACGATCATTTATAGAGTTTTTTTTAGTAATTGTTTTTTCGGTATTTTTAGGAGTTAAATATAATTTTGAAAATGTTATCGGTATGTTTTTACCAGTGTTTTTTATTGCAATGGTAAGTTTTTCAATGGCCCTGATTCTTTCCAATATTATGGTGTATACAAGGGATACATTTATAAGTCAAAATACACTTTTTATTATATTAAGTTTTTTATCAGGAGTATCATTTCCAGTTACTTATCTTCCAAAGCAACTACAATTTTTTAGTAACTTAATACCATTAACTCATGCGCTTAATGTTTTACGAGATGTATTAACTGGAAATATGGGTAAATCTACAGTATTTTCAAGTATTTTAGCAATTATAGAAGGACTGGCTATTTTTTACCTAGGATATATATGGTTTGAAAAATTAGAAAAAAAACTAATTGAGGAGGTTTTTTCATAAATGTTAGAAATGAGACAAGTGTATAAAAGCTATTATGAAAATAGTGAAAAAAACTTTTTCAAAAGACTTTTTAGAAATGATAAGCAAAAAAAGGATGTTATCAAGGGAATTGATATACAAATTCCTAAGGGAAAAATAGTTGGATTACTTGGTATAAATGGTGCTGGGAAAACAACTACTATTAGAATGCTATCAACATTACTAACTCCTAGTGATGGAGAAATACTAATGGATGGTATTAATATTAATAACGATGAAAAACTCACAAAGAAAAGAATTAATGTTATCTCTGGAGGAGAGCGAAATTTATATTGGAGATTGACAGGAAGAGAGAATTTAGACTACTTTGGAAGTCTTTATGGGATTGATAAAAAAGAACTGAGTAATCGAATCGACGAGTGTTTAAGACTTGTTAAATTAGAGGACTCGTCAGATATTCCTGTTGAAAAGTATTCCAAAGGAATGAAGCAAAGGCTCCAGATTGCTAAAGGTTTGATAAATAATCCAGATTATATTCTATTAGATGAACCTACTTTAGGACTAGATATTATAATTGCAAAAGAATTACGGCATTATATTTTAAAACTCGCTAAAGAATTAAATAAAGGGATTCTTTTAACAACACATTATTTAAAAGAGATAGAGGAATTATGTGATTATATTTACTTATTAGATAATGGAAAAATTTTAAGAGAGGGTTCTCCATACGAAATAGTTAAAAGTGTCAGTCCAGAAAAACTTGTAAAAGTTGAATTTGGCAAAAAGGACAAAAAAGATGTGGAGAACGTAGTTAATAAATTAGAAATTCCTGTTAAATGTGTTTGGAATAATGATGAATCATTTACTCTAAAATCAAGGAAAAATATTATCCAAGAATTTATCTCTGCATGCAGTAATTATAATAGTATTTCTATTAAATCCATAAGTATAATTGAACCATCACTAGAAGAGTCATTAATGGAGATTTGGCATGATAAATATTAAAGAAAAATTTATAATGTTGAAAGCAGAAATTATAAAGCAACAAAAAAATTATCAAAATTCACTAAGTAATGTTATGTCTTTAATAGTCTGGCCAATTATAATTTTTTTTCAGACTTTTTACACTTATAACTCCTTCGATTTGTCTTTCCTTAGAAAATTTGGAATAGAAAATCAAACGGACTTGTTGACATTTCTTATAACGGGTACATTGGTATATAACTGTTTTTGGTCAATGGTGCAAAGTGCTTTTTTATTAACGTTTGAACGGCAGAATGGAACTCTAGAAGCAGTTTTTATAACTCCTACCTCTTTAACTAATTTTTTGCTTGGACGAGCTTTAGGGGGGATTTTAACGAATATTGGAATGTTTCTATCTTTTATCACTATTTTATTTGTTATAGTTGGATCAATTTCAGTTGAGTTAATCTTTTCTTGTTTACTATCATTAATAGTGATTATTATTTCATCAACTATTTGGGGTGCTTTTATAAATTCACTATTTTTAACTTCTAGAGATTCAAATTACTTGTTTACAATTTGTGATGAGCCCATGCGAATTTTATCTGGAACGAGTATTCCAGTAAGTGCGTTTCCAGTAATCTGGAGAACTGTATCATTTGTTTTTCCATCAACTTACTGCTTATATATGGTTAGAGGAATATTTTTTAAAGAACATGTATCGTTGGATATTTGGATAGGGTTCATAATAATTTTATTATGCTTAGTGATTATTACTACTATTATTTCTAATGAAGCTTATAGGAGAAATAAAGTAACTGGAAAATTATTTATTTACTAGTTAAAGAATAGAGAGGATTAGTTATATGTATTCAAGAAATTTGAAAGCTTATTTAGCAAAGATTGATGGAAAATTTATTATTACTGATACTATTAATGTTTATGAAGTTAATGAAGTTGGGGCTAGAATTTTTGATTTATGTAATGGTAAGAATACATTGGAAGATATTGCATTTATTTTAGCTAAAAAATATGAGGTAAATAAGGAGATGGTGTTAGAGGATGTAAAAAACTATGTTTCAGTTCTTCTAAATAAAAACTTTATTTTCAAAGATTAGGAGAGCAAAAATGATTGAAAAAGAGTATAAATATTTAATCACCGAAGATGAATTTTTATCATTAAAACAAAAAATAAATCCGAGGAAGTTCGTTGTTCAAGAAAATTATTATTTTGATACAGAAAATTTGGAATATTTTAAACACAATATGACTGTTCGAATTAGGAAGAAAGAAGACTTACAATTACAGATAAAAAATAAAGAAAAAGTTGGATCCTATATTGAAAGTTTGGAACAGCATTTTGATTTACCTTTGAAAGAGATTCCTAATAGGATAAATTTACACACATTAGGAGCTCAGGTGAAATATTTAGATTTACCCCCAATTATTGGATTAGTAGGAAAATTAAAAACTGAGAGGTATATAGCACATTATAAGGATATAAAAATTTGTTTAGATAAAAATTTTTATTATGATAATGTAGATTTTGAGCTTGAATTGGAGTTTCAAGATAGAAAGACTGTAGCGGATTTTTTAAAGTTATTTAACTTTAATCACCCTACTAATAAAGTTGGGAAATACGAGCGCTTTTTGTCAAAGTATAAGGAGGAAGAATAGTTATGATTGTAAAAGAAAAAGTTATTAACAAAGTCTTATCGGATAAAAACTTAAGTTTAAAAGTAATTGTTGATAAACTATCTCAGGTGACTGAAAATTCTGGAATTTTATTGTATACATCATTTTTAGAAGGACTTGGTAATAAAAATTCTGACATTGATATATACGTTTTTTTAGAGGATAATCAAAATTTTAATAATCAAGGAATGAGAAGATATGGGGACTGCTTGGGTGTTGAGGTGGTCAGAGTAGGGGATATTGAACTTGATATTGAATATTGGTCCATTAACGTAATTGAAGATTTAATAGAACGACTCACAATTACAAATGGTCTAGCATGTAGCTATGAGGAATTAAAATTACTTTTGAGAATTTATCATGGATTTTTTACTAATCAAAATAAAGTAAGTGAAAGGTTACTTTATTTAATTAAAACATCCCATTTTCTTGAATTGATTACAAATAGAATTTCTCTAGAAGCGAGATCATATTGTGATGATAGCTTAAAGATGTTTGAAGTTGGTGAGTACATTTTAGCACTTGATTGTGCAAGACGAGCATTGTGGGAATGTGCTTCGTTATTAAATGCAAAAAATGGGAAGCCTAATCTAAAAAGTAAATGGATTTCAAAGATTTATATTAATAATGGAGGATATGGTAATCAAGAGTTACTCGAAAGGTATATGAATCTTCAAATTTATTCTACTGTGAATGAACAAAATTTAAAAACTATTTTATTAGACATGTTTTCGTTAGTTCAGGATATGCTTAATGCAGCACTCTTTTTATAAAAGTGTCTCATCTCAATAACAATGATGAACTTATTCTGTAAACTAATGTGGATAAATGAACTAATATAATTAAATGAAACGTAATTAAGGAGTGAGTTAGGATGTCTAAGTTTACAAAAATACCAAGATCTAACAATATTAATGGGAAAAGATATTCAAACAGGGAAGATTATATCAAATTTTTATCAAATAAATATAAAATCTCAGAAAAAGAAGTTTTAAGTGATGATAATTTAATTATTAAATTAACTCAAAATTGGTTTAGACAAGGACAGGTAGGTTGTGGCTTTGCACAATATATGGCGAATGATGCGGATCAATTTGGGTGGCGATTTATTGTAGAAAGAGAGACTGAATTTACAAATGCTACAGTAAATGACTTATTTAGTAGGATTAACGAACATATCAAAAAATCAAATGATGAAGTTTTATCGATATTGTTTCCAAATATTGATAATGAACCTAAGTTAGCTGGCTTGATAAAATCATTAGTAGATTACACGCCGTTCTTTATTGATGGAGTAAAAGATTATTCACAAGATCAGATGTTACTATCTCTAAGATTGGATATATCTGGTTCTCAGAATAATTCATGGATAATGGCACTTGGACCGTACGATAATTTTCCGTTAACTAGGCAATGCCCTATTACTCAACTTGTTATAAGGTTGAAAGTAAAAGATGTTAATCGAATGTATCATAAAGCCAAAAATGTAAGTGACGCCCATAATGCTGACATGCCTGTTGACATGATTGAAACTAGAAAACAGGATGCTCTTTGGGAGCTCTCATTTAAAAATACCAAGCGAGTTCTGGGGCATAAGCCGGATAATCTTTCTGCTGCAAAATATACATGTCCTATATCAATAGATAGATATAATAAATTATTTAAAGGGAAGCTATGAAAAATTATTTAATTGAATTGAATGGTAATCAAAATTTAACTAGAAACTATATAGGTAACAAAGCATATCATGTAAATTTGTTGAAAAGTTTAAAACAGAATATTCCAAAATCCTATGTTTTATCTCCTGATTTTTTTATAGATCTAATAGGGCTGGAAGTATTCCAATTAAATAAAAATTCAACTAATTTTGGGAACCTTCTTCAGAGGAAGTTAATAAAATCGAAAAATAACTTATTATGGAAAAATCTTGTAAATGAACTGATGGAAGTATACAGTAAAGACGATACTTTAGCAATTCGTAGTACTTCGTTAAGCGAAGATGGCAAATATTCTGCAGGTGCTGGGAATTATACTACTGTACTAGATGTCAAACTCAATTATTCGGATATATTGAGTGGTGTAATGAAAGTTTTTGAATCATACATAAAAAATAAGTTTGTATGGTCTGAGAATGAAGATATTATCTTTCCTATATTATTACAAGAACATATAAATTTGGAATATAATGGTGTGGCTTTCTCTAAGAATCCCCTAACGATGGAAGAAGACTTTGTCTTAGAAGTGGGAACTCCCCAAAAATCTGTAGTTAATGGTGAAATTGAATATGTATCCATATATAGTAAGGAGGGGATTGAAGAACTAGACGATGATGCAAGTAGAATGGATAATACCTCTATTGAGGTAAGCTATAAATATGGATTTAAAATAAAAGAGTTGATTTATAATATTGAAAATCTTGCAGGTTTTGGTGAGAGTGGAATTGATTTAGAATGGGGAATTGATCATCTGGGAAAAATTTATATTTTTCAAATTCGCGCCATAACTACTAGACCTTTATTTATAGAGAGAGCTCAAAAGGAAGGGCACTTTTTTGTAGATTTAGATGATGATGAGGTGCATTTAATGGGGTTCCCTAAATTTCATAAGGGACTTATCACAAAACAGTGGAAAAAAAGGCATTGGATGAAACAAATTTTGCGGGAAGCAGGTATTGACAGTTATTACAAACTTGGCTTTTATGTGTTTGAGAAGAAAAATGTACAAAGAACAATGCTACAAAGTGAGATAGATGCCCTTTTTTCGTGTGAGGATTTATTATTAATTTTTGAATCAGACAATGGAAGAAAAAAAAATAAAGTAATTAGTAGAGATGAATTTTGTGATTCACTAAAATCAATTAAAGCAGTAGCTGGAGTTTGTGTGGTTTGGGTTACAGAATTCCATAAACCAATTTTATCTGGATACTCTAAAGTAGTAGATGATAAAATAGTTATAGAGTATATTTTTGGTGATTTAATTGGTTTGAAGAATGAGGTTATAAATTATATGTCAGAAGTTGAATTGACTCTCAGTGGTGATAAGGTTAGTGAACGTATTTCTTCACAGCCAGTTCAGTATTCTTTTGATGTAGATAATAATTCAATTCGGATAGACTATGACGAAATTGTGCCTGAAATTTCCAAACAAAATTTATCTCAAATATTAAAGATCACTACAACACTAAATTCCATATTTAAGGGTGTTGTTGTTGAATGGGTTCAAACTAATAGTGGTTTATTGGCTTATGATATGTCTGAGGATATTTCTACGACTAATCATTATAAAACCATTGAAGGTTATCGTGTTATTTCATCCGGTGTTTTAGTTGGAAACATTATTGAATTAAATTTTAGAGAATTCAGAAAATTAGTTGAATTAAATAATACAATGGCTAGTGTAGTACCAAGTGTTAAAGAACTAGAAAGTATTGAAAATAATGCTGTTATTGGCAACATAATGAAAAAAATTTCAGAAGTTTCCAAGCCGATAGTCTTTGCCCCCTACCCAGATATAAGTTTATTACCTATAATTAGTAAGGTATCGGGTTTTGTTTTTAAGTCTGGTTCTACCTTGGGACATTTGGCCATACATTTACGTGAAAATAAGATACCTGCAATTATTTTAGATGATGAAAGTTTAAATGAAAACAGTATAAATATAGTAATATAAATATATAATTTTATTAATCAAAAAACTAATTATAAAATAGTATACAGGGGAATGTAAGTAAAAGGAGAGAGATGAAAAAATTAATATATACTTCTTATGATGGGGATAATATTCATTTGATAGAACTTTTTACGAGTTTTATTCTAAAAATGGGACATATTCCTATAAATCCAACAAATATATTAGGCTACTATCTGTCAACGTTCTATTACAATAATAATAAGTTTGAATGTGTAAAGGACTGTGTTTCGTTAGAGTTAATTTGTGATGAATTCTGGATATTTTCAAATACTGATATTTCTAGCCTTCCGGAAGGAGTAATATTTGAATTCTTAGAATGGAATGCTAACAAAGGAATGAAATTAAAAATAATTCCTATAGATGTAGTAAAACGATTTATGCAGGATAATAGAATCATATCTATAGAAGATTTTGAATATACATGCGAGGAAGTATACCAACAGTTAAATAACGAAAAAAGTAAAGAGTTAAAACAATCAGTTTTTTCAAGAAACCAGTTAAGAGAGGTACTGGTTCTAGATTTAGATGATAGATATTATAAATATGCTGATTGGGTAAAGCTAAAGGCGTTTAAGGAGGGGGTTGTTCCCCTTATCACTTGTGTAGCCTTACCTTTATATAAATTGCTTGAATGTCAAGTATTGGAAAATAGGCAATATTTTTATGATATAATAGAATCCAAGATTACTAAATATAAAAGGATTGTTGAATTTAATGGTGAAACTAATGCCCGCTCTATTGATAATTTTTGGACTCTAAAGGACTGTAATGTTCCTAAATATGTTGATAAGGATTGGGCTATGACAAAGATGGAAAGTAATGAAAATAATAGAAATTAGAGATATTGATAACTACTCTTTAGCTAAGTCACTAGATTGTCTTGAGAGGATGGGAAAATTATTTCCAATTATCAGAACAGGTTTAAATTCATGTAGAATGTTTGTCAATGATAAGAAGTGTAACTGTTTACTAGAAGTTATTCAAATAGATAATACAATTAGAATGACAATTTTGCTTGGACAAGTTAGTGTAGTGAATATTGAATGGCTTATTGAAAAAGTAAGAGATGTATTTGAATTGGATAATCCAATTTATAATGAACTTTATTCAAATGCATATGGTGATGTTAATTCTAAGGAATTGATAAAATTATTAAATGGGCTTCATCTTATAAAAGATATAAACTTTATGAATTGTGTACTTCGTACTATTATCAGTCAGCAAGTTAGTTTAAAAGCAGCATCACGTATGGTTAAAACGTTTGTTGAGAAATATGGCGATAGAATATATTTTGATGGAGTTTATTATTATCAATTTCCGAATCTTGAATTTATTGCTAACAATTTAACTATTTCTCAATTTAGAGAAATTGGTATCCCTGCAAGTAGAGCAAGTGCTATTATAGATATTTCTAATAAAATATTAGTATTAAATAAATCCTTAGAAGACTATTCTTTTAGCGATTTGGAAGAAATATTAATTTCGGTTAAGGGAATTGGGAAATGGACAGTTGAAATGTTGGGCTTATTTTATTTTATGTTACCAGATATTGTTCCTGTGGCAGACTTAGGATTGCATAGAGCGGTAGAATATTTATATAGGTTACCAGCTAGAAGTGTATCAAAAAGTAATATAAAAAACTTTACTAATATGTGGTGTGGAAATAAATCATTATTAGTGTATTATATATGGGAATTTTGGATGCTGAGCAAAGAGGAGCCCAATTATGATTGAATCGAAAGATGGTAAATTTAAAATTACTGTTTCTATTATTATATTGAGAGGGAACGAGCTACTTTTACAATTAAGAGATGGTACTGGATATTTAGATGGCTTTTATGATTTAGGAGTTAGTGGTCATGTTAATAGTAATGAGGGGTTTAGAGGGGCTGCTGTGAGAGAAGCTTCGGAGGAGTTAGGGTTAGAAATTTCACCAGAAAAGTTAGATTATGTTACACTTATTCAAAATATTAAAGATAACTATATTTATGTCTATTTTCTTTATAATATTTCTGAAAATGAGGAGATTGATATAAAGAATAATGAACCAAACCAAATAAAAGATCTGCTATGGGTGAAGTTAAGTTGTCTACCAGAGAATTCGCTTCCTCATAACATAATTGCTTTAAAAAACTATGACAGTAATATTCTATATGATGTAATTTATGGTTGAGGAGATTAAGAGTAATCAAGGGATTAATCAAATTTATGATATAGTGTTCTGCTTAGTACTTATATGTATTAGAGTAGGGGACAAATGTCAATTTTTTATCAGAATAAATTTTATAAGTTTAAAGACCGAGAGCAATTCTTGGTCTTTTTTATTTGAGTGCTTTTAGCTTTCTAGTTTAATTAAATTAAACAGTTATGAAAGATTTGATAATAGGGTAATAAAGTAATAACAATAGGTTTAACAGCACTTCCACATTAATGGAGAAGTAACTTGGCTTTGTTTTGTAAACGCAAACATTTATAATGAAACATATCAAAGAAAGGGGAATGATGTGTGAATTACAGACAGATAAGTATTTTACGAGATTTACTCTTAGTCGATGATTTTATCGCTGGCAAAACATTGGCTGATAAATACTCCGTCTCGACAAAGACCATCTATTCAGACCTGTCTTTCTTAAATCAAGAGATAGAAGAACTGTCTGATAAAATCGAAAAAATTCCTCGGCGCGGCATACGTTTAGCCGTTAATGCCAATGAAAAAAAGCGGTTGGCAGACTTGTTGAATCATTTTCAGGCTGAGGAAATTAAAGATATTTCCAGAGAGTATCTGCTGCTGAAATCTCTTTTCTTTGATCAAAAGGAGATTGACATTATTGATTGGTCTGTTCAGTATTTTGTCAGTGAAACATCCGTCAGAAGGGATATTGATAAATTAGAAAATAAATTTACAGATTACAAGATTCACATGGAGCGCCATAACGGCAAATACAGCATTGTCGGTCAGGAGCAGGAGATAAGAAAGTTTCTCAGAAATTACTTAATAACAGAATTTCATCTGGGACTGCATACGGTGACACATAACAGCCAGTTTGCCTACTTTTTTTCAAAAGAAGAAACAGAACGTGTTATTTCCATTCTAAATCACTATGCCTCGACTTATCATTTTATTCTGAGTGAGCAGTACAGCATTTATTTGATTGTTGATTTGCTGGTCGCAAAGATGCGCTATTTAAATGGCAGCATGATTGTCTCAAATGATATGGTTCATTTTATTGAAGATCTTTCTTACTACGAAGTTTATACTTTTGCAGGGGATTTGTTCAGAGAATTTGTCAGGCTCAAAGATGAGCCCATACCGCTCTTGGAGATTATCAATTTATCTTATACCTTACTGTCCGTTGGTTATGAAACCAATGATTTGATTGTCGGCGATCAGATTAATAATATTATCAATAATCTGATTGAACGTGTCAGCCAACTGCTCAGTATTGATTTGAGCGGTGACCGGCATTTGTTTAAGATGCTGATCAGTCACGTACAGCCGATGATCTTTCGTCTGAAAAATAAAATCATGGTCAACAGTGATATCACAGAAGAAATCAAAAAGAAGTACAGCGTTCTCTACAATATTGTTTGGCTGTCCTGCCGGGAATTGTCAGACGCCTTCTCGATTGATATGACAGACGGGGAAATGGCTTTTTTGACGGTGCATTTTGAAATAGCTATTGAAAAGCTGGCTAAACCGCTGATGATATATGTTGTCTGTCCTCAGGGCTTAGCAACAACTGAGCTGATTATGACATCTTTGTCGCATGTTATTTCTAATTTTGACCATCTGGTGAAAATTGATGCCAGCGAATTAACGCCGGATAAGATAGAGCAGGCAGATATGATTATCAGTTCCATTTCTCTGTCAGATATAGGTGTGGATGAGTCCAAAGTCATTTTTATCAGTCCGGTTTTGACTGATGCTGATCTGGAAAATCTGCAAAATCAGTACTTACAGCTCCAGCAGGGAAACAGGCGTGTTTTGTCTGTCATTGAAAATAAGGAAGCTTATACAAAATCGCTGGTGCACAAGCTGATTGGAAAGAGTGTCTTTTTAAAAGTTGACCAAAAAACCGTCAATGGCTGCATCGACTTTCTGGTTGAACACTCAAGCGTTCAGAATCGTCAAAATCCATTATACCGTAAGTCGATATTGATCCGTGAAGACTTAGGGAGCACCAGTGTTTATACCGGAATAGCACTTCCGCATGCCCTGCCGGTTGCTGTGAGCGAATCGCAGTTAGTAATCATGACGCTGAAAAAGCCCATTCGCTGGGGAAGTAACATGGTTAAAGTGATTATGCTGATTTCGATGTCTCAGGAAGATGAATTTTTTTACAAGGATGCCTTGATAAGCATTTATTCTAAAATTGACAGTTCGGCATATATTGATAAGCTGTGGTGCGCACCGACAGTCCTTGATTTCATAGAATTATTGTAAAAGAGCAGCTAAAAATAATGGAGGAGGTCATAATGGCTGAAAAAATGAAACTTGAAGATTATATAAGACCAGAGCTTATTTTTGTAAATGAAAATTTTAAATCAAGCAATGACATGTTTGAAACAATCTATAAAAAAGCTTCTGATTTAAATTATGTTCATGACACTTTTCTTGACAAAATCATCGAACGGGAAAAGAATTTTCCGACAGGACTGCAGCTCGAAAAGATGGGGGCAGCCATTCCTCATACGGATGCCGAATGCATCAAAGAAGAATTTGTCGCGATTGTGACCACTCAGCCGATTTCTTTTGTGAGTATGGAAGATTTTAATCAATCGGTAGCAGCTGAGATTGCCTTTGTTTTAGGCTTGAAAGAGCCGCATGCCCAGCTTGAGATGCTTCAGTCGCTGATGGGGTTACTGCAGAATTCAGAATTATTGGCGCAGATAAGAAATGCGCCTTCTGCAGACGACATTATAACTATTGTAAAAACAAATAACATTTAAAGGAGACGCATTATGTCACAAATTAAAGTATTGGTAGCCTGCGGAGCAGGCATAGCAACATCTACCGTCGTTATGAAAAAGATTGAAGATTTGTTTGCCCGCAATCATATTGATGCACAAATTACACAGATTAAAATCGCAGAAGCTGCCTCTAAGCAGGATTCAAATGACTTGTTGATTACGACAACCATGCTGCCGACAGAATATAAGATACCTGCCATCAAAGCTATGGCTTTCTTAACAGGAATCGGTCAGGATAAGGTTGAAGCTCAGATTTTGGAAGAAGTGGCTAAAATACAGGCTGATAAATAATGCAGCAGCTAATGATCATTAAAAGGAGACGGTTATGGATACATTAACAACTGTTGTTCAGGGAATTTTGAATATGGGATCAAGCGTAGTGCTCCCGATAATCATTTTTACTTTGGCAGTTATCTTTCGAGTTCCGGTGCGCAAGGCTCTTACATCAGGTTTGACCGTAGGAATTGGGATGCTGGGAATCAGTCTGGTGCTGGGACTTTTGTCCGATAATGTCGGCCCTGCAGCGCAGGCCATGGTTGAGAGGTTTGGTTTGGAGCTGACTGTTGTGGATGCCGGCTGGCCGGCAGTTTCGGCAGCAACCTGGGCTCAGCCGATTGCTGCAGTCATGATACCAGTCATCTTGATTGTTAACCTGATTATGCTGGCCTTCAATTGGACAAAAACACTCAATATTGATATTTGGAATTATTGGCACATGAGTGCTGCCGCAGCAACCGGTTATATCGTAACGAAAAGCTTCTTCTGGGGCATTGTCTGCGGGATTGGCTATACGGTTATTGTTCAAATCATTGCCGATAAAACAGCTCCTTATGTTCAAGAATACTATGGACTTGAAGGGGTTTCGATATCAACGGGTTCTGCTCAAGGCTATGCTATTCTTGGTATTCCAATTGCTTGGGCTGTCAGCAAAATTCCCGGTATCGGCAAACTTGATGTTGAGCCTGAAACCATTCAAAAACGCTTCGGTATCTTTGGTGAACCAATGATCATGGGGATTATTATCGGTGGAGCGCTTGCTATCTTAGGTGGTTATAACATTACGAAGATTCTTCAAACAGCTATGGCTATGGGTGCCGTTATGTTTATCCTGCCGCGGATGGTTAAGATCCTCATGGAAGGACTTATCCCAATTCAAGAAGCTGCTCAGTCAATGCTGCAAAAACGTTATGCTGACCGTGAAATCTTCTTAGGGATGGATGCAGCCCTTGCAACAGGTTCTCCGGCAGCGCTGTCAACAGGTCTGTTGATGGTTCCGATTACCCTGCTTATTGCTGTTTTGCTGCCGGGCAACCGCGTCCTGCCCTTTGCCGATTTAGCAACCATTCCATTCTTCGCTGCTTTGGTCGTACCGACTCGAAAAGGAAACATTCTGCATTCAGTGATTGCTTTGACGGTTGTTATTACCTTTGCTCTGTGGATGGCAACTGACTTTGCCCCTGTAATGACTAAGATGGCAGAAGGGGTTGTCAAATTCCCTAAAGGAGCATCACAAATTTCTAATTTTGATACGGGCGGCAATCTCCTTAACTGGATTTTCTTAAAACTCTCAGAATTAGTGAAATCAGTATTCTAAGATAAAATCATGATTAGTATGGAGGAAAATTAAATGGATATTCCTAAAAAAATGAAAGCTGTTGTCAAGTCAGCCCCTGGTTTTGATAATATGGCTCTGCAAGAAATTGATGTCCCAGAGGTCAAAGGGGACCGTGTATTGATGAAAGTAGCCTACACAGGTATCTGCGGCACAGACATTCATACCTATAAGGGCGAATATAAAAATGCAGTAACCCCCTTGGTGCTGGGGCATGAATTTTCCGGACAGGTTGTGGCTGTTGGCGAAGATGTTACAAAGGTAAAAGTGGGGGACCGCGTTACCAGTGAAACAACTTTTGATACCTGCGGCGAGTGTGTTTACTGCAAAGAAAAACAATACAACCTATGTGAAAAACGCTCCGGAATCGGAACAAAAGCTTTTGGCAGCATGGCAAATTATGTCCTGACCAGAGAAGAAAGTGTGCATATTCTTCCGGATAATGTCAGCTATAAATTGGCTGCTATGTCAGAACCGTTGGCATCCTGTGTACATGCTATGTATCAGCTGACACCGCTTGATTTCCACGATACCATTCTTATTATTGGTCCTGGGCCTATGGGACTCTTGTCCTTGCAGATTGCCAAGGAAATCGGAGCCTTTACCATTGTTTCGGGTGTTACTAAGGATGCAGACCGGCTGAAAATTGCTAAAGAATTAGGTGCAGATATTGTTGTCAACACACAAGAAGAAGATCTGGCACAGATTGTAGCAGATGTTACCAATGGCGTGGGAGTGGATAAAGTCTATGACTGCTCAGGTGCTATTCCTGCTGTCAATGCGGCTCTTCCTCTGATTCGCAAAGGCGGCGTGCTGCAGCAAGTAGGACTTTTCGCAAAAGATCTGAATGAACTTGATGAAAGAACCATCATCCAGCATGAAATCACTTATCAAGGCTCACGTTCACAAAATCCATACGACTGGCCGATTGCTATTCATTTGGAAAGCAAGGGCGCTATCAATGAAGATAAAATGGTGACTGCTGTTTTTGACTTGGAACATTGGCGTGATGCCTTTGAAGCTATGATGGCCGGTAAAGAGCTGAAAGTTCTCATTGCTTCTAATCCCGGAGAATTAGATTAAGGTAAAAAAAGAGTCTGGAAATAGAGTTACAGTTGGCTGATCTCATTTTTGAGCTATCCTTGGATTGTGAAGATGAGACACCTCCTTCCTCTTAAATGACTGGCTCCCAGACTCTTTTTCTGCAAATGTATATGTTCAAAAAATCACAAGGAGAAATTAAGGATGACGAATTTTGAATCAGATGACTATTTGAAAAAAGTAGATGCGTGGTGGCGCGCAGCTAATTATCTGTCAGCAGCTCAGATGTATTTGAAGGATAACTCTCTTTTAAAAAGGGAACTTGTTCAAAATGACCTTAAAGTCCATCCTATCGGACACTGGGGTACTGTTCCGGGACAAAATTTTATCTATGCGCATTTGAATCGGACAATTAATAAGTATGATTTGGATATGTTTTATATTGAAGGCCCCGGGCACGGCGGCCAGGTAATGGTGTCTAATTCCTATTTAGACGGCAGCTACACTGAATTAAATCCGGAAATTACCCAAACGGAAGAAGGTTTCACTAAACTTTGTAAAATCTTCTCTTTCCCGGGAGGCATTGCTTCACATGCAGCGCCCGAAACACCGGGTTCTATTCATGAAGGCGGTGAATTGGGCTATGCTATGTCTCATGCAGCTGGTGCGGTACTGGATAATCCGGATGTCATCGCTGCGACAGTTATCGGAGATGGCGAAGCTGAAACAGGTCCTTTAATGGCCGGCTGGCTGTCCAACACCTTTATCAACCCTGTTAATGACGGTGCTGTTCTGCCGATTCTCTACCTCAACGGCGGAAAAATCCACAACCCGACCATTCTTTCCCGCCGTACAGATGAAGAGCTGCAGCAATTCTTCCAAGGCTTGGGCTGGGATCCGATTTTTGTTGAAGTTAAAGAACCTACTCTAGAATCTCATCAGGTTATGGCGGCAAAACTTGATGAAGCGATTGAAAAGATTAAAGCTATTCAAACTCAAGCCCGCAAAAATCCGGCGGAAGAGGCAGCTATGCCGGCATGGCCGGTGCTTGTTGCTCGTATTCCTAAGGGCTGGACAGGTCCTAAAGAATGGGAAGGAACACCTATCGAAGGGGGCTTCCGTGCGCACCAAGTTCCTATTCCGGTTGATGCCCACCACATGGAACATGTTGATGCTCTTTTGAAATGGCTGAAATCTTACCGGCCTGAAGAATTGTTTGATGAAGCAGGACAGTTGATTCCTGAGATTGCTGCTATTTCACCAAAAGGTGACCGGCGGATGTCAACCAACCCAATCACCAATGCAGGTGTTCTTAAGCCAATGAATACGGCTGACTGGAAAAAATTCGCCATTGACACCGCAAAACCCGGTGCTGTAGTTGCGCAGGACATGATCGAATTTGGGAAATATGCCGCTGATTTGGTTGAAGCAAATCCTGATAATTTCCGTATTTTCGGTCCGGATGAATCAAAATCCAATCGGCTGAATGAAGTCTTCAAAAAGACCAATCGACAATGGCTGGCTCGCCGGGATGAAAACTATGATGAATGGCTCAGCCCAGCTGGCCGTGTGATTGATTCACAGCTGTCAGAACATCAGGCAGAAGGTTTCTTTGAAGGCTACGTTTTAACAGGACGCCATGGTTTCTTTGCCTCCTACGAATCCTTCCTGCGCGTGGTCGATACGATGATTACTCAGCATTTCAAATGGCTGCGTAAATCCAAAACACATACGACCTGGCGTAAAAATTATCCATCCTTGAATTTAATTTCAACGTCAACGGTCTTCCAGCAGGATCATAATGGCTATACCCACCAAGATCCGGGTATTCTGACTCATTTATCAGAAAAAACGCCGGAATTTATCCGTGAATATCTGCCGGCAGATACCAACTCCTTGCTGGCTGTCATGGATAAGGCACTGAAATCAGAAGATAAAATTAACTTAATCGTAACTTCTAAGCACCCTCGTCCACAGTTCTATTCTGCCCAAGAGGCTGAGGAGCTGGTTGAAAAAGGCTACAAGGTGATTGACTGGGCTTCTACCGATAAGGGTCAGGAACCGGATGTGGTCTTTGCGGCTGCAGGAACAGAACCAAACTTAGAAGCTTTGGCAGCTATCAGCATTTTGCATAAAGAATTTCCGGATCTGAAAATTCGTTTTGTCAATATTGTTGATATCTTGAAGCTGCGCCACCCTAGCGTAGATGCAAGAGGCTTGAGCGATGAGGAATTTGATGCTGTCTTTACAGCAGATAAGCCTGTTATCTTTGCCTTCCATGCCTATGAAGGAATGATCAGAGACATCTTCTTCACTCGCCGCAACCATAATCTTCATGTCCATGGTTATCGTGAAAATGGGGATATCACCACGCCGTTTGATATGCGGGTCTTATCTGAGTTAGATCGATTCCACTTAGCTCAGGATGCTGCTGTAGCTTGCTTGGGAGATGAGGCAGCTGCCTTCGCTCAAGCGATGGACGACAAAGTTTCCTATCACAGACAGTATATCCGGGAGCATGGTGATGACATTCCGGAAGTGAATCAGTGGCAGTGGGAAAAGTTGGACTGATTGCTGCCGTGTGCTAAAAAGCTGATACGAATTGCTAAACTCCGCATTCTTAAAGGATTGCGGAGTTTTTTCTATATAGCCCATCATATTGGAGCTTGATTGCAGATGTTTGCAGCTGTAATCAGGCTTTTTTATTGCTTAACCATTTGTAGCGCAAAGCAGCATGTGGCTGTGCAGAATTCACAAAAAGGATCTTTACTGACGTCATAAAATCTTTCAGCCCAATTTTGAACACTCGCATGTGTGATTATTGGTCTTGTTGTTAGCGTTTTCAGCAATTATAATAAAGCTATAAAACGTAACAAACTTTTTTAGAAAAGAGGAAAAACAATGAACATTCTTTTAGATGTCCTTAACTGGTTCTCGCAGAATATTTTGCAAAAACCGGCCTTCTTCGTTGGTTTGCTGGTGCTTATCGGCTACCTGCTTTTGAAGAAGCCTTTACATGATGTTTTTGCAGGATTTGTCAAAGCGACAGTTGGTTATATGATTCTGGATGTGGCCGCTGCTGGTCTGGTAACCACTTTCCGCCCGATTTTGGCAGCTCTTAATTACAAGTTTAATATCGGTGCGGCGGTTATTGACCCTTACTTTGGACTGACAGCAGCCAATGAAAAAATTGCTCAGGAATTTCCTCAATTTGTCGGTACGGCAACATCAGCCCTCTTGATTGGGTTTTTCTTTAACATTCTTCTTGTTGCTCTTCGTAAGGTAACCAAGATTCGCACTCTGTTCATCACAGGACACATCATGGTACAGCAGGCTGCAACCGTTACCTTGATGGTTATTCTCTTGATTCCGGCTTTCCGCAATCAATTTTGGGGAACCTTAGCGGTGGGTATTATCTGCGGTCTCTACTGGGCGGTCAGCTCTAATATGACAGTTGAACCAACTCAGCGTTTGACCGGCGGAGGCGGTTTTGCTATCGGGCACCAACAGCAATTTGCTATTTGGTTCGCTGATAAATTTGCGCCAAAACTCGGTAAAAAAGAAGAAAATCTGGATAACCTCAAACTCCCGGCTTTTCTCAACATTTTCCACGATACAGTCGTTGCCTCAGCAACCTTGATGCTGGTTTTCTTCGGTGCTATTCTGGCGGTCTTAGGTCCGGAAATTATGGCCAATCCTAAGGTCATCACAACAGGAACCCTGTTTGATCCGACGAAACAGTCTTACTTCATGTATGTTATCCAAACAGCCTTCACCTTCTCTGTTTATCTCTTCATTTTGATGCAGGGTGTGCGCATGTTCGTTGGTGAGCTGACCAATGCCTTTCAAGGGATTTCTAATAAATTGCTGCCCGGTTCATTTCCAGCGGTTGACGTGGCAGCATCCTATGGCTTTGGTTCGCCAAGTGCAGTGCTCTTTGGTTTTGCAACTGGTCTCATCGGACAGCTGATTACCATTGTTCTGCTCATTGTCTTTAAAAATCCAGTCTTGATTATTACAGGATTCGTTCCGGTCTTCTTTGATAATGCGGCTATTGCGGTTTATGCGGATAAGCGCGGCGGCTGGAAAGCAGCTGTGATTCTATCCTTTATATCAGGTGTGCTCCAAGTTGTTCTGGGTGCAGTAGCAGTTGCTCTGCTTGGTCTTGCTAACTTTGGCGGCTACCATGGCAATATCGACTTTGAAATTCCATGGGTACCGTTTGCATATCTCTTCAAGTATGCCGGTTCTATCGGTTACGCGCTTGTGGCTCTCTTCCTGCTGGCTATTCCGCAAATTCAGTTTGCCAGAGCAAAAGACAAGGACGCTTACTATCGCGGAGATGTTCAAGGACAATAGCATCTTAATCACAATTAAACAGAAATATTATCATAAGCAAACATTTTAGAGGAGGAATTATCATGGTTAAAGTTCTTACAGCATGCGGCAATGGCATGGGATCATCTATGGTTATCAAGATGAAAGTTGAAAATGCTCTTCGGCAGTTAGGCGTGACGGATATCGAGTCAGCTTCCTGCTCAGTCGGCGAAGCTAAAGGATTGGCTGCAAATTATGACATCGTTGTGGCTTCCAATCATTTGATCCATGAATTGGACGGACGGACAAACGGTCATCTGGTAGGTCTTGACAACTTAATGGACGATAATGAAATTAAAACAAAATTACAAGCCATTTTGTAATGATCTAAGGTAAGAGGGTGTTTTCAACGTTTGGAAACACCTTCCACTTTAGAAAAGGACAAAGAATTTTGGTAAGAGAGGTTTTTTGATGAACTTAACAAAATCATTTAAAGAAAATAACTCCATTCGACTGGGGCTGTCAGCGAAAACGTGGGAAGAAGCCGTAAAATTATCTGTTCAGCCTTTGATTGACAGCGGTGCAGTCACAGAAAAATACTATGACAATATTATTGCTTCTACAGAGGAGCATGGTCCTTACTATGTGCTCATGCCGGGAATGGCGATGCCCCATGCAATGGCTGGTGAAGGGGTCAATCGTGACGCCTTTTCACTCATTACTTTGACAGAACCGGTGACATTTTCAGACGGGAAAGAAGTGTCGGTGCTGCTGTGTCTGGCTGCTACTAGTCCCGCTATTCATACATCTGTAGCTATTCCGCAGATTATTGCCCTTTTTGAACTGGAAAATTCAATCCAGCGTCTGCTGGACTGCAAAACACCGGAAGATGTGCTGGCTATGGTTAATGAATCCAAAAGCAGTCCTTATCTTGAAGGCTTGGATTTAGATTCTTAAAACAGCCTCTTTGTATCTTTAATGAAAGGAAGATAAATATGACCAAACAATTACCAAATTTACAAGTTGCGCTTGACCATTCTGACCTGCAGGGGGCTGTTACAGCAGCTGTTTCGGTAGGACAGGAAGTGGACGTTATTGAAGCAGGGACTGTCTGTCTGCTCCAGGTCGGCAGCGAACTGGTAGAAGTGCTTCGCAGCCTTTTTCCTGACAAGATCATTGTTGCTGATACTAAATGTGCCGATGCCGGCGGAACGGTGGCAAAAAACAATGCTGTTCGCGGAGCTGACTGGATGACTTGTATCTGCTGTGCAACCATTCCAACCATGGAAGCAGCCCGCAAAGCTATCGAAGAAGTTCGCGGTGATCGCGGTGAAATTCAGGTTGAACTCTATGGTGACTGGACTTATGAGCAAGCGCAGCAATGGCTGGACGCCGGTATTTCACAAGCGATTTATCACCAGTCACGTGACGCTCTTCTTGCCGGTGAAACGTGGGGAGAAAAGGACCTTAATAAGGTGAAAAAACTGATTGATATGGGCTTTCGTGTATCTGTTACAGGCGGCCTCAGCGTCGATACTTTAAAACTCTTTGAAGGGGTTGATGTCTTTACCTTTATCGCCGGCCGCGGCATCACAGAAGCACCGGATCCGGCCGCGGCTGCACGTGCTTTCAAGGATGAAATTAAACGAATCTGGGGGTAGACTATGACGCGTCCGATTGGTATTTATGAAAAAGCAACACCCAAACATTTTACATGGCTGGAGCGGCTTAATTTTGCTAAGGAGCTAGGTTTTGATTTTGTAGAATTGTCCATTGATGAAAGTGATGAACGTTTAGCGCGACTGGAATGGTCGAAAGAAGAACGTTTAGACCTAGTGAAAGCCATTTTTGAAACAGGTGTGCGTGTGCCAACCATCACCTTCAGCGGCCACCGCCGCTTTCCGATGGGGTCCAATGATCCTGAAAAAGAAGCGCGTGCCATGGACATGATGAAGAAGTGCATCATCTTTGCTCAGGACATCGGCATTCGCAATATCCAGCTGGCAGGCTATGACGTCTATTACGAAGAAAAGTCGCCTCAAACGCGGGCACGCTTTATTAAAAATCTGCGTCAGGCCTGCACTTGGGCGGAAGAAGCTCAGGTCATCCTTTCCATTGAAATCATGGACGACCCCTTCATCAATTCGATTGAGAAATATTTAGCCATTGAAAAAGAAATTGACTCTCCTTACCTTTTTGTCTATCCCGATACCGGAAATGTTTCTGCCTGGGGCAATGACCTCTGGAGTGAATTTTATATCGGACACAAATCGATTGCAGCCCTTCACTTGAAAGATACTTATGCAGTCACAGAAACCTCAAAGGGTCAGTTCCGTGATGTGCCGTTTGGGCAAGGCTGTGTTGATTGGGAAACCATGTTTGAGGTATTAAAGAAAACAAACTACAACGGCCCGTTTTTGATCGAAATGTGGTCAGAAAACTGTGAAACAGTTGAAGAAACATGGGCAGCTATCAAGGAAGCACAGGATTTCCTTTATCCACTGATTGAGAAAGCGGGGTTATAATAAATGTTAGTACCAGAATTAAGAAAACGTGTCTATGATGCCAATATGGAGCTACCAGTTCATGGTTTGGTAAAATTTACCTGGGGCAATGTCTCGGCCATTGACCGCGAGCAAGGCTATATTGCTATCAAACCATCAGGTGTTGCTTACGACAAGCTCTCTCCTGAAAACATGGTCGTGACTGACCTTGACGGAAATATCGTTGAAGGCAATCTCAACCCATCGTCTGACCTGCCGACCCATGTTGAGCTTTATAAAGCCTGGCCTGAAATCGGTGGCATTGTCCATACGCACTCAACCGAAGGAGTAGCCTGGGCTCAGGCCGGCCGTGATATTCCTTGTTACGGAACGACCCATGCAGATACTTTTTACGGTCCGATTCCCTGTGCCAGAGCGCTGACAGCCGAGGAAATTAACGGAGAATATGAAAAAGAAACCGGCAAGGTTATCATTGAAGAATTTGCCAAACGCAGCTTAGAGCCCTTAGCTGTTTCAGGTGTCACAGTGCGCAACCACGGTCCTTTTGCCTGGGGCAAGGATGAAAAATCAGCTGTTTACAACGCTGTTGTCCTGGAAGAAACTGCTCGCATGGCGCGTTATACCGAAGCAGTCAACCCTGAAGTGGAAGAAGTGCCGCAGGCTTTAAAAGATAAGCACTATCTGCGCAAACACGGTAAAAACGCCTATTATGGGCAAAAGGGCATGGAGCATTAGCAGATACAAACTGCTCCGCTGAGCTGCTCCAATGTCAGATCAAAACGCTAATACTGGGAGTAGGCGCCGCCTTTTTAATGCCAGTCTACCCTTTTGTTCTTTCCAAATCAAAATGATATAATGGTAGAAACATTATAGCAGCGAGGGAAAGACAATGTTTGGTAAGGTGACCATTAATGATATTGCTAAGTTGGTGGGAGTTTCAAAGGCGACAGTATCCTACTACCTTAACGGAAATTATAAAAAAATGTCACCTGCAACAAAGGAAAAAATTAAGCAGGCCATAGAAGTAACAGGCTATCAGCCAAGTAAAGTTGCTCAGAGCTTGGTTACACGAGATACTAAAACTATCGGGGTTGTTATCGCTGATATTACTAACCCGTTTATTTCCCTTGTCATGAAAGGAATCAACGATACCTGCAAATTACATGGCTATGCTGCGACTTTTACAAATTCAGATAATGATTTAAATTTAGAACTGGATAATCTGCGAAGATTGGACCAAGAAAAGGTGTCCGGTGTTATTTTAGACTCGGTTGATGCCAATAATCCCATAATAAAAACATTAGACAATCAAAAAATGGTAATGGTTGACCGGCAGTCTAAGCATCTGACACTGGATACAATCGTTTCAGATAATACTTATTCGACCAGTAAATTTTTAAAAAAAATGCTGGATGCCGGTTACGAAGATATCTATTTTGTAACCTTCCCCATCAAGGGCATTTCTACACGGGAGGCACGTTATCAAGGATTTACTGATACGGTAAGCAGCGATCCATCCAAGTTAATTATACTGGGAGAAGACGAAGCTGAAGCAAAAATTTTTTCCATCATTGAAAAGGCACAGAAGAGAACAGCTTTCTTCATGATGAATGGTCCGACCCTTTTGGAATTTATGAAAATGCTGAACAAAACAGACTACCGTTATCCTGATGATTTTGGATTAGGTTCCTATGAGGATCTTGACTGGATGGAAGTTTTAAACCCGAATATGTCTTGTATTCGTCAGGATTCTTATGGAATCGGCTGTGTTGCAGCAGAGTGTCTGATTGACAAGATTAAGCATGATGATCAAGTTTATGAACCTCAGCTGATTGAGGTTCGTAATAATATTGTACTTCGCAAATCTTTTTAACTGTTTAATGCTGGTTTAAAACAAGGGAAAAGACAGATAATAATTTCTGCCTTTTCTCTTTTAATAATTTTAATCAAGAAACCGCTTGCAAAATATTTTTTGTGTGGTATACTCATAGTAATAAAAAGTTAAACGTTTAACCAAGAACGTTATTATTTTTGGCAGCTTAGTTAAACGTTTAACCAAGGTTTTTGGAAGGAGCCTAAATGAAAGTCAAAAAAATATTATCGGAGTCTTTGCAATCCAGTTATTCTGTCGCCAGACTTCAGTATCGAGATGAGGATTATCTGCTTGTTGCTTCGGAAGTTGAAGATGCTTGCTTTGCTTATAATCTCAATCAATCCTTTGAAAGAACGGTCATCTGGGATGAAATCGGAGGGACGATGAGTATCATCCAAATTCCGGGGACACTTGATTTTCTGGCAACTCAAAAGTTTTACCCCGGATTTAATGCGGGATCGTGTCAAATTGTCAGAGGAAGTTTTTCAAAAGGACAGTGGACAATATCAAAAGTAACAGATTTTCCCTACTTACATCGCTTTGATCTTATTGAACAATCTGATGGCAGTCTTCTATTTATTGGCTGCACTATTGCTAATTCTAAGAGGTTTGTGGAAGATTGGTCTGATAAGGGAAAAATCATTGTTGGACAATTCGATAAACGAAGTAATCGTTTGACTGAGTTGCGAACTCTCCCTCTCAGGCTTTGTAAAAATCACGGCTACTGCAGCGTCAAAGAAGAAGGTTACTCCTTAGTAACAGGTGTCGAAGGAATTTTGAAATTAACCTATCCAGAATATTCGGATACGAATGACTGGCGCTTAGATTTACTCTTTGGCGAAGAAACCAGTGACATTGTCCAGATTGATTTGGATGGTGATGACGACAAAGAAAATGTTATTATTCAAGCTTTTCATGGTGATAAATTGCGAGTTCTGAATAAAGACTTTACGGCAGAAATTTTTCATCATCCTCAAAAGACTCCCTTTGGGCATTCTATCTGGTCAGGTTACTTAGACGGGCAGCCGGTATTTGTGTTTGGCTGGCGATCCGGTCAAGCTGATTTGATGCTTTATCGAAAGATTGACGGTAAGATTCAGGCTGAAATAATTGATTCGGGTTCTTCTTCGAGTAACTGCTTAGCTTTTGAAAAAGATGGTAAAAACTTTATCTTTTCTGCCAACAACGGCCGCCATGAAGTGGCTTTATATCAGGTATCTCTTTGAGGATTTTACACTGATTCTGCAATAGGAGGATAGGAAATGCTGTATTCAAATATAGAAAGCTTTAATCGAGCAGATTATCTGGTGATTCGTAAAGTTTTAAAGCTGCTTCAGGAAAGGGATTTTCTCCAAGTCAAAGACGGGCGTATTCGAGTAGATGAGGATACCTATCTGCAAGTTCTATCTTATCAAACACAGGATATATCAGATCTTCCCTTTGAAAGACACCATGATAGGTTAGATGTTCATTATATCGCAAAAGGCAGTGAGTATATTTATTTGTCATCCTTAACTGATGCAGCCCCTGTAAGTCCCTATAATAGTGAGCGGGATATTGAATTTTTAGAAGAGCCTGAGCATATCAATAAAGTGAAATTAAAGAAAGGAGATTTTTTAATCATCGGTATGGATGAACCTCATAAAACAAACGGATGGGTGGATGGTACACCCGAATTCGTTAAGAAAGTGGTCGTAAAAGTCAAACGCGGTTCTTGAATCTCTGGACTGTAAAGCGGCCTTAGTCTCTAAAAAAGGGAGCCAAACACGAGCTGCGGACTGTGTCAAAAAGGGCTTCCTCCTAGAGTCTCCTCTTGAATCTGTATTGAATACCCTATCCGCCAGTGCCCTATGCGACAAGAAGTTTGGTTAGTCAATTTTACTAACCACACGGAGTTGGTGGGAGAGGTTGCCAAATCACTATGGTGATTGACCTTTGTTATCAAGTGAGAAGCACTTAGATAACAAGCCTCTACCGTATCTTAATAAAGGAGATGAACCATGATTCAAACATTAATAGGAATTTTATTATTGCTAGTCTTTTTAGGATTAGTCGTTTACGCCGTCAAAGGCGGTAACCTGATGATTGGTATGCTGATTATGGCTATCTTGTGGACCGTCATTCCTTTAGTTGGGAATATATTAGTCAAGGATCCTCAGTTTATCGCTCAGAACAAAGATGTTGTCACAATGTCTTTTAAAGATGTTTTAACCAATGTCTTTCAAGCAGGGCCGGAAGGCTGGGGACCGGTCTTAGTTAATTTCTGTTTTGGTGCTTGGTTTGGCCGTGTGATGCTGCAAACCGGCATTGCTTCATCTATTATCAAAAAGACGGTTGAGCTGGGCGGTGATAAGCCTGCCATAACAGCAACATTACTCTTAATTGTGACAACAGCCATTTTTACCAGTATGTTCGGTGCGGGTGCGGTTGTTGCCATCGGTGTTATTGTACTGCCGATTATGCTGACCTTAGGTGTTCCTAAAACCTTTTCTTTGGTTGCTTTTATGCTTTCTATCGGAGGAGGACTGTATATCAACCCTCTGATTTTCAACCAATATCAAGCTTTCTACCTAGGTCCTAAGGGAGAACAAACTTATTTCTACAATGCAACTTACCTGCATTGGGGCTTCGTCGCTTTGGCCGTTCAGCTGGCAATCGCTATTTTGATTATTGTCATTTTTGCTAATCGAAAGAAACGTATTCATGCTTGGGCTGCTAAAACACCTGCCAAAGAGCAAGAAGGAAAGGTGCCGACTCTGGCGCTGCTAACACCGTTTATTCCGGTTGTACTGGCAATTGGCTTTCAAGTTCCGGTTATTCTCGGGTTCTTAATTGCCAGCTTCTATGCTTTAGCTATTTGCGGCTATCTCAAAAATTTCAAAGCGACTGGTGATATCTTTAATAAAACCTTCTATGACGGAGTTATTGATACGGCTCCTTTGGTTGGTTTTATGCTGATTATTCCCATGTTTAATAAAGCCTCAGAGCTGGCCGTTCCCTACTTTAATGCCTTGTTAGGAGGAGTGATTCCTCATTCCACCTTTATCATTTGTCTGGCTTTTGCTGTTTTGGCACCTTTAGGTTTGTTCCGAGGTCCGTTTACCTTGGCTGGTGCAGGAGCTGCGACCTTAGGAATACTGAAAAGTGTTGGTTTTAGTACAAACCTTCTCTTTCCTTTGATGTATACTCCAACGATTACAATGAATATTTCATCTTGTATTACCCAATCCTGGATTATTTGGGGTATCAATTATACCAAAGTAACAACCAAGGATTTTTTGAAAATTAGCATCCCCAGCGGTTGGGTTATCAGTGCTGTCTTAGCCACGGTTACCTACTTCATGTTTGGTTAAGGAGGTAAGATATGTCAGGTAGAAAAGTAAGGATGGGCATTGATGTGGGCGGTACTCATACCAAAGCTGTAGCTATCGATAACGATACTCATGAGATTATTGGAAAGTCATCTGTAAAAACCACTCATGATGACGAATTTGGTGTAGCAACGGGTGTCGTTACATCCTTTGTTAACTGTATGAAAGAAAATAACATTTCTCCAGAAGATGTTGTGTTTGTAGCCCACAGTACTACCCAAGCGACTAATGCTTTGCTGGAAGGAGATGTCGCTAAGGTTGGTGTACTGGGAACTGCCGGCGGTTTCTTTGAATCATTTCTGGCTAAGCGTCAAACTCATCTGGACGACATTGATTTAGGAACAGGACGCTTCATTAGGATTGTTAATGAGTTCCTATCAGGAAGAGAATTCACCCAGGAAAATGTCAATAAAAAACTGGATAGTTTAGAGGCACAAGGCGCTCAGGTTATCATAGCTTCCTCTGCCTTCGGGGTTGACGATGCCACCCCTGAACAAAATATTCTGAGTGAAGCTGAAAGCCGGGGCTTAATGGCAAGTACAGCCTCTGAAATTACCAAATTATATGGTTTGACTCGTCGGACACGAACAGCAGCTATCAATGGAAGTATCCTCCCCAAAATGTTGGACACAGCCAGTCAGACAGAAGCAAGTGTCCACAATGCCGGTGTTGAGGTTCCTTTAATGATTATGCGCGGTGACGGCGGTGTCATGGATATTGCAGAAATGAAAAAGCGCCCTGTTCTCACAATGCTGTCGGGTCCTGCAGCCAGTGTCATGGGAGCGCTGATGTATTTACGGGCTTCAAATGGGGTTTATTTTGAAGTTGGCGGAACTTCTGTTAATATCGGCGTCATAAAAAATGGCCGGCCGGCGGTTGACTACTCTATTGTTGGCGGTCATAAGACCTATATCAGCTCCTTAGATGTCCGTGTTCTCGGTGTTGCTGGCGGGAGTATGGTACGTGTGTCCAAGGACGGTGTAGTAGATGTCGGACCTCGCAGTGCCCATATTGCTGGTTTGGATTATGCTGTTTTCTCTGAAACAGAGCAGTTAAAAGATTGTGAATTGGATTTATTTCAACCTAAAGATGGAGATCCGGAAGACTATGTTCGGCTCCGCTTAAAGGATGGTTCTTATCTGACCATTACAAATAGCTGTGCAGCTAATGTTTTAGGGTTAGTCAGTCCCGATGAGTTTTCTTACGGAAATGTTGAAGCAGCCCGCTTAGCCATGAAACCTGTTGCTGATTATATAGGGATTACTGTTGAGGAGCTGGCTGAGCAAATTTTGCATAAAGCCTATGAAAAGATTGAACCTGTCATTATGGAATTGGCGGAAAAGTACAAGCTGAGTCATGATCAAATTTCCTTGATTGGCGTCGGCGGCGGAGCAGCCTCACTGATTGGCTACTGTGCTGATAAGATGGCTATCAAGTATAAAATTCCAGAAAATGCGGAAGTTATTTCTTCTATTGGGGTAGCTCTTTCCTTGGTTCGTGATGCCGTGGAGCGGGTAGTTCCCAATCCAACACCTGAGGATATCCGATCCATTCGGCAAGAAGCTATTGACAGAGCCGTTGAAAGCGGTGCGGCAGCAGCGACAGTTGAAGTGCATGTAGAAATTGACTCACAAACCTCTAAATTAACTGCTATAGCCCTCGGTTCTACAGAAGTGAAATCAATGGATCTTTTGTCTGCTGCAACACAAGACGAATTGCTGGCCTTAGCAGCCGAAGATATGGGTGTTCCGGCAGAAAAGGTTGCTATGAGACTGAATGGTGAGTTCTTCAAGATTATTGGCCGCACAGATGGTGATGAGGCTATCCGTATTTTGGACACCAAAGGCTTTATTAAAGTCCAAAGCAGCTCGGGCACAGCAGTAGAGATTCAGGTCAAAGATTATCAGGAAGCCGTTGCGGATTTTTATGAAAAATTGGCTGTCTTTACGACAGACAGTGTCTTGCGGCCGGATTTTTATATCTGTGTCGGTCCAAGAATTATGGATTTCAACGGGAGTATGGATTTCGAACAGATTCTCCTTTTAATGTCTGTTGAAATGGACATGCTGGATCCTGAAGAAAAAGTTATCTTAGTAGCGGTTAAAACACAATTATGATGAAAATGAATATCAAGAAAATCTTATTTCCAAATTCACAGCCGCCCCCTGATCAAGAAACAGCAAGCACAGCGGCTGTTCCGGACTTTGAAACTTTTGTGGAAATGGTTATGGCGATTCCCGAAGAAAAATTTTATCAGCATGCGTTAAAAGCAGATCCTGTTTATGGGCGTATGACAGAAGAACTGAAGGCAGAATTGATTGCTGCGGCTGTAGCTTGTGGTTCTGACTATGCTGAACGTGCAAAAAAAGAAACCATGGATATTTTTGCTTTATTAGATAAGGCTGATATTGCTTATACAAATCCAGCGGCACCAAGCGGCGGCAGTTATCTTATTTTTGCTCAGTATGTAGAGCCTAATAAAATCACGGTTTTTCAAGACAGTATTAATCAGTTTTTAAAATTGGTGCGTCAGACCAAATATCGGCATGATTTTTCAGAGAAAATGCTTAAACAATTGCTGATTGCCCATGAATATTTTCACTATTTAGAGTTTCAGTATGAGGCATCAATCATTACAAAAACGAAAAAAATGGTTCTGTGGTCTTTTCTGCGGTATCGCTATGAGACAGCCTTTATCTCTTTAAGTGAAATGAGTGCTATGGCGTTTGCTAGAGCTTATCTGGAATTGCCATACTCTCCCTTTGTTTTGGACTGTCTGCTCACTTACGCTTACAACAAAGAGATGTCTTACCAAATTTATCAAAATATAAGAATGGAGTAAAATATGACAAAGAAAAAAATACTTGTAACAGGTATTGTTCCAAAAGAAGGACTGACAAAGCTCTTCGAAGACTTTGATGTGACCTATTCGGATGGCGAACCGTTTTCACGAGAGTATGTACTGGAACATTTGCATGAATACGACGGCTGGTTATTGATGGGGCAAAAAGGTGACAGAGAAATGCTTGATGCCGGTAAAAACTTAGAGATCATTTCTTTGAATGCTGTCGGCTTTGACCATGTTGATATTGCTTATGCTAAAGAAAAAGGAATTGTTGTTTCTAATTCTCCTCAGGCTGTTCGTGTGCCGACTGCTGAGATGACCTTTGCCTTGATTTTGTCAGCTGCTAAACGTCTGGCCTTTTATGATAAGATTGTCCGCAATGGCGACTGGATTGATCCGAGTGAACGCCGCCACCAAGGTCTAACACTTGAAGGGGCAACATTGGGGGTTTACGGTTTTGGCCGAATCGGCTCGACTGTCGCTAAACTGGCACAGGCCTTTGGAATGAAAGTCATTTATAATGATGCTTACCGCTTATCAGAAGAAAAGGAAAAAGAACTTGGTGTTACTTATGCTGACTTTGATGAATTGGTTCGGACAGCAGATGTTATTACCATTCATGCTCCCTTCCTGCCATCAACTAAACATAAGTTTAACAGAGAAGTTTTCAAGGCTATGAAAAATCGCAGCTATCTTGTTAATGCTGCGCGCGGCCCGATTGTGTCAGAAGCAGATTTAGTAGAAGCGCTGGAAAAAGGAGAGATTGCCGGTGCCGGTCTGGATGTTTTTGAGTTTGAACCGCATGTTTCAGAAAAACTGCGTGCTCTGGATAATGTTATGATGGCTCCTCATGCGGGTACAGGTACTGTTGAGGGACGTCGGACTTTGGCAGAAGAAGCGGCAGAGAATATCCGTTCCTTTTATGCCGGAAACCCTGTTAATGTTGTTAACAAATAGTTTTTATCAATTAGCCATGCTTATTTATTCTGATATTCAAAGCTGTCAAGGAGTTTTTGCGCAGCAGGAGTCAAGCAGCAAGAAGGAAGTTTTTTGAAGCTTTCTCTGTGCTGTGGCAAAAGTTTCCTGTGCAGCTGTTAGAGATACGCATGGCTGTGTTTTACAGATAATGACAAAAACCTACCTAAGAAAATGAGGTTACTTTATGTTAGAAGCTCTGCACAATTTCTTTGATGCTTTTGGAGCATCAGTTGTTGTTCCGGTGATGATTTTTATTGTTAGTTTATGTCTGAAGGTCAATGCTAAGAAGGCCTTGTTCAGTGCCCTTCGTGCAGGTGTCGGTCTGACAGGATTCAGCTGGATCATTTCTTCCTTTTCACCACTTGTTACCAAGTATATCAAAGCTATGGTTGAATCAACCGGTCTGAACCTGCCGATTGTTGATATCGGCTGGCAGACAGGTTCTCTGACAGCTTTTTCGTCAACGATTGGCTTATCTTTTTTTGTTATCGGTCTGGTGATTGAGCTGGTTATCTTTTTACTGGGAATCACACGCGTCTTTACCCCGGCCAATCTCTGGAATAACTTTGGCTACATGATTTGGGGGACTCTTGCCTATCAGGTGACCCATAATTTTATTCTTTCATGGTCTTTGTTCTCCTGTATTCCTTAATATTATCAGAAACTGTAGCTGATCGCTGGTCCGATTATTTTGGAATTAAAAATGCGACCGTAAACTCCATTCACAATATTGAAACTGTGGTACCTGCCATCGTTTTAGATCCTTTGTGGAATGCTTTGGGATTAAGTAAAGTTAAACTCAACCCAGATTCTCTAAAGGCTAAACTAGGCATCTTTGGAGAGCCGATGACCCTTGGATTTATTCTAGGTTTGATTATAGGTGTATTAGGCAGTATTCGTAATTTAGGGGATATTAAGGCTTGGGGAGGCATCTTTCAGTTTGCGGTGGCTTTAGCTGCTGTTATGACAATTTTTCCTTTGATCACAGGTGTTTTTGCCCAAGCTTTTGCGCCTCTTGCTCAGGCTGTTGAGCAAAATAAGAAGAAAGAAAGTGAGACGGAAGCAGCAACAGTCAGTAAGAAACGGTGGTTTATTGCAGTTGATGATGGTGTGGGCTATGGAGAACCGGCAACAATTATATCCGGTTTGATTCTTGTTCCTATCATGGTTCTTGTGTCTCTTTTACTGCCTGGGAATCGAGCCCTGCCGGTTGTTGATCTGATTGCTATTCCTTTTATGGTGGAGTCTATGGTAGCCATCACTAAAGGGAATATCCTAAAAACGATTTTGAATGGTATCATCTGGTTTTCTCTGGGGCTCTATGCAGCTTCCTATCTTGGTCCCATTTATACTCAGGCTGTGCAGCAAAGTAACAGCTCACTGTTACCGGCTGGAGTAGCTATCATTATGAGTTTTAACCTTCTGGCTCACCCTCTGACGGCTTTAATTTTTATCGCTTGGATATCGGGCAGTCCACTGTGGATAGGCTTAACTGTCATCGTTTATCTTATCGCTCTGTTTATATTGCGGACTCGCCGCGAATCCATCTACACTTACCTCAATAAGATGGCAGATAAAAATAGCGGCTTTGAAGGAAGCTCTGAAAAAATCGTTCTCAGTGAAGATTGATAAAGAATTTAATGGAGGAAAAATGATGAAAAAAATTGACGGACACGCCCATATTGTCGATGCTATCGCCGGCTTTAATGGGAAAGGGCGGTTAAATGCCCTTGGCAATGGTTATGCCATTTGGGACGATGGTGAAGTTATCAAATTGATTGAAGATCATTATGGGGATAGAAATTTTCCGGCAGAATCTCTGCTAGATTATATGGATAACAATGACGTTGAAAAAGCTGTTATTTTGCAGGGTCATCTCAATGGCTACCAGAATTATTATACTTATCGGACCATTAAGAAGTATCCTCAGCGTTTTACAGGGGCTTTTTCAGTAGATCCCTTTGCAGATAATGCTATGGCAATCGTACAGCGCCATGTTGAAGAATTAGGTTTTAGGGCACTCAAACTTGAAATCAGTCAGGGCGGAGGTATTCACGGCTATCGCGGTCTTAAGACCCCTTTTCGTCTGGATTCAGATCCGCATGTCAGCCAGATTCTGACTTATTTGCTTGATTATCCTGGTTTTGTCATAACTGTTGATTACGGTAACTGGGATCAAATCAGCCATCAGCCGGATGCTATTGCAAACTTAGCGCGTGTTTATCCCAGTCTTGATTTTGTTGTCTGCCACCTCTCTTTCCCACATGCAGATAATCCGAATCGTCTGCGAGCTGAAATTAGCAGCTGGAAAGATTTAGAAAATATCTATACCGACATATCAGCCATTCAAGATATTGACAGACCTGATAAGTTTCCTTTTCCAAAATCGAAAAAGAATGTGCAAATTGCCAAAGAAGTTCTTGGAGCCAAGCGCATTATATGGGGAACAGATTCTCCCTGGTCGGCAACCTTTAACACCTATGAGGAACTGGCCACATGGCTGGAACACACCGATATATTTACGCAAGAAGAGTTGGCAGATGTTCTCTACAACAATGCTGAACGTGTTTACTTTAAGTCAGAATTTGTCAAGGCCAATCACGAGGCCTTTGATCCAGCTACTAAAGACTTAAATCTATAGGCAGGGGAGCTGGGAAAATGTTCTCAGCTCTGTTTATTTTTTACAGGAGGTGGCCCTTATGCGGTATTTTTTAAGCATTGATTACGGCGGTACCAATACAAAAGCTGTCTTATTTAATGAAGACGGACAGCAGCTGGCTGTTTCATCTTTTGAAACACTCCGTATCGAAGATAAACCGGGTTATAGAGAAGTGGACTTGAAAGCGACCTGGCAGGCAATGGTTAACGCTATTCAAAAGGTTATTGAAGCATCTGGCATTAGCAGTCAGTCTATTTCAGCAGTCGCCTGTATCGGACATGGTAAAGGTTTGTATCTGTTGGATAAGAAAGGGCGTCCTTTTAAACGCGGTATTCTTTCGACAGATAACCGAGCTACAGCTTTAGCCCAACAGTTTGAGAAGCGAGTGTCAGAAATTTGGCCTCTAACCCAGCAGCATATTGTCGGTGTCCAGAACCCAGTCCTTTTACGGTGGATGAAGAATCATGAAACGGAGCTATACCAAGAAATTGGTGCAATTCTGTCTGCTAAAGATTTCGTCCGTTTTAAATTAACCGGTAAAATCAATCAGGAGTATGGAGATGCTTCAGGAAACCACTGGATTAATTTTAAGACTGGCACCTACGATGAAAGAATTTTAGACTTTTTTGGCATACCTGAGGTGAAATCAGCCCTCCCTCCTCTTGTTGATTATGCACAAGCTGTGGGTGGCGTCAGCAGCAATGCTGCTCACGAGACTGGCCTTGCTGAAGGAACTCCTGTTATTGGCGGTTTGTTTGATATTGATGCCTGTGCTGTTGGCTCGGGTGTTCTAAAGGATGATGTTTTTAGTGTGATTTCAGGAACGTGGAATATCAATACTTATCCCAGTAAGATTGCGGCTGATCAAGACAGCGGTCATATGAATTCTTATTTTCCTAACCGTGATTTTTTAGTTGAAGCCAGCAGCCCGACATCTGCAGGCAACCTTGATGCTATTCTGAAAATGCTGATGGCTGAAGAAATTCAAAACAGTCAGCAAGAAGGTCGTTCAATTTATGACAATTTAGAAATCTTTTTGCAGGAAACCAGCGCATCCTATACACCCGTCTTATTTTTCCCTTTTCTCTATGGCAGTAATGTCGGGCAGGACGCCAGAGCGAGTTTTTTTGGATTGAGTTCAACGACTACCAAGTCTCATATGCTTCGTGCGGTCTATGAAGGAATTGTATTTGCCCACAAACAGCACATTGATCAGCTTATAAAAACAAAAGGAGGAAAGCCAAAGAAAATCAGGCTCTCAGGCGGTGCTGCTAATTCACGGGCTTGGATGCAGATCTTTGCAGACATTCTCGATATTCCCATTGAAACCGTTGAGGGGAGTGAGTTAGGTGCTCTAGGTGGTGCGATTGCTTGTTTGCAGGCAATTGACGGCTTAAGCTTAGAAGAAGCCTGTCACAAGATGGTGAAACCTAAAGATTATTTCGAACCGGTTGCAGCAGAACATGCCTGCTATGAAGCAAAATACCGAGTTTATCAGAGCCTTATTGAAGCTATGCAGCCGCAGTGGGAATTGCTGAGCGCTCTGGAGAAACTCAATGAGTTAAATTAAAGGGGCTAGCATGAAAAAAGAAGATATTATTGTTAACAGTATTGCTTTTTTAAAAGACCTACAGGCTGGTAAAAGCCAGGAAGACTTACTTGCAAGCGTTTATGATTTAGGATTTAGAAGATTTGAAGTCAGACGTGAATTTAGTGGGAATAGGACAGCCGACTTGATTCGATTAAAGAAAACGGCTGATAACTATAGCATATCGCTTTTTTACAGTATTAATGAAGATTTATTTATAAACGGAAGAATCAACCCTCTGCTGACAACTCTTTTTGAAGAGGCGCAGACTTTAGCAGCTCCTTTTATTAAATTAAATACGGGTGACAGCCAAGGGGTGACCAGCCAAGAGTTAAGAAAGTTATCAGATTTTCCTCTTGATAAAATCGGTATACGGGTAGAAAATAATCAAACGCCGCTCCATGCCAGCCTAGCCAACTGCCAACACACGATGAATTTGATGAAGGCCGCTGAGCTGCCTGTCAGCTTTGTGTTTGATACGGGTAATTGGGCTTGGGTTCATGAATCCGTTGAGGAGGCGCAAAAAATTTTAGCTTCTGTTACGACCTATCTTCATTGCAAAAATTATAAACTCGTACATAATAACCCCCAAGTTAGTTCTAGCTTGTTTGAAGGTGAGCTGGATATTTGTCAGATTAAAGAAGCTTTTCCTTCTTTAGAATACCTTGCTTTAGAGTATCCATCAACTGCTGAAGTGCTTAACCATGATGCAAACCGGCTTATTGACGCTGATTAAGACAGACAAAAACTAACGTTATTTTTGTTTGGCATCAAATGCAGGATAAAAATTTATGAGGAAAACAAACTGCTTAGAGTTTTAGGGACTCTTTCCTGCCCTTTCTGCTTTACAGATTTTTTAATATCCTCATACTTTACGAGAGGAGAAAAAGTGATTCTTTTAGATAAACGAAGTTATGCTCTTCTCAATTATTTGCTAGAGTTAGAAGAGCCGGAAACCGTTATGAGCATATCGAAGGCTTTGAGTCAATCCCGGCGAAAAATTTATTATCATCTTAACAAAATTAATGAAGCTCTGCCTGTGGGAGTAGATAAAATTGTCTCCTATCCCAGAATTGGAATCGTATTAAACAAACAGCAAAAAACAATCTGCCGTGATTTAATGAGTCGGCTGGATGATTATTCCTATGTCATGAGCGCAGAAGAACGGCAGCAGCTGATACTTATCTATATCAGTGTTGCATCTGTTCGAGTAACGATTGATAAAATAATGAATTTGACCGATGTTTCTCGCAACACGGTCTTAAATGATTTACAGGAAATACGACAGAAATTAGCAGATGATGCCTTTGGAATTAATCTTCAAGTGAGTAAATCAGAAGGGTATTTTTTAGTTTGCCCGGCCTTGATTAAAATTCAATTTTCCTACAAACTTTTACAAACGATTATTTATAAGGGGAGCGATGCTTTTAAAGAAATTGTTTATCAAAAAATCAAGGAATATTCCCCCAATAATCGCTATTTTTCGAAGGAAATGCGTGGTTATTTAAGTGAACAGGTAGAAAATTTAAGCAATAAATTAGGGAAAAAGGTTAACCGCTATGATCGTCAATTTATGGCTGAGGCTCTTCCTTATTTGCTGAGTGCCTATCGAAGCATGGTTTTATCTGAGGAAGATAAACTTGCCTTTAAACGTGAGTTTAATCTAGCGCGTGAGCGTAAAGAATACAGCTTGGTACACGATTTAGCAGAAAGGATTTATCAAACCTTTAATCTTCGTTTGGATGCATTGGAAAAATCTATTGTCACTCTTTTGCTCCTGTCTTTTCGCAAGGACCGTGATGAACATGCGGACAGCCATGATTACGATGCTATGCGGTACCAGCTGAGCCTATTTTTAAAAAAATTTGAAGTCCTCCATCATAGCAGTTTTAATCATAAAGAGCTGCTTCTTGACCAGCTGGTTGCTCACTGTAAATCTATGCTTTATCGAAAAACATTTAATATTCCTTCGATTAATCCTTTAACCAAACAGATAAAAGAGAATTATAAGCAGCTCTTTGACCAAACAAAATCCTGTGCAGATATTTTGGAGAAAGCGTGGGTTATTAGCTTAACAGATGATGATATCGCTTATTTAACCGTTCATTTGGGCGGAGAACTGGAAAGAAAAGAGCAGCCCAAAATGCGATCTGATAAGATTAAGATAACTTTAGTCTGTGATGATGGTGCCGGGGTCCAACGATTTTTCTTGCGTCAATGTCAGCAAGTGCTTCCGCATCCCCACATTGATGCAGTCTTTACTTCAGAGCAATTTCACAGTATCCATGACCTTTTAACATCAAATTTTGTTATTACGACTACAGATTCAAGTATTTTAAATTCACCAGTACCAGTCTTGCATGTACATGCTATCCTGACAGATGATGACAGTGTCAAAATGATACGCTTTATTCAGGGTGAAAAAGCTAAAGAAAGCAGATTAGACGAGAAATTGCGAACATCTGTCCATCCTTATGTGAAAGATACTAAGAGTGCCTATGCTTTAGTTAAAGAACTAGAAAAAATTTTTTATCAGGAACTGTTAAAAGATGTCAGGGATATATGAGGTTTATCCAAACAGGACAGCATGTCCCCGACTTTTTAATTTCCGAGAAGAATTGCAAATCTACGAATAAAAAGTGGGCAACACTATAATTGTCAGAAAATTTTTGATCCGTTTTCGCTTTGTTACCATCACTGTTAAATTTCTGGAATATTATTGCACCTGCTAGTTTAAAGTGTTAAAATGACACCGATATTTAAAGGGGGTGCCTGATGCTTTAGCAGTGCTTTCAAATGTTAAGGAGTGTGTTATGCTGTCGCCAAAAGTAGGAAGAGCTGTTCTTATCAGTTATCCCGTTTTGTTGCTTATTTCCCTATTGTTACCCATTAAAAATATTAAGCTTATCGTGTTTATAATCTTTATGATAGAAAATATTTCAGTATTAATACTTTATTGGAATAAAAAGCATCAAAATTGACAAATGAGTTCATTTTATTGTCTCCAATAGTGGCGCAGCTGAGCCATTTATTATGGACAAATTAATAATTGGGATATATTAACATGATAATAAAAAATGAAAAAACACGAAGGATAATTTTTTTACTATCTTGGCTTTTGTTAGCCACAGGTCTTGCTTTGGTTGAGTGGTCGAATTCAAGAATTGTGGCAATAATACTATTTACTGTACTCACAGCTACGGCTGTTTTCAATTTTTTTAGTATGGCAAAAGCTCAAGAGAAGAATAATAAAGGTAATGGTAATCAAAAAGCAAATAATTCGGTTGGCAATACGATGCCGAATCGAGCACGAAAGATAATTTATTTGCTGTCTTGGTTTATATTTGCCATGGTTACTGCTGTCATTATATGGCGCTATTCAAAAATAGCAGCAATCGTAATAGTCATTCTTATCACAGCCGTAACTGGTTTTGTCATGAAAAAAGCTGAAAATAGTAAAGATACCTCAGGATAGAAGATGTGATAAATAGAGTAGGAGCTACAATGAAGTTTGGCGATAATATTATTTTAGTTTTTACCTTGGTTCTGGTGATTTCCTCGACCGCATCGGTTATCGCCTCTTCCAGCAGCAGTCAAAAGGTCAAGCAGATTTGTGCGGTTATCACCATCATAGTACAAGCTTTTCTGCTGGCTTATATAGGCTTTTGCTATTTAAAAAATAAAAGAAAATAAATTATTTTTCTAATCGTTGGCGAATATAAAAGGTAGGAAGGTGAAGGAAGAGCGGGATAAAGTTCTGAAATTAGTTTTTAGCGATCAGCCTTTGGGTCATTGTATGAGATGACTGGCTTATTTTTTGTAAGAAATTAATAAAAACAATAGTTATCAGAAAATTTATACTCGCTTTTCACTTTGTTTCCGTCAAAGTGAAAAGTCAGAAATATTATTGAACCTGTCATTTTAAAATGCTAAATGACAGCAATATTTAGAAAAGGAGAAGTTTTATGAATACAGTAACTTTAGACTCAATGGCATTTGACCATTTTGAAGCAGCAGGAGAAGACTATCTTGCAGATATTGATGGTTCAGGTTTTGTTGGAGCAATTGCTGGTGGAGTTTTAGGAGCTGGAACAGGATTTACGGCTGGTTTCAAGCCAGCTCAATTTTTTTGGCGAGTTCCAGTTGCAGGACCTTATCTAGCTCTTGGGACTCTCGGCTTGACTACAGTGGCAGGTGTTTATATTGGTGCTAGAGAAGGGTGGGGAGACGGAGGGTTCTGGTAATTAACAGCTTCTAGTTATCAATTGAATCATTTCTATATATTGAAAATTAGTTGTATGACTTCAATTGGTACTACGCTTACTTAAAGTAGGTTTAGAGTTAACTTTAATAATTTTAATAGTATTTTTCTTTTGGAATACGAATGTTAGTCTATTCTAGGTACAAGGTATATTATTGAATTCATTAAAAATATCAGTACAAATTTAGAAAAGGTGATGTTGGTTTATGCACATAATTCAGTCAATTTTAGTGTTACTTGCTCTTTGTGTATTAGCACTTATTTCTTACCGCAGTAAAAACATAGTAATTTCATTTATCTGTGTCATCATTTTGCTTGGTCTATTTGTTTATTATCTTTTGCATTAGTGAAAGCAAAAGTATTGTCAAATTATTGGTTATATGCTGGCTTTATGAAAGGTTTCAGCTATGATAAGTACGGAATTTGGATTAAAAAATGTTAGGAGTTTGATATGAAAATTTCGGTACATACTATAATAATTTGTCTGTTGTATGTAATCAGTATGAGCATTTTGGTATTTATTCCAAAGTGGTTTCCAAGTAAAAACATAGAGCTGATTACTTTCCTCATAGGATTGGTGGCAAGTTTACTTATGATTGCAGTATACGGTAAGTATTTCTTACAAGTACTAAGAGATTTAAACTCCCATAAATAACGGTAGATTTTGGTTAATTTGGTGCTGCTATTGGTGCAGCTGCAAGTTTTAATTCATGGTACGTATAATGGGTTTGTAACAGGTTATTGATATGTTAGATTTTAAGAAAGTCTTAGTGATTGCAATGTCAGCGACTATTATTTCGGGAATTTTAGCGAGGATTAGTGCATCCAGCGGAAATAATACGACAAAATATTGTTGTCTTACTTTACTAATTTTGGTGGATATTATTTCACTAATCATTATCGGCGTTAGTTATTTTAAGACCAAGTAACAAGTAATCAAATTCAGATTTTAAAGTCGTAAAACTCATTGTAGTTCTATCATATTTTAGTCCCTCTTCAATCATCAGTATTTAATCATTTTGGCAGATGTAACTGCTCTTTCTGAAGCTGAAGATTGGAAAAACGGATGGTAATAACATGTGGAGTATTTTAAGTCGTCTTTTTATGATTAGCTGCATAGTATGTCCGTTAATCGCTGCTTATGGCAATTAGGCTGATTTCTTTTGGGGTCTTTGTATTAGAGTGTATTGCAATAGCATTTTATGGTTTATATTTGTTCTTTTTTTAATAAAAACTGATTGTAATTTAAATGACAGTAAACTTATTAAAATTTGCTTGAAATCTCTATAGGAGCTGGTTATAGCCTATGATTAAACGTCTATTTCAGAATAGTTTGCTGCCGATTTTTGTAATAATGGGGTTAATGGCTGTATACACACCGATAAGACCCCTTAAGTACATTCTTGTTGGTTTAATGGTCTTAGAAGGACTTTCTCTCATTGTGATTGATGGCGCAAAACTATTAAAGATGATAAAACATTAAATTATGAGTGATGCTGGAGAAGTATGATGATAGCATGGTAAGCGTTTCTTTAAGATATTAAAGTATTTTAAGGCTTTAAAATGACCCAGAATAGTTTGGGTTATTTTTCTGAAAAATGGATGAAGAAAGATTAGTTTTATGGAACAGGTTATTTATGTTGTTTTAATTGTGGTAGCTGTTAATATTGTCTTAGAAATTATCAAAAGAATTATCAGAGGAAGAATGGGTGTTTCTGAGCCGCTGCCGGAAGGCACTTCTCGTCTTTTCTGGCGCAGACATTATAAGATGGTTCCCCAGATTGATACCAGAGACTGCGGGGCAGCAGCCTTGGCTTCTGTTGCTAGGCACTATGGTTCGCACTATTCTCTTGCTCATCTGCGGGAATTGTCAAAGACCAATAAACAAGGAACGACGGCTCTTGGCATTGTCGAAGCTGCTAAAAAGATTGGCTTTGAAACACGTTCTATTAAGGCGGATATGACGCTGTTTGACTATGATGACTTGACTTATCCTTTCATTGTCCACGTGATTAAGAATCAACGCCTGCAGCATTACTATGTTGTTTATGCCAATGAAAAGAACAATCTCATTATTGGGGATCCGGATCCGTCGGTCAAGGTCACTAAGATGAGTAAGGAGCACTTTCAGTCAGAGTGGACAGGAGTAGCCATTTTCTTGGCTCCGCAGCCGAATTATAAGCCTCATAAAGGTAAAAAGAACGGTCTGTCTAACTTCTTCCCTTTAATCTTTAAGCAAAAAGCGCTGATGACTTATATCATTCTGGCCAGCTTAATTGTAACCTTGATTGATATTGTCGGCTCCTACTATCTTCAAGGTATATTAGATGAGTATATCCCCGATCAGCTGGTGTCGACCTTGGGGATTATTACCATCGGTCTGGTCGTTACCTATATTATTCAGCAGGTTATGGCTTTTGCCAAGGATTATCTCTTGGCAGTTCTCAGTTTGCGCTTGGTGATTGATGTCATTTTGTCTTATATTAAGCATATCTTTACTCTGCCCATGTCTTTCTTTGCGACAAGACGTACAGGTGAGATTACTTCCCGCTTTACAGATGCCAATCAGATTATTGATGCTGTCGCATCAACTATCTTTTCCATCTTTTTAGATCTGACCATGATTGTCTTGGTTGGCGGGGTCCTGTTGGTGCAGAACAATAACCTGTTCTTTCTGACTCTGCTGTCCATTCCGATTTATGCTGTTATTGTTTTTGTTTTCTTGAAACCTTTTGAAAAAATGAATCACGAGGTCATGGAAAGCAATGCCGTGGTCAGCTCTTCTATCATTGAAGATATCAATGGGATGGAAACCATCAAATCACTCACGAGTGAAACAACTCGTTACCAAAACGTTGACAGTGAATTTGTGGATTATTTGGAAAAAAATTTCAAACTGCACAAATACAGTGCTCTTCAATCTGCCCTGAAAAGCGGTGCCAAGCTTATTCTTAATGTCGTTATTCTCTGGTACGGTTCGCGCTTAGTCATGGATAATAAAATTTCAGTCGGTCAGCTTATTACCTTCAACGCTTTATTATCTTACTTTTCAAATCCGATTGAAAATATTATCAATTTACAATCCAAGCTGCAGTCCGCCCGTGTTGCCAATACTCGTTTGAATGAGGTTTACTTGGTTGAATCTGAATTTGAAAACAGCGGTGAGTTGTCAGACAGCAGTTTTTTGGACGGTGATATTACTTTTGAAAATCTTTCCTATAAGTACGGCTTTGGCCGCGATACGCTGTCAGATATCAATTTAACCATCAAAAAAGGGGATAAGGTCAGTATTGTCGGTCCCAGCGGTTCCGGTAAGACAACTCTGGCCAAGATGATTGTCAACTTTTATGAGCCCAACACAGGGATTGTCCGTATCAATGGCAATGACCTAAAGGTTATTGATAAAACCGCTCTGCGGCAGCACATTAGCTACCTTCCTCAGCAAGCCTATGTGTTCAGCGGATCTATTATGGATAACTTAACTCTGGGTGCCAAAGAAGGGACAAGTCAGGAAGAGATTATTCGTGCCTGCGAAATTGCTGAAATCCGCTCAGATATTGAACAAATGCCGCTGGGCTATCAGACTGAATTATCAGACGGTGCCGGTGTTTCCGGCGGTCAAAAGCAGCGTATTGCCCTGGCCAGAGCACTCTTAACCAAGGCACCGATTTTAATCCTTGATGAGGCTACCAGCAGTCTGGATATTCTGACCGAAAAGAAAATTGTTGATAATCTTTTGCAGATGTCCGATAAAACCATTATCTTTGTTGCTCACCGCCTGAGTATCTCCCAACGGACTAACAATGTTATCGTCATGGATCAGGGACGGGTTGTTGAGCAGGGAACACCTGAGAGCCTTTTGGCTGATAAGGGTCTCTATTATGAGCTGTTTCATTGAAAGTGAGGAATAAGATGGATCCTAAATTTTTACAAAGTGCAGAATTTTATAGGAGACGCTATCATAATTTTGCGACCCTCTTGATTGTTCCTTTGGTCTGCTTGATCATCTTTATAATAGTCTTTCTCTGTTTTGCCAAAAAGGAAATAACCGTCACATCCACAGGAGAAGTGGCTCCGACAAGGGTGGTATCGGTTATTCAATCCTACAGTGATACGTCCATCATTAAAAATAATTTGGACAATAATGCCAGCGTTAAAAAAGGCGATCTGCTGCTTACCTATTCAGAAAATGCCGACTCTAAACAGCAGGCTGAACAAAAGAAAATTGTAGAAGAAAGGCAAAAACGAGCAGAAGAAGCCAAGAAAAAAGCTAAGAAAACTGATAAAAAAGATAGCAAGGAAAAATCCAAAAAGAAATCTGACAGCAAAAATTCTAAAAATGATGATAAAGACAAGGACAGTAAGGATAAGAAAGCTGAAAAGAAGAGCTCCGGCAATGATGATGAGGTAAAGAAAATTTCTATCTTTGCTTCAGACGATGGGATTATCCACACCAATCCCAAATATGAAGGGATCAATATCATTCCTAAGTTGGCTGAAATCGGTCAGCTTTACCCTGACATTCGAAAGTCCAAGAAAGTCTTGATTGTCTATTATGTCTCTTCTGATGATGTTGTTTCTATGAAAAAAGGACAAAAGACCCGGCTTTCTTTGGAAAGAAAGGGCAATGATCGAGTTGTTCTTAAAGGTAAAATTACCAATGTTGCCTTGTCAGCTACCAAAACCAAAAACGGCAATCTCTTTAAGGTAACTGCCAAAGTAACGGTCTCCAAAAAAGACAGCAAGCTTGTGAAATACGGCATGACTGGCAAGACAGTTACGGTAACGGATAAAAAGACCTATTTTAACTACTTCAAAGATAAACTGCTGCACAAGCTTGAAAATTAAGATTGATTTTCACTGCCGTACTGCCGGCAAATTCCTTTTTACAACTGGCAAAAGACCTGTTTTTTCTGCTTAGGAAGAACGGGTCTTTTGCATAACTGCAGTATCGTGGTAGTGCAAAAGCTTATCGGCTAAAGAAAGCGATTCGCTCTTTTGGAAGTATGGTATAATGAAGCTAGTACCTTAGTGTGCTTTTCATGATTCTGCCGATGCTGTTTGGAGAAGGATTTTCCCAGCAATAAACGATTTTTGACAGTTCCTGCTTTTATCGAAATGACCTGTCGGCGTATTGTTTTGTACTGCAAAGTTCTAATAGATTAACAAAGGATGTGGAAAATGATTATCCTGGATCGAAATAGTTATGATCTTCTGGCTTATCTCATCAAGTTAGAGGAGCCTGAGACCGTTATGACTATTTCAAAAGTTTTAGGCCAATCGAGGCGCAAAGTTTATTATCATCTGGATAAAATAAATGAAGCCCTGCCGCCTCAGCTTCCTAAAATTATCAGTCATCCGCGTGTGGGAATTCTCCTGTCGCTTAAGCAAAAGGAAGCCTGCCAAACTCTTTTAGCTGGTTTGGATGATTATTCTTATGTCATGAGCGTGCATGAACGGATGCTTCTTAGCATTACTTACATTGCCGTTTCCAGAGACCGTGTAACCATTGAGAAACTGATGCAGCTGAACGGCGTGTCCCGCAATACGATTTTAAACGATCTTAATGAAATCCGCGAGAAACTGTCTTTTGAGCAATACAGTATCCAGCTGCAAGTTACTAAGTCGCGGGGTTATCACCTGAAATGTCATCCTTTGTCTAAGATTCAATATCTGAATAAGCTGCTCTACACCATTTACATGGATAGCAATCCCAATTACACCGCTATGGTTCGCGATAAATTACGGCATTTTGTCGGTCTGTCCGGTTATTTTTCAGGTGATATTTCTGCCTTTATGGACAAGGAACTGCAGGCGTCTCAGAAATTGCTGGGGAAAAAAATCAATTCTCAGGATATCCGCCTGATGGCTGAGACGCTGCCTTATCACATTTTAAGCTACCGCAATCTGAGACTGTCTGCGGAGGAGCAAAGTGATTTGCTGCAGGAATTCTCCCCTATTAAAGAACGAAAAGAGTATGAGATTGCTAAAAATCTAACCGCAAACCTGAAAAAAGAATTTGGTTTGGAGCTGGATGAGATTGAAATATCCTTAGTTGCGGTTTTGTTTTTGTCTTACCGCAAGGATCAGGATACTCATTTGGAAAGCCATGATTATGATGATATGCGCCGCATATTGGGACATTTTATCAATACTTTTGAATTGGATTACCATGTTCATTTTCAAAATAAAAAGCTGCTGCTCGATCAGCTGCTGACGCACTGCAAAGCCCTGCTTTTTCGAAAAACCTACGGCATAGCAGCCAATAATCCTTTGACCGAACAAATTAAGGATAAATATGCAGATTTGTTTGCTATGACCAAGGCCTGTATCCCTCTTTTGGAAGAGTCCTGGTTTATCAAAATGAATGATGATGATATTGCTTATATTACGATTCATATCGGCGGCGAATTAGAGCATGCCGAATCGAAGCCGACACCGCCTGTTACTCTGGCTTTGGTCTGTGATGAGGGCATCGGTGTTCAAAAATTGTTCATGCAGCAGTGCAGTCAGTATCTGCCTCACAGTAAAATTGAAGCGGTTTTAACGTCTGAACAGTTTTACAGTATTGCTGATATTATTGCCGTTGATTTGGTGATTTCGGCTGCTGATAAGCTTGAGACCAAGCTGCCGACACTCTTTGTTCATTCGATTTTGACGGACGACGATGCCATAAAATTAATCCGCTTTGCTAAACAGCATGCTCAGGCGGGTCAGGACGATTTTGATAAAAAATTAGAAAGCTATATCCGTCATTATGTCAAAGATGATAATGACTGCTATGTTTTAAAAACCAAAATTGAGCGTTTAATTAATCAAGAACTGCTCTATGATACACGGCTGAAAACGGCAACTGAAAACTAGCTCTGGTTTGAAGCAGTCTTGCAGTCAAAAACACCGCAGCTAAAAGCCTGCGGTGTTTTGTTAAGCTTAAATCCAGCTGATGCCTGGTTGAATTCGTTTTGCTGTATAGAAATTTTGAAATGTTATAAGATACGTACACAGTCATGCATCAGTCACAGTTCCGTTTTTATCTTGGCAGGTGTTAATGAAGCCTGCCTGCAGAAACCTCTGCTTTTGCTTTCTCGATTTAGCATATACTCCTTTCTTTATTTTACCTAACGGCAGACTTAAGCTTTGGAATATTAAAACAGTGTCCTGTTCAGCACTGCCAAATAGAAGGCACCTTTTTGGCCCTCTAATACTATTATTCGTAAATGCACTTGATTTTTCAGCTAAAACAATTGGAAACAGTATAGTTTATCGATGAGACCTTTAACAACAGTCCAAATGTGAACACAAATTTGTGCTTTATTTGGTCTTTTTTTAGGATTATGATAGGGGTATCATAAAAGTGTAGAAAATATATCCAAATAGAGGAGGAAGCGTCAATGGCTAATGTTAAAGACATTACAAGAGAATCATGGATTTTAAGCACTTTTCCTGAGTGGGGAACCTGGCTCAACGAAGAAATCGAAGAGGAGGTCGTTCCTGCTGATAATTTTGCCATGTGGTGGCTGGGCAACTGCGGTGTCTGGATAAAAACACCGGGCGGTGCCAATGTCGTTATGGATCTTTGGTCTAACCGCGGCAAATCAACCAAGAAAGTGAAAGATATGGTACGCGGCCATCAAATGGCTAATATGGCCGGTGTGCGTAAATTGCAGCCTAATCTGCGCGTGCAGCCCATGGTTATTGATCCTTTTGCCATCAATGAACTGGACTACTATCTGGTTTCCCACTTCCACAGTGACCATATTGACATCAATACAGCTGCGGCCATTGTCAATAATCCGAAATTGGATCATGTTAAATTTGTCGGCCCTTACGAATGCGGTGAAATTTGGAAAAAATGGGGTGTTCCGGAAGATCGCATCATTGTTATTAAACCGGGTGAATCCTTTGAATTTAAAGACATCAAAGTAACAGCTGTTGAGTCTTTTGACCGGACTTGTTTGGTAACTTTGCCGGTGGACGGTGCAGATGAGCAGGACGGTGAGCTAAAAGGTTTAGCTGTTACAGATGAAGAAATGGCTCGCAAGGCCGTCAACTATGTCTTTGAAACACCGGGCGGAACTATCTATCACGGTGCTGACTCCCACTTCTCAAACTATTTTGCCAAACACGGCAAAGACTTCAATATCGATGTTGCCATCAACAACTATGGTGACAATCCTATCGGTATTCAAGACAAGATGACCTCTATTGATCTTCTTCGTATGGCTGAAAACCTGCGTGCAAAAGTCATCATTCCAGTGCATTACGATATTTGGTCTAACTTTATGGCGTCAACCGATGAAATTTTAACGCTTTGGAAGATGCGCAAAGAACGTCTGCAATACCAATTCCACCCATTCATCTGGGAAGTTGGCGGTAAATATACTTATCCACAGGATAAGGACAGAATTGAATACCACCATCCACGCGGTTTTGATGACTGCTTCGAACACGACTCTAACATCCAGTTTAAGGCATTGCTGTAATTAACTACTGTATCTGTTTATGCTTTAAGCTGAGACGGCTTTGGTTACTGCTGTAACCTCTGCTTTGTCTGGACGGCAAAATCAAAGCTAACTTTTCAGGCAGCTGCTTATTATAACTGTTTTTGTCACACCTGCAGGCAGGGCAGCTGCTAAAAATGACAGTTTCTATCCGCATATCGCCCGATGTGTGGATAGTTTTTTAAAAGAAGACGGCTTGCTTTCTAAGATTTCTGGAAGAAGTAAGCGTTTTATGCTAAAATAAGGGTATCAATTATAAAGGAGAATATTATGTCAGATTTATCGGTTAATGCCATCCGTTTTTTGGGTGTGGATGCTATTGAAAAGTCGAAATCAGGCCATCCGGGTGTTGTTATGGGGGCTGCACCTATGGCTTACAGCTTATATACAAAGCACTTAAGAGTCAGTCCGAGTCAGCCAAACTGGATCAACCGTGACCGTTTTGTTTTGTCTGCAGGCCACGGATCTATGCTTTTATACGCTCTCTTGCACTTGTCAGGCTTTGAAGATGTGAGCATGGATGAAATCAAACAGTTCCGTCAGTGGGGTTCAAAAACACCGGGACATCCAGAATACGGCCACACTGCCGGTGTTGATGTGACGACTGGTCCGCTTGGGCAAGGGATTTCGATGGCTGTCGGTTTGGCACAGGCTGAGCGCTTCTTGGCAGCCAAATACAACCGCGAAGGCTATCCTATTTTTGATCACTATACCTATGTTATTGCCGGTGACGGTGATTTTATGGAAGGTGTTTCCGGTGAAGCCTCTTCCTATGCCGCTAAACAAAACTTAGATAAACTGATTGTCCTTTACGATTCCAATGATATTTGTTTGGATGGTGAAACCAATGATGCTTTCACTGAAAATATCCGTGCTAGATATGAGGCTTATGGCTGGCATACCAGCTTGGTTGAAGACGGCACAGATGTTAATGCCATCAGCCTTGCTATTGAAGAGGCTAAAAGTGCCGGTAAGCCAAGCCTGATTGAAGTGAAAACAGTGATTGGCTACGGAGCTCCTACTAAAGGCGGAACCAATGCTGTTCACGGTGCACCGCTTGGAGAAGAGGAAGCGGCTGCAACCCGCAAAGCTCTCGGCTGGGATTACGCACCGTTTGAAGTACCTGAAGACGTCTATGCTGACTTTAAAGAAAATGTTGCTGACCGCGGCGAAGCCGCTTATGCCGCTTGGTCAAATCTGGTAGGAGAATACCGTCAGGCCTATCCTGAAGAAGCGCGTGAAGTTGAAGCTATTATCTCCGGCAAGGATCCTGTTGACATTAAAGAAGCAGACTTCCCTGTTTATGAAGATGGCTTCTCCCAAGCCACCCGCAATTCTTCACAGGATGCTATCAATGCAGCGGCAGCTGTCCTGCCTAACTTCCTTGGCGGATCAGCTGACCTGGCTCATTCTAATATGACCTACATTAAAGAAGATGGGCTTCAGGATGCTGATAACCCGCTCAACCGCAATATCCAGTTTGGTGTGCGCGAGTTTGCTATGGGAACTGTTTTGAACGGTATGGCTCTTCATGGGGGCTTGCGTGTTTACGGCGGCACCTTCTTTGTCTTCTCAGACTACCTTAAGGCTGCTGTTCGTCTGTCAGCTCTTCAGGGTGTTCCGGTTACTTATGTCTTTACCCATGATTCGATCGCTGTCGGTGAAGACGGGCCTACTCACGAACCGATTGAACATTTAGCCGGCCTGCGTGCTATTCCTAATCTGACAGTTTTCCGTCCGGCAGATGCGCGTGAAACACAGGCTGCTTGGCATTATGCTCTGACAAGCAAGACCACTCCAACAGCTCTTGTCTTAACCCGTCAGAACTTAGCTGTTGAAGCAGGGTCAAGCTTTACTTCGGTTGCTAAGGGTGCTTATGTCATCTATGAAACAGGCACAGATTTTGATACGATTCTTCTGGCATCCGGCTCAGAAGTTAATCTGGCTGTTAAGGCAGCAAAAGAACTTGAAGCCAAAGGCGGCAAGGTACGGGTTGTATCTGTTCCGTCAACCGAGCTCTTTGATGCTCAGTCCGATGATTACAAGGAAGCTGTTTTGCCAAGCTCGGTCCGCCGCCGTCTTGCAATTGAAATGGCAGCAACACAGCCTTGGTACAAGTATGTCGGCTTAGACGGCAAGGTTCTTGGTATTGATAAGTTTGGTGCCTCAGCTCCGGCTGCTGAAGTCATTGAAAAATATGGCTTTACAGTTGAAAATGTTGTCAATATTGTGAAAAGCTTATAAGCTTGACATCTATTAAGATATTAAGGGTCTTCGCCAAAGGCGGAGGCCTTTTGATTTTGCCGGGAGTTACTCCTATAAATTTTACTTATGGCAGTCCATAAATAAGCTTAATGCCTGAATCGGTTGATTTTAAAGGGGGTTACGGCTATAATAAAAAACAATTAAATACATCATACTGATAAGAAAAAGTAAAAGTTTGCCGCTAAACAGAGAGTCTTCGTCAGGTGTGAGAAGATTAGCCGGTCGCTTTGAATATGGTCTTTGAATGATAACAATCAAGGGAGTTTTTTCTGAAATTGTTAGGGGTAAGCCCCATACAGCTTTCCAGTATATTTAGGTGTACTGATGGAGTTGGTATTTGTGAGAATACCATAAATTCAAGGTGGTAGCACGTTTTAACGTCCTTGCAAGGCAGCAGCTTTGCAAGTTTTTTATTTGGATGATGTCAAAGGAGGATTTTATGAACGATACATTTTCAACATTAATTATTGTAGCAGCTGCGCTTCTTTTATTAGCGATCTTAGCTTTTGTCCATAGAAAAAGAGTGGGCTTTACGAGTTTAGTCTTGCTGTCGCTGGTTTTGGGAGCGGCTTTTGGCTTCGTTCTCCAGCTGATTTTGGGGGCAAAAAGTCAGATTTTAGCCCAAGCTCTTGATTGGATCGGAATTGTTGGAAACGGCTATGTGTCGCTTCTTAAAATGCTGGTAGTGCCGCTGATTTTTCTATCCTTGGTTGGTGCCTTTACACAGCTGGAAGTAAAACAAAATCTTAAGAAAATTACAGGGATTACTCTGAGCATTTTGCTGGGAACGACAGCTATTGCCTCTTTGATAGGTTTTTTCACGACTGTCTTATTTAAGCTGCAGGGAGCTAATTTTACCGGAGGAGCAGGCAAAGAAGCTCTGGCCAGCATTCAGGAACACCAAGGTGAAATCGAAGGTCTTACGCTGCCTCAGCAGATTGTCAGTTTTCTGCCCAGCAATATTTTTGCCGATTTTTCCGGCAGCCGGGCGACAAGCACGATAGCAGTTGTCATTTTTGCACTTTTGGTCGGCTTTGCTTATTTGTCTGTTCAAAAAAGTGACCCTGAATATGCAGCCGTTTTTGCCAAGGGAATAAAGGCACTGCAGCTGATTATCAATCGGCTTGTTAAATTGGTTTTAGCACTGACGCCTTATGGCACTTTCGCTCTGATTACCAATACCATTGCGGTAAATTCTCTGGCAAGTATCGGCCGTCTAGGACTTTTCATCGCAGCTGTCTATACCGCTTTGATTCTCGTTTTGCTGGTCCATACGCTGATACTGCTCATCAATCGTATCAACCCTTTTCTATATTATAAAAAGGCACTGCCGGCATTGCTTTTTGCCTTCAGTTCACGTACGAGTGCAGGGACTCTGCCCTTAAATGTCAAAATTCAAACAGAATCTCTGGGTGTCAGCCCGACCGTTGCTAACTTTGCTGCCAGCTTTGGTCTGACGATTGGGCAAAATGGCTGCGCCGGGGTTTACCCGACCATTGTTGCCACTATTATTGCACCGACGGTTGGTATTAATATTTTTTCATGGCAGTTTGTCCTGATGCTTGTTCTGATTGATGTCATTGCTTCTTTCGGTGTTGCCGGTGTTGGCGGCGGAGCTTTATTCACTACCTTGATCGTCTTGGGAGCGCTCAATCTTCCTGTAACAACTCTGGGCGTTTTGATTGCAATCGATCCGATTGTGGATATGGGGCGGACCTTGGTAAATGTCAACGACAGTATTTTAGCAGGACTCATTACGGCCAAAGAGACCAATCAGCTGGATGACAGTATTTTAAATGATGCAGCAGCTGTTCATTCTATATAAGGGCTAAAAATCGCATTTAGCCAGCAGTTGTTGCGCTATTATATGCTGATCGCTGTATTATAAAGGAGGACATGTTATGTCAAATATATCAGCTGCCTATCAAACCCTAAAATCAGCTAAATGGGTGGATCTAACCCATCAAATCAACGACCAAAGCCCGCATTTTCCGCCTTTGCCTGCTTTGGAAAAGAAAGATGTTTTTACTTTAAAAGATGGTTTTCATGTGCAGCAGTTTTCTGTTGTCGGTCAGTATGGCACTCACATTGATGCCCCTATTCACTTTGTAGAAGGCGGCCGCTGGCTGGATGAGATCGATTTGAAAGATTTGCTTTTGCCCTTGGTTGTGATTGATAAATCACAGGCAGTGGCAGCTAATCCTGATTATGAACTGACTAAAGCAGATATTATTGCTTTTGAGGCAGAGCACGGTAAAATCCCTGCCGGCAGCTTTGTGGCCTTTCGCAGTGATTAGTCAAAGCGCTGGCCGGATCAAGAAGCCATTCGCAATCTTGACGATCAAGGAGTGCAGCATACACCCGGCTGGTCGCATGGGGCTTTGGCATTTCTAATTCATGAGCGAAACATTTCAGCTCTAGGTCATGAAACTTTGGATACGGACAGCGGTGTCCGGGCCGCCCAAAACGGCCGTTTAGCCGAAGAATATTATGTGCTGGAACAGGATATCTATCAGCTTGAGGTACTGGCAAATCTTGACCAAGTACCCGCAACAGGAAGCTTGATAGCTATCGCTTACCCGCATTGGGAAAAAGCCACAGGTTCACCGGTTAGGGCAGTAGCTATTTTACCGGAGTGAGCCTAGGGAAGGGCAATTTAATATAATATTAATAATAAGGAGGAAGATTTGCTTAGAATCTTCCTTTTTTAATATCAGACGACATTAATGTCGCTATTTTTTTAGGACTTATTTTCTTACAATGGGGTTATAGAACTTTAAAAGGCTAGATTGAATAATTTCACAAGATTATTTTTCTTGAAATTGACATAAGAAGGGGAATGATATGACTTACAAAGGATATAAGATAAAAAAACGACTTGCTATTGCAGTGAACCGTGATAAGTGGTCTGTCTCTAATGACAGCAGATACCATTGAGACGAAGGCAGACAGCTAGATTCAAAAATTTCAAGCGATCCAAGTCTCAGGTATAAATCAGCTAGTAGCAACTAGTCTTATTGAAAAAGTTGCTGAAAAATTCACAATTAGAAAATGGTATTAGAGAAGTTCGAATAAGAGATTAGTCATGGTTCATGGTTGAAAATCCGAGTTAAAGTAATTTATTTCTTTGTGCCTTTTAACTTAAAATATCTATTTCAAAATTTATTTATAAATAGGGGTATCATTTCATTATTTCAACATTATGATAAAATTAAAGTTTGTCTTTTGTAAAACTAGATATTAGGAGGAAGGAAGACATGTATCTGCAAATCCAAAATATTCAGAAATCATTTTCTGATAAGCGCGTTTTAGATGGAGCTTCCTATCGCTTTCAACAGGGTAAGATTACTGGTCTTTTGGGTCGCAACGGAGCAGGGAAAACAACGCTCTTCAGTATTCTTTATGGAGAATACGAGGCAGATGAGGGTCAGATAGAGCTGATAGAGGCAGATGGTCAGATGCGGTCCTTGCAGATTGAGGATATTGGCATGGTTTTTTCAGAAAACTATCTGCCAGATTTTATGACGGGTTATGAGTTTCTTCAGTTTTATATCAGTCTTCATGGTGGTCCGGATAGCCAGTCGGCGGAGGACTATTTAACCTTTATGGATATTTCACTCAAGGACGGGCATCGTCTGATTAAAGGCTATTCTGCCGGAATGAAGAGCAAACTCTCATTGCTCTGTATTCTGATTGCCCGACCACAGGTCATCTTGCTGGATGAACCCTTAACCGCAGTTGATGTTGTCTCCAGCATCGCGATTAAAAAGATGTTATTACAGCTGCGGGAGGATCATATCATTCTGCTCTCCACTCATATTATGGCTCTGGCAGAGGATCTCTGCGATGAAGTAGTAGTTCTGGATAAGGGACGGTTGACACGTCTGGATTACAATGAGCAGCAGGAGCAGTTTGAAGAAAGCCTGCTTAAGGCCTTGAAAGGAGGGAAATAGATGACTTACCGATCCCTGATTTTTCTCCTTCTGCGTCTGGAGCTAGTCCAGACCTATAATAACACACTCTACCTGCTGCAAAAAATTCCTTGGTTGGGCAGTTTTATTAAAGACAGTCTCTACGACAGCAAGGTCAAGCAGGTAGCTAGTGTTATTCGGATTCTTCTAGTTGGCTTCCAGCGCTTAGCTAAGTTGTTGCTCTATTTGGGTGGTCTTCTGATTACAGCTACTGTCTGGTTTTCTCTCCAAGGAAAATTTTTTCAGGAACTTTCCTGGCCGGCTGATTTGGCCAATTCTTCTCAAAGTCTGATAAAAGGTTTGGCTATCGCTTTTTCGCTCATTATGAGCAGTTTTGTGAATAATGAGCTCATTAGGGTTGACTTTATGAGTCGGCGCCAGCTAGTAGCGCTAAAGGTCTTTCATATACAGACAAGACCTTACTATCTATTGACAGAAATTTTGGAGCTTCTGAGCCAGTTTCTGACTCTGGGAATTGGTTTAGGAGCAATTTTTGCTGTTAGCGGCTGGCCTGTTCTTGAAGCTATCTTTTTTGCTAGTCTGACCTTGGGCTTCCGAGTCTGCCTGAGAGCTTTGACTCTGAATCTATACCGTCCCCAACATCGTAGCCCTAATCGTTATCATACGATTCTCGCCTTTGCAGGGATTTCTATCGGCTTGGCATATCTCGCGGGGCTTTTCTGCCTAGGTAAGGGTTTGTCCAGCCAGTGGGCTTTTAGCTGGCCGGCTGGTCTGCTCGGAACAGTTTTGCTTGGTTTTGGTTTGTGGCGTCTGTCTGTTGCTAAAAATCTAGATTTTTTAGCTCGGCGTCTGGTGACTTTCTCAGTTCTGAGTTCCTCTGCCAAGCAATTTTCAGAGGCTAATCGGACTGGCTTGGGCTTCAAGGAAGGAGATATCGCCGTTACCGTCTCCATTGCACCTGGACAAAAGACAGGCGCTGCCTACCTCAATCAGGTTTTTCTCAGACGTTTGGGCTGGGCGCTGAAGAAACGGGTCGGTCTTCGTCTGTTGATCATTTTGTTGGTAACATGTCTAGCCCAGTTGATGCTCTTTCTAAATGTGGACTTTTTAGATAGAATACGGCAGATCCTGCCCTTTGACAGTCTGCTTATCCTGACCAGTTTACTGGGCTACATCGCCTATCTGGGTGAATATTATATGAAATATTGCTTTTTCAACCTAGACCGCCACTTCTTAAAATTTAACTATTATCGGCAGCCTAGCTTTGTCTTAGCAATCTTAAAAGTCCGGCTGCAGACTTCTCTCGTCTACAATATTCCTATATTCCTAGCCTTGGTTTTGGCTTCCGTCTCTTTGTCTGCAGTGATTTATGGTTTTAAGTTCGAGCACTTCCTGCTTATCCTGCTTTGTCAGCTTGTTGCCCTTCTCTTTTTCAACCTCCATTTTCTCTATCTCTACTTTCTTCTTCAACCTTTCACCGTGGAAATGCGATCGCGCAGTTATCTGTATACGATTATCAGCGGTGGGACTTATATGCTTTTTTGGCTTTTACTGCAAAACTTTAGACACTTGACACTTTCTCTCCTTGGGTTGATGGGACTGGTAGTTCTGCTCTATATCATCTTTGGTGCCTACTTAGTCTTGACTTGGGCTCCCAAGACCTTTAAACTACGGTAGAATTTATTGAAGGTAGGAGGAGGAAATGTCCAGATAGAAGTTGCTTTTCCTTTAGGGGCATTTAATTTCACGACCTGTACTGGAAGCTTGTCTTTTAAATTTTTTGCGATTTTTGTAACTTTTAGACCTTATGTCATAACGATAAGACTGCTTTCTTGCCCCTCTATAAGCAAAACAACAATAGCTCATAAAATTTTTCCAAGTAAAGTATTTTACTGAGAATTTTATGAGTTTTTTAATTGCACTTATATTGTAAATTCTAGACCTAAAAAGCAATTTTCAAGCCTGAAAGAAAAACCGCACCCTTTTAGTCTAACTAGTGATGATATCACTGTTACAGAAATAACATATTTTTAATATTGAGAAGATATTTTTTTGGGGTACAATTAATTTGGATGGTTGGATTTATCTATAGGAATTGCATCACACTCTTTTAACCTTAATGGGAATTAGGAGATATGATTATGGTTATTAGAAAAAAAGAATTGGGACAGCTTATTAGGGATAAAAGAAAAAGTAAACGCTTATCACAAAGAAATCTTTGTGGGAACGAAGAGAAATTGACTATTCGCTAGTTGCAACGCATTGAAAAAGGGATATCCTTGCCGACGTTAGAGAAGTTGGAGTATATTGCCAGGATGCTCGAAGTACCGATTTCTGATTTACTTGGAGGAGGCGGCCTCCAACTATCTGAAGGTTATCTGGATATGAAAAATCAGATTGTTAAATTTCCAACCTATGGGGACAAGAAGCGCATCCAAAAAAAGATAGATTTGATTGAGGATATCTATGAGAAGTACTTTGATGTACTCCCAGAGGATGAGTTGCTTTTTTTAGACCTATCTGAAAAGCTCATGGGTGCGCTTCAAGGGGGTAAGCTGCCTGATATCAAAGAAATCTATGACGATGTCTTTGAACAAACCCTTCAAAAGAAAAAATTTGCTTTTAATGATTACCTTTACTTAGCTTATTTCCTGCAAAAATCTGCCTATGAAACCTACTACGATATAAAGACAGTTAAAAAAATTGCGCGAAAGTTACTCCGACAAGAGCTTGAAGCAAATGAACTCTATAATGTTGAGTTACTATTAACAGTAACGAATATGGCAGCGGTCTATGCTTTGCATGGTGACTATAAGAATGCTAAGCCTCTTATTGATAAAGCTCAGCAGATTATTGATAGAACCCAGCTGTACACTTATAAACCAGCAGTAATAGAACTAGAAGCGATGTATAAAGTCAGGGAAGAAGGGAATAAGACTCGAGCGAAGGAACTCTATCATCAGGCTCTGATGTTGGGAGAAATCCTTGAAGATGCTGCTGTAATTGCCGATGTTAAGATGGAGATGAAAAAAGACGGAATCGACTAATTGATAGAGCCATAATTTTCAATAGCGACATTGATGTCGCTATTTTTTTTAAAAGAAAACAGGTAGAATAAAATCATCAACTGAAAGAGAGAAATTTGTAAAATGAAAATGAAAGTAAGAAAAGTACTCGAAATTTTAACAATAGCTATCATGCTAGGGATAGTGATTCATTAAAATTTGATATCTGCCTTGAACTTAGATAATGAGACATAATAGTTAGAAAAGATTTATTTTGAAAAAGTATCTTTATATTCTCAGGTAGATGAGCGTAATTGTGGTGTGGTTGCTCTGGGAATAATTCCCAAGCAGTTCTCTTTATAATAATCCAAAATAAAGCTTTATGACAGAGGCTTTATTTTTTTTTGCTGTAATTTTATTAGATAATTCAAATAAATGTCTGTTGCTATGGACAATAATTAGTAAAATACTGGTAAGAAATATTGCTATCATAAGGATGTAAAGGAGGAAGCTTAGATGAGCCTGAAAGGCAAAAGTGAGGAACTCATATATCTCCTGCTAACTCAAAGGGATTTTATCACGTCTGATGTTTTGGCGCAAAAATTAAACACGTCAGCTAAAACGATTTACAGATGGGTCAAAAGTATCAATGAAGATTTGCCGGACGGTCCCTTGATTATCTCTGAAAAAGGAAGGGGGTACAAGCTGGACTATGATCGCTATTTGCTGCTGTATGAAAATAAGCCGCATGCCGATTATTCCCCCCAGCAAAGAAGAAGTAAGCTAAAGCAATTATTGCTCCTGCAGGCACCAAAACCCGTCAGTGTATTTGATGTTATGGAGGAGTTCTTTTTAGGGGAATCCGTTTTGATTGCTGATGAGAAAATTATCGCTCAGGATATTAAAAAGTTTGACCTGAAATTGCTGCGTAAAAAACGAACGCTGGCTATTGAAGGGCAAGAAGAAAATATCCGCCGCGCTATACTGGCTGGGATTCAGCATGATCAGATTCTTGATTTTGTTGACTTAAAGGAACATTCCGATCTGGATATTGATGAAAAAGATGCAGCATTTATTCTTTATCAATTAGAAACAATTGAGAGACACCTTTCCGGGAAAATTCCTTATCCTTATAATATCAACATTTTTTTGCACTTGTATATTTTGATGGAGCGTATCAGAGCCCATCAAACTTATGCCTATGACACAGAAAAAAAGGGACTGAGGGATGCCTCTGACATTTTGCTGGACATATCTCAGGAAGTTATCAAACATCTGGAAAGTTATTTGCAGCTGCCGATTCCAAGAGTTGAAGTCTACTATCTTTATCAGTATTTATCAGCTTCAAGGCTGGAAAAAGTCAGTTCTGAAAGTATTTCCTTTTCAGAAGAAGTAGTGGGAATTACGCGGACTTACTTGACATTAATGAATCAGAAATGGGCCTTTGATATCACGAATCAGGATATTTTCTTTGATCTGGCTAATCATATCAAGCCTATGCTCAAACGTTTGGAGCAAAAGATTATGGTTCAAAATGGTCTGCTCAGTCAGATTAAACTGGTTTATCCCGATCTTTTTAACAAGGTCTGTCAGACGTCAGAAGAAATCAGCCGCATTTACCATCTGGCACCCATTTCGGCAGATGAAAACGGGTTTATAACGCTTTACTTTGCCAAATTGCTGGAGACTGGCGGCCGTAAATTAAGAACTGTGATTGTCTGTACGACCGGTATCGGTATTTCAGAATTGCTGCGGGCTAAAATTGCCAATAATTTTTCAGAATTGGAAATTGTTGATGTGATTGCTTCGCGTGAGGTTGAACACTTAGAGGAAACCTATCCTGCGATTGATCTGCTAATCTCAACCATTCCCCTTAAGCAATCGCCGTCTTACCACTTTTTACTGGTAAATGGAATGTTTACTGCAGAAGATCAGGAACGGCTGCGGCAAAAGATTGGAGAAATCAAGAATGAGCTCTGAATTAGTTAAACAAGTGTTTGTCGGAAAATCTTTTCAAAAAGCGGAAGAGGTCTATCACTTTTTAGCTGAGCAGATTGATGCTTCTATCAGTCAGCATTTGAAACAGAAACTGTTTTTACGTGAAAAACTGGCTAACATTCAGATTGACAAGCAGACAGTCCTGCCGCATCTTGAATCAAGCGAGCTTAGGCAAAGCCAGCTTTTGATTCTGCGTTTAGCTGAGCCTATTGAGGACTGGAGTGAGACCATCAAAAACATCAGATTAGTGATCTGCCTGGCTTTGAAAAAAAATGAAGAAAGAGCTGTTAAAGATGAGATCAGACACTTTATGACAAATCTGGCAGATGATGCTTATGTTGACAAGCTGTTAACAGACAGCAAAACAACTATCGAAAAAATTTTATAAATAGGAGGAAAACTATGAAAATCGTTGGAGTAGCAGCATGTACCGTTGGGATTGCCCATACTTACATTGCTCAGGAAAAATTAGAAGCGGCAGCTAAAAAAGCGGGACATACGGTCAAAATCGAGACACAAGGCACCATCGGTATTGAAAACGAGCTGAGTGCTCAGGATATTGCAGAAGCCGATATTGTGATTCTAGCCATTGATGTCAAAATTTCCGGAGAAGAGCGCTTTGCCGGCAAGAAAACAGTCAAGGTACCGACAGAAGTTGCTATCAAATCGCCCAATAAGCTGATTGCCAAACTGGCAGAAGTCGCCGCTCAACAATAGGAAGGACAAGCAATGGAAGCAAAGGATGCTATTGATGTCAAATTGATCGACACTCATTTATCGGCAAAAACCAAAGAAGAGGCCCTTCAGGCACTGTCTGGTTTGCTGCTTCAGGAAAACAAGATTTCTGATCAGAAAGCCTTTATCAAGGATGTCTATGAACGTGAAGCGCAGGGGCAAACAGGTATCGGCAATTTTGTAGCTATTCCGCATGGGAAAAGTCCCTTTGTTACTGTTCCTGCTGTAGCCATTGGTATTAATGACCGGGAAATTCCTTGGGAGAGCCTTGATGGCAAGGGCGTGCGCGCAGTGATTCTTTTTGCGGTGGGTTCGGATGCTAAGGCAGCGAAGGAACATTTAAAGCTGCTCGCTCTTTTTGCTAAAAAATTAGGCAACGATCAGGTCGTAGCAAGGCTCTTACAGGCTGAAAGCCCAGAAGATGTTTTGGCTGCATTTTCATCATAGGAGGAGAGAAATGAAAGATTTATTGAAAAAAGCTAATTTGAAAGGCCATTTGCTGACTGCTATTTCCTATTTGATCCCCATCGTCTGCGGGGCAGGCTTTTTAGTTGCTATTGGGATGGCTATGGGCGGTCAGTCTCAGGACGCGCTCATCATCGGGAAATTTTCATTTTGGGATGCTATGGCAACCATGGGCGGCAAGGCTTTGGGTCTCTTACCTGTTGTTATTGCGACTGGGATTGCCTTCTCAGTTGCCGGAAAACCGGGGATTGCACCGGGTTTTGTTGTCGGTTTAATTGCCAACAGTATCAGTGCCGGCTTCATCGGCGGTATTTTGGGCGGTTATATTGCTGGTTTTCTGGCTCTTTATCTGTTAAAGAACCTTAAAGTTCCAAACTGGGCAAAGGGCTTGATGCCTACCTTGATTGTGCCTTTTGTGACAGCCTTTGTCAGCAGTTTGATTATGATTTACCTGATTGGCGGTCCGATCAGCGCCTTTACCAGCTGGCTGACAACCTTCTTAAAAGGGCTCAGCTCCTCATCGCGTATTGTCTTTGGCGGTGTTGTCGGAGTGCTCAGTGGTGTTGATTTTGGCGGTCCGCTCAATAAGACGGTCTATGCCTTTGTCTTGACCCTTCAGGCAGAAGGCGTCAAAGAACCCTTAACTGCTTTGCAGCTGGTAAATACGGCTACCCCTGTTGGTTTCGGTCTGGCTTATTTTATTGCCAAACTGATGAGAAAAAACATCTACAGCAAGGATGAAATTGAAACGCTGAAATCAGCTGTTCCCATGGGGATTGTCAATATTGTTGAAGGGGTTATTCCCATTGTCATGAACAATCTGATACCGGGCTTGATTGCAACCGCCATAGGAGGTGCAGCAGGCGGTGCTGTATCTATGACGATGGGAGCTGATTCAGCGGTGCCTTTTGGCGGGATTCTGATGATTCCGACCATGACACGGCCGCTGGCCGGGATTTGCGGATTGCTGATCAATATTTTGGTAACAGGCTTAGTTTATGCCGTGATCAAAAAGCCTGTTTCCAAGGAAGCAACAGCGGAAGTCAATCCAGAGGATGAAGCAGATATCAGTCTTGATGACTTTGAAATTCTATGAGAAAGCGAGGAAGTAGAGATGTCAGCAGTTGAAATATCACCCTCTTTGATGTGTATGAATCTGGATAAATTTAAAGAAGAGCTTACGTTTCTTAACCAGCATGCCAGTTCTTATCATATTGATATTATGGACGGGCATTTTGTTCCCAATATTACGCTGTCTCCCTGGTTTATCGGTGAAGTCAGAAAGCTCTCCAACCTGCCCTTGTCCATTCATCTGATGGTTAGCGATCAGGCCTTCTGGGTGGCTGAGATGATAAAGATGAACTGTGAGTGGATTTGTATGCATGCCGAAGCTCTTAACGGCTTAGCCTTTCGGTTAATCGATCAGATTCATGATGCCGGTTTAAAGGCGGGAGTTGTTCTTAATCCTGAAACACCAGTAAGTGCCATTCTGCCTTATATTGACTTGCTGGATAAGGTCACCGTGATGACGGTTGACCCGGGTTTTGCAGGGCAGCGTTTCTTAGAATCAAGCTTGGAAAAAATTGTTGACTTAAGACATCTAAGAGATGAGCACTTTTACCATTACGTGATAGAAATGGACGGCTCATCTAACCGCAAAACCTTTAAACGCATTGATGAGGCGGGGCCGGATATCTATATTGTCGGCAGGAGCGGCTTGTTCTCCCTGACGGATGATATTGCGCAGTCATGGGCAATCATGGAAAAAGATTATGAAGAGACGACAGGAAAAAGGCTGTAAAAGCCTGTACCACTGAGCCACTCTTTCTTTAAAATACTTGTAAAATCTTAAAAGTTGCAGGAAGTTCCTGCAGCTTTTTGTTATTTACAGGGCTGTAAGGGATTGTTTATAATGAATTTATCACAAGGGCAGCTGCTATAGTGAATACTAACTGGTTTGACAGATTACAGGCTTGTTTGGTTTGTGGCCTTTTCCTGCGGGAAATTTTCTCATCTGAAGCTGCTTTAACCCACTGTAAGTAATAGGTAAGTGTGTCAGGAGGTGATTTAGAAATGCTCACCAAAAGACAGGTAAAATTGCTGGGTCTGCTTGAGCAGGAGCCGTCGTTTCAAACGGCAGCCCATTTAGCTGCAAAATTGGGGATTTCTGAGCGAACGGTGTACACGGAAATGAAAGCGCTTCAGAATTCTGGCTTAAACATCGTCAGAAAGCGCGGCGTGGGCATTGCTGTTGATAAAAAATTGGGCAGCGAAAGACCGGCAGAAGACGAGGATCAAAGCCTGAAAAGAAGAGTTGCCATCATGATTCGGCTGATTTTCAAAGCTCAAACAGTAACCTTTAAGTCCTTGTCTGAGGAATATTTTGTCAGCAAAACATCTATCAAACAGGATTTTACGTTTATCGAAAAGACTTTGGGCAAGGGCAATGGTTTCCGTCTGCTTAGCAACCATAAAGGCACCAGAGCTGATTGGAAGGACTCTGAAGAAAAGCTCAATGCTCTGCTTAATTTTAATCAGCTCCTGATTGAGCACGCCCAGTCTTTAAGCCCGTTACCGTTAGAAGATGATATCGATATTCTATTGATTTCTTATCCTCATGAAGCTGTAGGGGTCTGTGAAAATATCCTTTACAGCTATATCAGAGAGAACATCAATACCATCTCTGAGGTTTATATCCAAAGTTTTCTCAGTGTTCTCATTGCCTTAGTCTATCAACTTTTGCAGGGAGAGCACTTATCTGTAAAAGAGGGGCTGTTGAACCGAAAAACGCATGCCTTTTATATTGACAGCGCAGTGAAAATTCTGCATAAAGCATCTGTGCGCCTAGGTTTTTCCTATACAAACGGTGATATTGAATATCTATCTTATATGCTCCTCAATTACCGCTTTGAGCCGATTCCGGCAGCTTATGTCGATGATGGACTGGTTGAGCGTTTGATTGAAGAAGTGTCTCAGGCCTTAACGATTGATCTTTCAAGTGATGAGCATTTGCTGGAGCAGTTAAGAATTCACATTCCCGCCATGCTCCAGCGCCTGCAGTCGCACACCTTTGTCAAAAACCCTTTTACAGAGCAGATAAAGCTGGAATACTCGGTAGTATTCAATATCTTATGGCTGGTGATGACGGATTTTAGTGATGAATTGGGTCTTGACATCAATGAAGATGAGATTGCTTTTTTAACGATTTACTTCCAGCTGGCCATCGAAAAGGCCGGCATCAGCCGAAAAATTCTGGTGATCTGCCCGACAGGCATTGTGACGTCAGAACTGTTAATCAATCGCATCAAAAATGCTCTGCCTTCGCTGGATACGCTGGAAGTTGCTTCGGTGCCGGAAGCCGCAGAGCTCGATCTAAACCAGTATGATTTTGTTTTGACCACGGTAAAGCTAAAGCGGCAAGAAAGTAATTGTTACTATGTTTCACCCTTTATCAGCAATAGGGAGCTGATCAGTATTTTTAGCGAAAAAAACAAGCAGAACAAGATTTTGACCAAATCGCCGGAAATTCTGAAGCACTATATTTTGCCTCATTTGGTTTTTACGGATAAAAAATATGCCTCCAAAAAAGATGTTATCTTAAGTGTTGGCGAGCATTTGGAGGAAGAAAAGCTGGTAACCGGGGATTTTAAATATGATGTTTTGAAGCGTGAAGAGCTGGGCGGCACTGACTTGCCCTTAGGTGTTGCCGTTCCTCACGGCAAGCCGGTGCATGTTTTGAAAACCTTTGTTGCGCTTATTACCAGCTGTAAAAAATATAAGTGGAATACTTACTATGTTGATACTGTTTTTATGATAGGAATTGCCCAGAAAGATTTAAAACAAGCCAGAGCCATTATTGCCAGCATTTATCAGATTATTAATGATGAAGCAAAATTGAAGACACTCAGACAGGAAAAAGACGTTAAGGAGGTTTTAAAAATCGTTTATGGAAAAGACTGATATTATCCGGCAGGAATTGATTTTTCTTGATTATGACAGTAACAGCAAGGATCAGATTATTAAACTGATTGCCAAAGCAGCCGAGGCTATTGACTATGTCAGCGATGCAGACTTGTTTTTTCAGGCTGTTTTAAAAAGGGAAGCTGAAGTGCCGACAGCTATTGGCTATAGCATTGCTATTCCGCACGGGAAAACAGATGTCGTCAAAAAGCCTTTTATCGCTTTTTTACGGACTAAGAAAAAATTTAGGTGGAGTCAAGAAGATAATGAAAAGGTTCAGCTGATTTTTCTGATCGGGGTTCCGGAGACAGGGACCGAAAAACTGCATTTAAAGTTCATTTCGCAGGTCAGCAAAAAGTTATTGGACGAACAATTTCGAGAGGAACTGCTGCAGCAAGATAAAGACAAGGTTTTTCAGCTATTAAATGCGATTGATGTATAAGGAGGCTCAAAATGAAAATAGTTGCCGTAACAGCCTGCCCGACAGGCATTGCCCATACTTACATGGCTCAGGAGGCGCTTGAAAAAGAGTGTGAAAAACGCGGTTATGACTACCAGGTTGAAACCCAAGGAGGAATGGGCATTGAAAATGAATTGGAACAAGAAACTGTAGATGAAGCGGATCTTGTCATTTTGGCTATCGCCGTGGAAATTGAAGGACAGGAGCGCTTTGATGACAAGCGGGCTCAGGGAAAGGTTCTGACAATTGATCCGGGAGAAGCTATTAAAAACCCGTCTGAAGTTTTAGATCAGGCAGAAGCACTATAAGAATAAGAGGGTAAAATGATGAATAAAAAAATATGGAAAGACTTGCAAAAAGCTTTCAACACCGGGGTCTCTTACATGCTGCCTTCGGTTGTGGTCGGCGGTGTTTTTCTGGCAATCGCCCTGTCCACCGGAAAGCCAACCGACAAGGGGATGGAAATCACCAGTCAGTTCATGAAAAACCTGAATGATTTAGGTTCTGCCGGCTTTGCGATGATGATTCCGCTTTTGTCGGGCTATATCGCTTATTCTATTTCCGGAAAGCCGGCCTTGGCTCCGGCTATGATTTTAGGCTACATCGCCAATAATCCTATTGGTGCTGATCAGGTCAAAACAGGTTTTTTAGGGGCTATGCTCTTGGGAGTGCTGACAGGTTATTTTGTCAAATGGACTAAAAACTGGAAGACGCCGCAGCTGGTCAGAACCTTGATGCCCATTTTGATTGTCCCTATTATAACGACCTTTGTTTTGGGAATGGTCTATATCTATATCATTGCCGTGCCGATTGGGGTTGTCATGGATTGGCTGGTGAAAACACTGGGTGAGATGCAGGGAGGCAGTGCCATTGTTTTGGGCTTGATTATCGGCGCTATGACAGCTGTTGATATGGGCGGTCCTATCAACAAGACGGCAACAGCCTTTACGCTTGCTTTGATGGCAGAAGGCATCTATTCGCCTAACGGTGCTCACCGGATTGCGGTAGCTATTCCGCCTTTAGCCGTAGCTATTTCAACCTTTATTGACCGAAAGAAGTACAGCAAAGAAGACCGTGATTTGGGGCTGTCTGCCTTCTTTATGGGTTTGATAGGCATTACCGAAGGTGCCATACCTTTTGCGGTAAAGGATATGAAACGTGTCCTGCCCGCGATTATTATCGGCAGTGCTGTCGGCGGTGCTCTTGGGATGGTAAATAATGTTGAGGCCCTGGTGCCTCACGGCGGTCTCATCATTTTGCCTGTTGTTAACGGAAAACTCTGGTATGTTATTGCTATGCTGATTGGTACTTTGATTTCAGTTGCTATCCTGCATTTTACCAAACCGGATATTGAAGAATGAAAAACTAGTAATTGAACACGGCTTAAAATCCTAGTAAAAAAGATAACCCCTTGTGTCTTAGCGACACGGCGCCCGTTTCCTATTTTTATACGGATTTCTTTACGCCCTTAGTATCTTAAATAAAGGAGAAACATTATGACAAAACTTCCAATTAAAGAGACCGTTCAAGGGCTCTTGGAACTGCAAAAAACCGGCGAAAGCGCCACTCTTTTGGGAATCGGTCCCATGTCTAAAAACTGTGTGCAGGCGGCTTTGGAACTCTCGCAGGAAGATGACTATCCGGTCATGTTTATTGCCAGCCGCAATCAGGTTGATTTGGATGAGCTTGGCGGAGGCTATGTTAACGGCTGGAATCAATTCACCTTTGCTCAGGCGGTCAAAGAAGTTGCAGAAGATATTCATTATGACAATCTTTACTATCTCTGCCGCGACCACGGCGGTCCTTGGCAGCGTGATAAGGAGCGCAACAGCCACTTGCCGACAGATGAGGCCATGAAACTGGGAGAGCAGTCTTATGTAGGAGATATTGAAGCAGGTTTTGATTTGCTTATGATTGATCCGACCAAGGATCCTTTTGAAATCGGCAAGGTCATTCCGCTTGAAACCGTTTTGGAGCGTACAGTTGCCCTGATTGAGTTCTGTGAAAATGAGCGTAAAAAGCGCCAGCTGCCGGAAATCGGCTATGAAGTCGGCACGGAAGAAACAAATGGCGGTTTAACCTCAACCGAAACCTATGAAACCTTCATCAAACAGCTGCAGGCAGAGTTAGGCAAGCGAGGTCTGCCCATGCCAACTTTTATCGTCGGCCAGACAGGAACCCTGACGCGCAAGACAGAGCAAGTCGGACACTTTAATTTTAAAAATGCTTATGATTTGGCTCAGATGGCAAAAAAATACGGTGTCGGTCTCAAAGAGCACAATGGTGACTACCTCGATGATGTTACGCTTTTAGAACACTTGCCTTCAACCATTACAGCGACCAATGTCGCACCCCAATACGGTACGGAAGAAACAAGAGCCTATCTCAATTTGGCTCAAGTTGAAGCCAAATTAGTTGAATACGGCTTGGTTAAAGAAGCTTCCAAAATTCGCGAAACCCTGCTGGTAAAAGCGATTGAAAGCCAACGCTGGAGAAAGTGGATGGTGGGAGATCAGGTCAATCTGACAGTTGAAGAAATCAAAGCAGATGAGGCCCTGTCGGAAGAAATTTTGGACATTGCCGGTCACTATACTTTCAATAATCCGGCTGTAAAAGCGGAAATTGAAAAGCTTTATGCCAACTTAGCAGCTCACCATATTGACGGTAAGCGCTATGTCATTGATCATATCAAGCGGCCTATCAGAGACTATGCAGAGTGCTATAACTTGAAAGGTGTTACCAGCCGTATTAAAAATCTCAAAATCTAAAGACATACAGCCTGCTTCATTTCACAGATCATATAACGATCAGCCTATCAGAAACTTTTGATGACGTTTTTGATAGGTTTTTTGGTTTGAAACGCTATTTCAGAAAATTTTCAAAAAAGAGCTTACGTGACCGTGTAAATTATGATATGCTAGTTTTCAGAACAAAAAAGGAGGCGAGTAATGCCAAGAAATTTTAAAGAAGCCATGCTTTTTACAACCATGATGTGCGGATTAATGGTGCTGGGAATGAGTGCCTATAATTTGACAGTGGTCGGCCATTTCAGCTTTAAAGCCCTAGCTTTGGGCTATATTCCCGGATTTGTCCTTGCTTTTCTAGCTGATACTTTACTAGTGGGTCCGCTGGCCAAAAAGATTGCCTTTTATTTTTTGAAAGACCATCATAAGCGCTGGCAAAAAATTCTGACCATCTCCGGCTTGATGATTCTCGGAATGGTTTCTATCATGTCTTTATATGGCCTGCTGATCAATCGGGTTACTTTGACGCTGCCGGTTTATCTGGGAGCCTGGCTGACAAACTTTGTGATGGCAGTTCCCTTAAATTTTCTGCTTGTGGGACCTGTTTCACGCTTTATCTTAGGCTATCTGCAAAAGCCCTTCCCTAATGAAGACAAAGTGGAAGATTTTGACGATGACGATGAAATACCAACCATTATTTAAGAAAACATAACTATAAAAAATAAGACAGGGTACAGCGAAATGCTCCTGTTTTTTCTTTTGGCTTTTCTGGGGGTTTAACGGCTTTGTGCTAATGAGTTTTAAACTTTTAAACAGTGAGAATTATGTTACAATAGAGCTATGACTAACAAGAAAAAATTACTGTTAATTGACGGGTCCTCCGTTGCCTACCGTGCCTTTTTTGCACTCTACAATCAAATTGAACGCTTTAAAAATCCTGCCGGTCTTCACACCAATGCCATCTACGGTTTTCACTTGATGCTGGATCATATGATCAAGCGGGTAGAGCCGACCCATATTTTAGTGGCCTTTGATGCGGGCAAGACTACTTTTAGGACAGAGATGTTTACCGATTATAAGGCCGGACGTGATAAGACACCGGCAGAATTTCGCGAACAGCTCCCCTATATCCGTGAGATGCTGACAGCGCTCGGTGTTCCTTTTTATGATTTGGAAAATTATGAAGCCGATGACATTATTGGAACGCTGGATAAACTGGCAGAAAATGAAGATGAGTATGACGTAACGATTGTCAGCGGAGACAGAGACCTGATTCAGCTGACTGACAGCAACACGACCGTTGAGATTTCTAAGCGGGGGGTTGCAGAGTTCGAGGAGTTTACGCCGGCTTACCTCAAGAAAAAAATGGGACTGACGCCTAAGCAGTTTATCGATCTGAAAGCACTCATGGGAGATAAATCGGATAATATTCCGGGTGTCACCAAGATTGGCGAAAAAACAGGGCTGAAATTACTGCATGAACATGGCAGCTTAGAAGGTATTTACGAGCATTTGGACAGCTTTAAGGCTTCTAAGATGAAAGAAAATCTGGTCAATGATAAAGAGATGGCCTTTTTGTCGAAAACCTTAGCGACGATTGATGTCCAGGCGCCTATCACCATTGGTTTGGAAGATATTGTCTACGCCGGTCCGCAGTTTGACAGTCTGGCAAAATTTTATGATGAGATGGACTTTAGGCAGTTTCGTTCGCAGCTGGGCTCATCGCCTAAGGCTGAAAATTTTGAGGCTGATTATACCGAGGTCAGCCGGCTCAAACCGGACATGTTTGCAGACGATCAGTTCTTTTATTTTGAAATTTTAAACGACAACTATCACACAGAAGATATCATCGGTTTTGCCTGGGGCAACAAGCAGGCTATCTATGCCAGCAATGACATCAGTCTGCTTGGTGAAGAGTTGTTTAAAAAGGCTCTGTCAAACCCCATTAAGACCTATGATTTTAAGCGCAGCAAAGTTTTGCTCCATCATCTGGGAATTGATCTGCCGACAGCCAGCTTTGACAGCCGCTTGGCCAAGTATCTGCTGTCGACTGTTGAAAACAACAATACATCGACCATTGCCAGACTCTATACGGATTTGCCGCTTGCGACCGATGAGGAAATTTACGGAAAAGGTGCCAAACGGGCAGTTCCTGACAAGGATACGCTGCTCAGCCATTTAGCCAATAAAGTCAGTGTCCTGATTGCCAGTGAAGAGCTCATGCGCAGCAAACTCTCTGACAATGACCAGTTAAGTCTGCTCTTTGAAATGGAGCTGCCGCTGGCCAATGTCCTTGCTAAAATGGAAATCGCCGGCATTTCCATCAAGGAAGAAACGCTCAAAGACATGGAGCGGGCCAATGAGATTGAACTGGAAACCCTAACGCAGGAAATCTATGCTTTGGCAGGAGAAGAGTTCAATATTAATTCGCCTAAACAGCTGGGGGTTATTCTCTTTGAAAAATTAGGCCTGCCCTTATCGGCGACCAAAAAGACAAAGACCGGCTATTCGACAGCTGTTGATGTTTTAGAACGCTTGGCTCATCGCTCACCCATCGTAGCTAAAATTTTGGAATACCGTCAGATTGCCAAACTTCAGTCGACCTATATTATCGGGCTGCAAGAAGCGATTTCTTTTGATGGTAAGATTCACACCCGCTATTTGCAGGATTTGACACAGACCGGACGCCTGTCCAGTGTTGACCCCAATCTGCAAAATATACCTGTTCGCTTGGAGCAGGGCCGCTTGATTCGCAAGGCCTTTGTTCCGGAATGGCCGGACAGTGTCTTGCTCAGTTCGGACTATTCACAGATTGAGCTGCGGGTGCTGGCTCACATTTCAGGAGATGAGCACTTGATTGCGGCCTTTAAAGAAGGAGCTGATATTCATACTTCCACAGCTATGCGTGTCTTTGGTATTGACAAGCCGGAAAATGTGACACCAAACGACCGCCGCAATGCCAAGGCTGTTAATTTCGGCGTGGTTTACGGCATTTCAGACTTTGGTCTGGCTAATAATTTGGGCATCAGCCGCAAGGCCGCCAAAAATTATATTGACACTTACTTTGAACGCTATCCGGGTATTAAAAACTACATGGACAGAGTTGTCAGAGAAGCGCGTGACAAAGGCTATGTGGAGACGCTCTTCCACAGACGGCGTGAGCTGCCGGATATCAACTCGCGCAATTTCAATATTCGTTCCTTTGCCGAGCGTACAGCCATCAATTCCCCTATTCAGGGAAGTGCAGCTGACATTCTCAAAGTAGCTATGATTAATCTGGACAAGGCGCTGACGCAAGGAAATTACCAAGCGCGCATGCTGCTGCAGGTGCATGACGAAATTGTCCTTGAGGTTCCCAATAAAGAGCTGGCAGCTGTTAAACAGCTGGTCAAGGAGACGATGGAGTCTGCTATTGAATTATCCGTACCGCTTGTTGCCGATGAAAATGCTGGTCAGACTTGGTATGAAGCTAAATAATTATGCTGTCAAAAATAGATGAAGGAGGTTACTCATGACCTATCAATTTCAAAATCCCAGTCAGGAAGTCATTTTTGATTATTTAAAAGAGGCTAAGACTATTGCCGTCGTGGGGCTGTCTGCCCGAGAAGAAACAGCTGCCTATGAGGTTTCTCAGGTGATACAAAGGGCCGGTTATAAGATTATTCCTGTCAATCCGAGAGCTGCGGGCAGCACGATTTTAGGTGAAAAAGTCTATGCCCGCTTGCAGGATATTCCTGAGCCGGTTGATATTGTTGACGTTTTTCGCCGCAGCGAATTTTTAGCAGACGTGGCCCGTGATTTTATCGAAACAGATGCCCATGTTTTTTGGGCACAGCTGGGTCTGGAAAGTGAAGAGGCCGAAAAAGTCCTGCGTGAGGCAGGACGCAATGATATTGTCATGAACCGCTGCATTAAGATTGAGTATCGAAAATTGGCTAATCAATAAGTAGGAAATGGTGTGAACATGGGCAGATAACTGCCTTTTCCAAAAACTGCAAGATTTTAATGAATAGCACAAAGTCAGAAGGCCGGGACAGAAGTGTTCCGGCCGTTTGTTATACATCATTTACAGCTAGAAGCCTTCCATAAAAAATGAGTGGATTTCATCTTGTGACAAGCTCAGCTATTTTTGATAAAATTTATAAGGTTATGTCCAAATAATTGGAAACAAGGAGTAAAAATGACAGATTCGCCGATTCAATATCGTTTAATTAAAAAAGAAAAACACACGGGAGCCCGTCTGGGAGAGCTCATCACGCCTCATGGAACCTTTCCGACCCCCATGTTTATGCCGGTGGGAACTCAGGCAACCGTTAAAACACAGTCGCCCGAAGAGTTAAAAGAAATGGGTTCAGGAGTTATTCTGGCTAATACGTATCACTTGTGGCTGCGCCCCGGTGATGACCTGATTGCGCGGGCCGGCGGGCTGCATCAGTTTATGAACTGGGATCAGCCTATTTTGACTGACAGCGGCGGTTTTCAGGTTTATTCGCTGGCTGACAGCCGCAATATCACAGAAGAAGGCGTGACCTTTAAAAACCATCTCAACGGTGCTAAAATGTTTCTGTCACCGGAAAAGGCTATCTCTATCCAAAACAATCTGGGTTCAGACATCATGATGTCTTTTGATGAATGTCCTCAATTCTACCAGCCCTACGATTATGTTAAAAATTCGATTGAACGGACCAGCCGTTGGGCAGAACGCGGTCTCAAGGCTCATCAGCGCCCGCAGGAACAAGGCCTCTTTGGGATTGTTCAGGGAGCCGGCTTTGAAGATCTCAGACGCCAGTCTGCCGCCGATTTAGTTGCTATGGATTTTCCGGGCTATTCTATTGGCGGTTTGGCCGTTGGTGAATCGCATGAAGAAATGAATGCTGTGCTGGATTTCACAACTCCTCTCCTGCCGGAAAACAAGCCGCGTTATCTGATGGGCGTAGGAGCGCCTGACAGCCTGATTGATGGCGTTATCCGCGGTGTTGACATGTTTGACTGTGTCCTGCCCACCCGAATTGCCAGAAATGGAACCTGCATGACCAGTGAAGGACGTTTGGTTGTCAAAAACGCTCAGTATGCAGAAGATTTCACGCCGCTTGATCATGACTGTGACTGTTATACCTGCAAAAATTACACGCGCGCTTATCTGCGCCATTTGCTCAAAGCTGATGAGACTTTCGGCCTGCGCTTGACCAGCTATCACAATCTCTATTTCCTGCTTAATCTCATGCGAAAGGTCCGTCAGGCTATTATGGATGACAATTTGCTTGAATTCCGTGAAGATTTTATCGAACGCTACGGCTACAATAAATCCAATCGTAATTTCTAACATATCGCCCAAAGTATGGTTGCTGCAAACAGATTCTGTATTGACCGGAGCAAATTTCCATTTGGAAAGCTCTTCCGGTCTTTTTTCTTATCAGAAAAAGGCTCAAAAAGCTCTTTAAACAGTATTTTTGCTATCAGTCTTGATTTTCTTATTTGCAGCTCAGTCCTGTTTTTCAGCTTACAAAAGTGTAAGTTTGGTTTATGATTTTTCCAGTAAAATAAAGGTAGAAAATGGCTGCCGCTGGTTTGGCAGCAGATTTGTAGCGAAGGAGGATCAACTGATGACAAAAGCCGATCGTTTAAGATACTTTATTTTGATTTTTATGCTCTGTGATTTAATCCTGCTTACCTTAATCATTTGCTGGTACTGCATGTGATTTTTGCTTAGGAGATTTATAAGGAGAAGCAATGTTAGAAGTCATTACGCTGATAGTGTTTATGATGCTTGCCCTTTCTATATATCACGATGCCCGCAGTTTGATCAATCCGGTTCTGTTAATCATCTTTTTGTTTTTTGCCTATATCACGGCTGCTAGTTTTTTCTACCGGCAGGGCTACACAATGGCTTACTTGATTTTCGTACTGGGATTTCTACTGGTTCCTGCTTTTCTCTTTTTTAGCGGCCTGTTTCTCATTTATAACGGTTTTGTCCTTTTGAAAAGAGAGGGGCGCTCAAAGACTAATTTCTTATCCCTTTTTCTGGGAATCGCCATCCTAGGCTTCTTTCTTTTCGTGTATTTGGGCTCATCTTTTTTGAAAAATCTTTCACAAAACAGCTTGATTTATTTTATCTACTTTCTTTTGCTATTTACGTTTTTGCTGTTTGGAATGTCCTTTGTTGCTTTTATGCTCTATTCCATTTTGTATCTGATTATTCCTAAAAATAAGCACTATGACTTCATTATCATTCACGGTGCAGGGCTTAGAAAGGGAAAAGAGGTAACGCCTTTACTGCAAAAGCGAATTGATAAGGCACTTGAGGTTTTTCGAAAAGCCAGCAATCCCCAAGCCAAGCTGATTGCAAGCGGCGGTCAGGGACCTGACGAAAAGATTTCAGAAGCCAGGGCCATTGCTGCTTACATCAGACAGCAAGGGGATATTCCCAGCAATAAAGTTCTTTTGGAAGAGAAGTCACGCTCAACCTATCAAAATCTGTTGTTTTCAAAAGAGCTGGCTGAAAAAGAAATGAGCCATCCGCGGTTTCTCTTTGTCACCAATGCCTACCATGTTTTTCGAACCAGTGTCTATGCACACGGGCTCCATATGTCCGGGGACGGTTTAGGCTGCTCAACAGCTGCCTACTATATTCCCAGTGCTTTTATCCGGGAATTTGCGGCGATTGTTGTCCGTCTCAAGTGGGTCTTTATTGCTATTTATGCAGTCTTTATAGGACTTTTTATAATTAGCTGTTTGAAATAAAACACTTAAAGGGTTTGTTTCAGAGAAGTTCTTTGAGGCAGGCCCTTATTTAGTTGTCGCAGGAAATTTGCTATAATAAAGCTAACAGGAAATAAAGAAGGTGTTTTTATGAAACTAACAACCATTGGCTGCTGGGGAGCCTATCCTTACAAAGACGGCGGCACGACCTCTTATCTTTTAACAGGACGCGATGGCTTTCAGCTCTTGATAGACTGCGGCAGCCGTGCTGTTAATGAACTGGAAAAAGAAATCTCACCCCTTGATTTAGATGCTGTTATTATCAGTCACTACCATCCGGATCATGTTGCTGATTTGGGGGTTCTGCGTCACTATTTTCAGCTTTATCCTAAGCACTTGTGGGAGCCCAAAGTCTTGCCTATCTATGGCCACGATGAGGACAGTTATGAGTTTAGCAAACTGACCCTTGACGGTGTTTCTAATGGGATTGCTTATGATGTTAAGGGCACTGAGAAAATTGGTCCCTTTGACATTACTTTTGTCAGGACAGTGCACCCTGTCGTTTGCTATGCCATGCGCATTGTCGAGCGTGAGAGCGGTCAGGTTCTTGTTTTTACAGGGGACAGCGGTTATTTTGACGGACTGGCTGATTTTGCCAAGGATGCTGATGTGTTCCTTGCGGATGTCTATCTTTACGAAGGCAATGAAAACCACCCTGCCCACCTAACGTCCAAGGAAGCAGGACAGATTGCCGCCCAAGCAGGGGTCAAAAAATTAGTGCTGACCCACATGCCGCCGCTGCCGCCAGCAGGGATTGACCCAGACAATCATTTGGAAGTCCTCAGAAGCCAGACTGAGACTTACTCAAAGGGTATTCCTGTAGAATTGGCAGAGCCTCATAAATCATGGGAAATCGGTGAATGCTGATGACCGACTTCACTCAGGAAGAAAAAGAATTTTTCATGGCAGAGGCCCTGAAAGAAGCCCAAAAATCATTGGCTAAAGAAGAGATTCCTATCGGCTGTGTCATTGTTAAGGACGGGCATATCATCGGCCGCGGACACAATGCGCGTGAGGAGCTGAGTCAGGCCATTATGCATGCCGAAATCATGGCCATCACAGAGGCCAATAAGCATGAAAACAGCTGGCGTCTGCTGGATACGACCCTTTTTGTGACAATTGAACCCTGCGTCATGTGCAGCGGTGCGATTGGCCTTGCCCGTATTCCGCAGGTCATCTACGGAGCAGCCAATCAAAAATTTGGCGGTGCCGGCAGTCTCTATGACATTCTGACAGATGAGCGGCTCAACCATCGGGTACAAGTGGAAACAGGAATCCTCGAAGAAGACTGTGCCAGAATTATGCAGGACTTTTTTAGGCAAAGACGAAAGTCTTAAGTTGGCAGTTTGCTCAATCTATGTTATAATACTTTTGGAGCAACATCTGCGCGTGAAGCGGGTCAGGGGAGGAATCCAGCAGCCCTAAGCGATGTCAGGTGTGTGCTCTATTTTTTAATGTAAGAAGAGACCATAACTAGCCAGAGTCATTTTATAAATTCAGTGGAAAAGTATGAGTATAAAAGAAACAATTGGGAAAAAGATTCGAGAAGAGCGTGAGAAAAAGGGATTATCGCGTGAACAACTGTGTAACAGTGAAGAGGAGCTGACAGTTCGTCAGCTGGTACGTATTGAACTGGGACAGTCGTTACCTTCTATTGTAAAATTGGAATATATTGCAAAAGTGTTGGAAACTGATTTAGGAACCTTACTTGCGGGTGAAAATATTACGATACCGGATGAGTATTTCACCATGAAGTATCAGCTTTTCAAATTTCCCACTTATGGGGATCCTAAGCGTCTGGAACAGAAAACGCAAATGATTGAAAGCATCTATGAAAAGTATTTTGAAATTTTGCCAGAAGATGAGCTTTTTACTTTGGAACTATTAGATAATGCTCTAGATTATATTTCGACAGGTAAAACAGCAGCGGCTGAAGTTATTTTTGAAGATTTTTTTAAGCAGTTGTTATTAAAAGAAAGGCATACATTCAATGATTTATTATTGATATCGTGTTATGCTGTTCAATACCAAGATAAAAATTATAATAAAAAAACGTTAAAAACATTGGAAAAAGCTATTTTGAAGCAGGAAGTCTCAGGTGATGAATATTATAATATTGAACTTTTAGGGGCATTGACAGCTATAGCAGGCGTTTATCTGGATCATGCTGAGTATTCTAAATTGAAAAACTTAGCAGACAGAATGCATGAAGTGATTGCAGAGACACAGCAGTACAGTGCTAAGCCTATAGTATTAATTTATGAGGCTAAATACTATCTCTATAGTGAACAAAATAAGGAGAAAGCAAAAGAATGCTATGATTTAGCTGCTTTGCTGGCTCAGAATTTTGGTGATGATATTTTAGAGACAAAACTTAAAGCTGAAAGAAAAAAAGATCAGGTATAGAAAAATAAGGCCATGACATAAATGTCATGGTCTTATTATTTAGCTTTTTTTATAATAAGAGCGTAAAGTTTGAAGCAACAGGTTAAGTTTAACTTAATTGGTGCTTTGGCCTAAAAATATAGTTGCTGATTAGCAGTGACATAAATGTCATGGTCAACAAGTATCACTATATATATAATAATATTATAAAATTTGAAAAGGAAAAATAGAAATGAAACTGAAACTGTTAAGATTTTTGATGACTGCTGTAACAACTTGGTTAATGGTTGGTGGACGTTAAAAAATACCAAGTAAAATTAAATATTATTTTAAATGAAACAAACTATTAAGGAAGGGAGAAGAAAATGATTAGATTTTTAAGAAATATCTATGAACGTCATCCTGCTTAAAATAATCAGGTTTGACGTTCTAATCACAAATAGAAAGGAAAAAACAGATGTTTAACATTTTAAAAAAATTCTTTAAGCGTAACGAAGTTAACATTGGTGTTGCCCGTTTTGGTTACAAGGGTAAACGATACCATTGGTAATGTAGTGCAGTAGCACTAAAATGAAAGGTAAAACTTTCGGTTCTTAATTAAAAAGAAAGGAGAAAACAGATGTTTAACATTTTAAAGAAACTCTTTAAGCGTAACGAAGTTAACATTGGTGTTGCCCGCTTTGGTTACAAGGGCAAACGATACCATTGGTAATGTAGTGCAGTAGCACTAAGGTGAAAGGTAAAACTTTCGATTCTTAATTAAAAAGAAAGGAGAAAACAGATGTTTAACATTTTAAAGAAATTCTTTAAGCGTAATGAAGTTAACATTGGTGTTGCCCGTTTTGGCTACAAAGGTAAAAAATATCATTGGTAAAATAAATTAATTGAGAAGAGATAAGCGGCAAAGTTCGCTTATCTATAACTCAATTAAATTTTGGAAAAATACAATTAAAAAGAGGAAAAAATGAAACAAGTCTTTACACCGATTTACAAATCAATACTAAAGCGCAGGGAGATAGCAGCTTTCTTGTTTTGTTCTCTCTATCCGCTGCTGGCTTCGGCAGTCAGTCTGTTTCAGACAGGATTAAAAAGTATGGCTCATGGGAGAAAACTGAGCTTTTTGGAGTATTGGTCTATTAATGTTCAAACACAGTGGCAGTTAGCCATACCAATTTTATTGTTAGCCTATGCTGTTACGACTGTTTTTTATACTGAAATCCATTCTGGTATTTTATTTTTATATAAAGATCTAGAAAAAAAGGTGATTTTTAAAGCAAAAATCCTGAGTCTCATCAAAATCTTAGGCATTTTTACGGTACTGACTTTTTTGGCATCGCTTTTGTCTTATTACACTCTGATGCTTTATCAAAGTTACATATCAGGGCATCTTTTTCCTGGAAATTGGTCTATTGTTCAGATGAGTTTACTGACTGTTTTGTCACGAATGATTATCTATGTGATTGTTATCTTGCTGGTATCAGCTTTATCCAGTCACTATAATAATTCCATCTCGGTTTTAGCAGGTTTGTTTTTTATGTTATTAGCAAATGTAGCACCGCAGCTGCCGCTGGGAAGGTATCTCTTTCCAACAGGGTATGCTGGAACAGGAATGTCTTTTCTTCTTTCGCTCATTTTGATGTGTCTGATCAGCTCGATTTATATAATATCAACTTATAGTTTAGGACTTAAAAAATTTGAACAAATTGAATTTTAGGATGACGAATATGCTAGCAAAAAATAGAATTGAACATCTTATTTTAACCTTGGCACTCATCTTGTTAGCTGGTTTAATTTATAATTTAGGCAATATAGTCATGATTTTGATCCCTGAATTACAGCAAGAGCTGGGAATGACAGTGGTCAAATTTCTATCAATGACTTTAGGGTTTATTGTTATTCCAACATGGATTGCTAAAAAGATCGATTTAGATGTCAAGAATATACCTGTTAAATTAAATAAAAAATCAGCAATTGTACTGCTGCTCTTAGTTCTTCTATTTAATTTCTTAATTTTGAGATCACATGAACTATATACGGCATTGATTGTAGCAACATGTGAAGAGTATCTTTTCCGCTATTTACTTTATGGTATTTTAGTAAGAACATTTAATAAAAATCAAGCGATTATTATTACTGCAGTTTTATTCGGGGTGCTGCTGCATCTTAATGGGAATTTATTAGTAAATATTTTTACTAAAATACCTGCAGGAATTATTCTGTCACAGCTTGCTGTTAGGTTTGGTTTACAGTATTCCATTTCTTTCCATTGGCTTTACAACATGGCTGTTGGCAGATTGTTTTAAGGAGGACATATGATTATTATTACGATTTTAGGTATTATTTTTTATACTTTATTAGCATTCTTAACAGCATCTTTTTTAGGAAATATTTCAACCTTGTTATTTATCGGACTCTTTTATTTATTACCGCTGGTTGTAAATGCTATTTCTGTCAATTTAGCTTCTTTTAAGAAGAAAAAGCGGCTGCTCCCGCTTACCTTAATTTTTCCAACCTTATCTCTATTATCCTATACGCTATTTTCAAAATTGGTTTTATCAGGGTCAGCTTGGGAAAATTTTGTGGAGCGTAACAGTGTTCAAGCACATGATTTTTCTGTAGAAATCAGCGGCAATTTATTGGATATGTCGCAAATTATATTTGTGACTCTGCTGTACTTCAGTCTTTCAGGGCTCAATTATCTCATTCAAAATAAAAAGAGAGGAAAAAACAAGAATGCTCAAGATCGAAAATTTATCCAAACAATTTAAGGGAAACGATTTTTACTCACTTCAAGATGTGAGTTTAACGGTCAATCGAGGAGATATTGTTGGTTTAATCGGAAAGAACGGTGCTGGGAAATCTACCCTTCTCAAATTAATTGCTAAATCGATCAAACCCAGCAGCGGACGGATAATGTATCTGGGAAAGGATATTAGTCAACGGTCAAACGCTCTGGAAGATTTTGGTGTAATGATCGATCCTGTTTTTTATCCAGAAATGACTGTAGCTGACAATTTAAAATTCTATTTGGATCTTCATGGGAAAAAAGAATACTATGAAAATATCGAAACTATTTTAAAGTTAGTTGATCTATGGAAAGTACGCCATCGCAAGCCCAAAGGATTTTCTTTTGGAATGAAACAGCGCACTGCCTTGGCCATTGCCTTGGTCGCAGAACCGGAGTTTCTTTTGCTGGATGAGCCGTTTGTCGGTTTAGATCCAATCGGTGTGCGGCAGCTGATTGATATTCTGAAAAAATGGTCAGAAGAACGGAATATTTCAATGATTATTTCCAGCCATCAATTGGGAGAGTTGGAAGCCTTGTGCAACCGTTATATTTTTATTGAGAATGGCCGCCTCGCTGAAGAATTTGAAAAGCAGCAAGCTCCAAGTGTAATTGTCAATGTAACAGCGGCAGCTAAAGATCTTGATCTACCGTCTTCTGTAGAGGTCAGAGACGATCTCACAGTAGAAATTCCAACAGATTTGGATGCTAAAACACTGAATCAGATAGGGTTCCTTTTATCCAGCAAGGAGGCTATTGAAGGAATAGCTGTCAAAGAAAACCATCTGAGCGATTTTTTCGGAAGTGAGGGATAATCATGTCTGTTTTCTACCCTATTTTACGTTCAGTCCTTAAGCGCAAAGAAGTGAAGGTGTTTTTGGCACTTAGTCTGACCCCTCTTCTTTATTTCCTTTCAACATTTTTAAAAACGAAATTGTTTTCTTTTTCCGGGCCTGCCGGCAGTAAAATTGCCTTTTTTGATTTCTTTTACGGTCAGTTTAATCTGCAGTTTAATTCTATTATTTCATCATTGGCGCTGGCTTTTCTGGCAATCAGTGTGTTTCGGACAGAGATCTCTGCGCATATTCTTTTTTTATACAAGGATATTGACAAAGGAAAAATATTTCTATCAAAAATTCTCAGTCTGATGACTGTCGTATTACTGTATTGCGGAATTTACTTCTTAGCAGCTCTGTTTACCTATTATACACGCGTAGCCCATCTTTCTTATGGCAGTCTTCAGTTTTGGAGTGATGATTTCACTTATTCCATTATTTCAAGTCTTGGTGTTGTTTTGGCTTATGTCCTTGTAGTCATGCTGTCCAGTCTGGCCTCTTTATATCTGAGCAACGGAATAGTCATTACCCTGATTTTGATTTTCAATATCTTTATGAGTTTGTCTGGTATTATTGCTGGGCTTCATTGGCTGTTTCCTGTAGGTTATGCCGATTTTGCAGAAGCAAATGGTCTGGGGATAGGCTTGCTGGCAATTACAGGGCTGACATTTTTATACAGCGCATTTATCTATTTTTGCAGCCTGCATAAATTTAAAAACTTAGAATTTTAGGGGAATTATGGCATATAGAGAATTATGGTATTTAATTTATAAAAAAATGCCTAAAGCTTATTTTGTAATTGGTGTTGTTTTAAGTGTTATCAGTACAATCGCTGCTTTATGGCTACCCCAAATGATTAGCCAGCTGCTAAATAGGAAAATCCTAGAAAAGATTTTATCGCATAAATTACTATTAGTGGCGATGCTGGCATTTTTTATCGGAGTCTATATTCTAAGAGGTTTATCCAGTTATTTAGTAGGTCTGAGCGGGAATAGAGCTATGGTCAAACTGCAGCGATACTTTTTTAACCATATTTTAAATCTACCGGTTACTGCTTTGGATAGCTTCCAATCAGGCGATTTATCAAGCAGAATCACCTCTGATATATCTGGTTTGGTTAGAATTGCGACTGTTGTTTTTCCTCAATTATTTCTTAACATACTATCCATTATAGGAGGAGTTGTCTTTCTGTTAAGAATTAACGTGCAGTTAACGCTGGTTAGTTTGTCATTGGTTCCTTTGATAGTCTTTGTACTATGGCCTCTTAATAAAAAATTAGAATATTATTATCAAAAGCATCAGGAATATTTAGGGAAAATTTCTGGCGAAGTCAATCATAAGTTAAATCATATCCGCCTAGTAAAAGCTATGCTTGCTGAAGAAGATGAAAAGAAAGGAATCAGCAGGCTGCTGAATGATTTCATGCTAAACTTCAATAAAGTGCTGATTGTTATCGCTGTTGAATCTTCTTTGATAAGCAGTCTGATTTTATTTATTATTGTGGTCTGTCTGCTTGTGGCAGGTGTCGGAGTTTCAAGAGGCAGTATGAGTGTTGCAGCTTTGACGGCTTTTATTTTATATATTACACAAATGATAGAGCCAGTCTCAGATTTATCAGATCTGTTTTCAGAACTAGCCGAAATACGCGGAATCTCGCATAGAATTATGGAAATTTTACATTTAGAAAAAGAGAAAACACTGTCTGACGATAGTGATTTAGAAGGCAGCATTGTTTTTGATAACGTTTCTTTTTCGTATGATAAATCCAAAAAAGCTTTGGACAAGGTAAGCTTTCAAATTGATTCCCGGCAGCATATAGCGATTGTAGGTCCCAGTGGTTCTGGGAAGAGCACTGTCTTTTCACTGTTAATGAAATTTTATTCCGATTATCGGGGATCTATCAAAATCGGCGGAAGAGAATTAAAAGAACTCAGTCATTATGAAGTAAGAAAAAACTGCAGTTACGTGTCCCAAGAGAATACGATGCTTCAAGGCACCATTTTAGATAATTTGATGTATGGTAAAAATAAAAAGACTGCTCATTTTAGAATGGGTCGTATATTATCAGATTTAAAGCTGACTGATATGGTCGTTAACTTATCAAAAGGATTAGACACCCCAATTACTGAGACAGGAGCTGGCTTATCTGAAGGACAGAAGCAGCGGTTAAATATAGCCAGAGGTTTCATGTCTGACAGCAGTATCTATTTACTGGATGAAGTGACCGCCAATCTGGATGTTGAAACGGAATCTTATGTTGTTAAGGCTATTCAAAAATTAGGGAAACATAAAACCATCTTGACAATTGCTCACAGATTGAAAACGATAAAGAATGCTGATGCTATTATGGTCTTAGATGAGAATAGCAGCATCAGTGATATCGGGAAACATTCAGATTTGACGAAGAGAAGTGCCTTATATCAGCGTTACCTGCAAGATCTAAATTGATTGTTATCAAATATATTGATTTTATAATAGCGAATATCTATAGAAATAAAGAGAGGACTAGTCAATGGCAACTAAAAATTTATTATTAATTGGATCAGAAAGTTATGTTTGTCAAGATTTTCTGGACCGATACGGTCATCGATACAATGTTATTGCAGGAATTGATTTTCCTAAAACATCTGAGCGTGTGAAAAATTATTTATCGGTTGATTTTCGCGAAGATAATTCATTTGAAAAAATCGAATCTTTTTTGAAAAAACTGAGTTTAAACTTTTCGCATATTATTTTTGCGTCAGGCATTAATTATATGAACAATGTTTTTAGCGTGACATCTAAAGATTGGGATGCAACATTTAATGTCAATGTCAAGGCAGCTCTATTTTCAATGAAAGCTGTTTACGATTATTTATCAGAAAAAGCTGCAGTCGTTTTTATTGCTTCACAAGAGGGCATTGTTGCTAACAGCATGCGAGCAGATCATGGGCCTTCTAAAAGTGCCTTGATTCATTTGGCTAAAAATTTATCTGTAGATTATTCTTTGGTAGAGGATAAAGATATTAGAGTCAATACTATATCGCCCTTCTATATAAAAACGGCTGCCAACAGTGATTTATTAGACTCTTATTTCGGACAGCGTTTGCGAACTAGGATTCCTTATCAAAAATTTGTTGATTTAGAAGACGTCAGCCATTCCATCCAATTTTTATTAAGTGAGCAGAGCAAGTCAATTAGAGGGCATAATCTCATCTTAGATTACGGCTATACCATTGTGTAAAAAAGTAAATTAATAAGACGCTGACAATTAAGTTTTAATAAAATTTAAAAGTGCTGATTGATCCGGTGCTTTTCTTTTGCTTTGTCACCCTATCTTTTCCGCTCGATATCAGTTATAATAAAGTAAAGCTAAAGCGTTTCATCGAACACGGCTACGACACTGTGCAAAAAGAGAAAGACTTCCTAGATGCTAGGCCTCTTCGTCAGCTTTCCTATTTTGCTGTGTGTCGCTTACGCCTTCGTATCTTATGTAACTGAACACGAGCTAAAATCCTAGTAAAAAAGATAAACGTCCTTGTGTCTTAACGACACGGCGTCCGTTTCCTATTTTTATACGGATTTCTTCACGCTCTTTGTATCTTATGTAATTGAACACGGGCTAAAAGCGTCGAGAAAAAGACAGCCTGCCTTATGCGCAAAGCGCATGGCGTTAGGCTCCTATTTTCTTCTCGCTTTCTTAACGCCCTTTGTATCTTAATTAAAGGAGGTTTTATGCGGAAGTTTTTACAGGTAAGTTTTTATGAAATGTCATTTTATGTTGAAATTTTAATTTCTCTGATTTTGATGATTGTGCTTGTCATTTCAACAGCTTTTTTAGCTGCGGATGTTTTGGGAATTTTTACTTCTCAAAGGTCTATTGAAGGCTATCTGCAGAATTTTCTCAATCAGGCCATGAGTATTGCCATTGGCGTGGAGTTGATAAAAATGCTGAGCAAGCATACCTCAGCTACTATCATTGAGGTGCTGCTCTTTGCCATTGCCAGACATGTTGTTATCGATCAGAGCAACAGCCTGAATTCTCTGTGGAGTATCTTGGCCATCGCGGCTCTGTTTGCGACGCGTAAATATCTTTTTACTAATTTTGATGATTCTACCAATATTATTGTCCGAGGAAGTCAAAAAGTTAAGATTGCCAATGTTTTAGCGCGTGTCAATCTGGAAGGTAAAAACGGTGAATTGCTCAGGGACTTTGTCGTACGGCATTTGGAGGCTGAGGAAAAACATGTTACCATTGGTGCAGCTGTTTATCTGAATGATGTTGCCCTGCGGGTTGACAGCATGAAAGACGGCGTCATCACAAGGGTGGAAATCATCAAGTCACTTTCATAAAGCAGGAGGGAATTTCAAGAGATTTTCAGAAAGGAAATGATTATCTCTTTTTTGTGAAATCGTACTCAAAATCATTGAAAAAACCCTTACAAAAGAGTATGATAGTAAAGAAACTGAAATTTACAAGGGAGTATGGACATGACACATATTAAATTTGATTATTCTAAAGTATTGGATCAATTCGTAGCACCGCACGAGCTGGACTACCTGCAAATGCATGTGACAGCTGCGGATGCAGCTCTCCGCGAAGGCAGCGGACCGGGTGCAGAAATGACCGGCTGGCTCAATCTGCCGGAAGATTATGACAAGGAAGAATTTGCCCGCATTCAAAAAGCGGCTGCTAAAATTCAAACTGACAGCGACGTTCTCATTGTCATTGGTATTGGCGGTTCTTACTTAGGAGCGCGTGCAGCCATTGATTTCTTGAACAGTTCATTTGTCAACCTGCAGTCTTCTAAAGACCGCAAGGCACCGCAAATTCTGTATGCCGGAAATTCTATTTCTTCAAACTACCTTGCTGATCTGGTGGATTATGTGGCTGACAAAGATTTTTCAGTCAATGTTATTTCAAAATCTGGTACAACAACAGAACCGGCTATTGCATTCCGTGTTTTCAAAGACCTTTTGATCAAAAAATACGGTCAGGATGAAGCCAACAAGCGTATCTATGCGACAACTGACAAAGCTAAAGGAGCTGTTAAGGTTGAAGCAGATGCCAGCGGCTGGGAAACCTTCGTTGTTCCTGACAGTGTCGGCGGACGGTTTACTGTTTTGACGCCGGTTGGCCTGCTTCCAATTGCAGCAAGCGGTGCAGATATTACCAAATTGATGGAAGGTGCCAATGCTGCGCGCAAAGATTATTCTTCAGACAAGATTGCTGAAAATGAAGCTTACCAGTATGCTGCAATCCGCAATATTCTTTACAGAAAAGGCTATGTGACAGAAGTTCTGGCTAACTATGAACCAACACTGCAATATTTCAGCGAATGGTGGAAACAATTAGCCGGTGAATCAGAAGGAAAAGACCAAAAAGGAATCTATCCGACATCAGCTAACTTCTCAACAGACCTGCACTCGCTCGGTCAATTTATCCAAGAAGGCTACCGCAACTTATTTGAAACAGTTATCCGTGTGGATAAACCGCGTAAAAATATTCTGGTGCCGGAAGCTGCAGAAGATCTGGACGGCCTTGGCTATCTTCAAGGCAAGGACGTTGACTTTGTTAACAAAAAAGCGACTGACGGTGTGCTTCTTGCTCATACCGACGGCGGTGTGCCAAATACTTATCTGACCATTCCTGAACAAGATGAGTTCACACTTGGCTACACAATCTATTTCTTTGAACTTGCTATTGCCCTTTCAGGCTACCTCAATGGTGTCAATCCATTTGACCAGCCGGGAGTGGAAGCTTACAAGAAAAACATGTTTGCCCTTCTTGGCAAACCGGGATTTGAAGACCTTGGTGCCGAGCTGAACGAACGTCTTTAATCAAATAAGAATATACATCAGAGAATCACTCACAGTGGTTCTCTTTTTTTATTTGACGAAAACTATCTGCCCTTAGATATTGCGTAAGCCTGAGCATTTTTAATTAGTACACTAAATTTTGCCAGTCATAGAAAAAGACTGTCTTAATTATTCTTTGTAAGCGTTTTATAATGAAGGTACAAAAAATAATTAAGACAGTAAAGGAGTCACAAAAATGACAGATTGGCTAAATATCACAGGTAAAACCGTTGTTGTCACAGGAGCCTCATCCGGGATTGGCCGGGCAGTTGTCGAGGAACTGCTTGCCTTAGACGTCAATGTTGCAAATTTTGATATTGCAGACAACGACCTTAATCATGACAACCTTTTGTTTCAAAAGGTGGATGTCACTTCCCGTGAACAGGTAGAAGCTGCTGTAGCAGCAACGATTGAAAAATTTGGAACCATTGATGCAGTCGTCAACAATGCAGGCATCAATATTCCGCGGCTGCTGATTGATCCTAAAGATCCTCATGGCAAGTACGAACTGGATGATGCTGTTTTTGATAAGATTACCAGTATCAATCAAAAAGGTCTTTATCTGGTCAGTCAGGCAGTTGGCCGAGTGCTTGTTGATAAGAAAGAGGGCGTTATTATCAATATGGCATCAGAAGCAGGACTTGAAGGTTCTGAAGGTCAGAGTGCTTATGCAGCAACCAAAGCAGCTGTTTACAGCTATACCCGCTCATGGGCCAAAGAACTGGGCAAGCACAATGTCCGTGTCGTCGGAGTAGCGCCGGGCATTATGGAAGCAACCGGTTTGAGAACGCTTGCTTATGAAGAAGCACTCGGGTATACTAGAGGTAAAACGGTTGAAGATATTCGTGCAGGATATGCGTCGACAAGTACAACCCCATTGGGACGCAGCGGTAAGCTGAGTGAAGTTGCAGATCTTGTGGCTTATCTTCTTTCTAAGCGCTCCAGCTATATTACTGGCGTGACCATCAATGTGGCCGGAGGTAAGACACGCGGATAAAAAATTATAGGATGGTGAAAGGTGGCATTAGTTAATCGTTGGTATCGTATCTTAGATACCTTAATAGCACAGCACAGCGTCACTTTAGAAGATCTGCGGGCGGATCTTAACGTCAGCATGCACACCTTGCAAAAGAGTATTGAGCAGCTCAATGATCTGCTGGATGCTGACATTCAAATTAGACAGAAAGGCAACCGGCTCTTTCTTGAAGTGTATGATTATGCCAGGCTTGAGGATATTATGGCAGGAAGTCTCAGAAAAGAAAGCGACTTTAATTCTGCCAGCAAGCGCTGCTCTTACCTGATAAAACAGCTGATAAGAAGCACCTCGCCCCTTCTTATTGATGATTTGGCAGAATCAATCGGTGTCAGCCGTACGACAATCAATAAGGATTTGAAACAGGTCAAAAATTTAGCCGGCAGCTATCACATTCATATTGCAGGCAAGCCCAACCACGGTTTGGAGATTGCCGGTGAGGAGTTAAACCTGCGGCTCTTTTATATCCATCATGTTTATTCTTATTTTGATTCAGATACGCTGACAGATGAGACGCTAGATTTTTTGGAAAACTTATATACTGACTTTAAAATCCCCAGAAAAACGCAGGAGCTGCTGACCAAGGTGATCTCCATTACAGTAGCGCGTATCAAACGGGGAAAGCCGCTGGAAGATTTTATCAAGTATTATACAAACGACGTTAAACAGTCGTCCTTTGTAGAAACACTGATTTATCATATTGAAATGGCTTACCAGATTTCACTGAGCCAGTATGAACAAGATTTTCTGGTATTTCCGCTGAACACACAGTTTATTGACGGCTTAACCTACACACAGACACAGCTCACAGATTTACAGGTGCTCTACCAGCGTCTGGTCAGGCGCATCAAAGAAACGCTGCTTTTGACCTTTGATGAAGACCGCTTGTTTGTTGAAATTCATACGCATTTAAAGTTTCTGATTAATCGGCTGATTTTCCGGGTCCAGATCAATGATATTTTCCACGGGGAAATCCGGCAGAAGTATCCTTTAGCTTTTGAAATGGCTAAGGTCGCCGGCGAAGAACTGCAAAGGCAATTCGGCCATGAGCTGGAACAGTCAGAGATGAGCTATCTGGCCCTTTATTTTGAGATGATTTTGCACGAAAATGAGCCGGTTTCTGATGGCAGGAAGCGAAGAATTGCTGTTGTCTGCACGACAGGCAGGGGGACAGCAAACATGATTTATCGGCAGCTGATGCGGGTGCTTGGACGCGACATCGAAATTGTTCAATATTCGGAAGAGGGGTTTAATCCCAGAGCAGATGATGATTATTTTGCTGTTTTTACGACAGTTCCGCTGAAATTCAGCCATCTGAAATCGCCTGTCATCCACATTACCAATTTATTCGATGACCAGTGGCTGCGCGAAGAGTGGCAGCGGGTCAAACACTATCATCAAAAAAATCTGAAAACAATTAACCTACAGTTTGTCAGACTGTCAAAAGCTGCAAGCTATCAAGACTATTTGAAGCAGATGGCAGGGCTTTTAGAAGACAGACAATTAGTGGACAGCGATTTTGGCCGACGGATTTTAGAGCGGGAAGAAAAACAATCAACAGTCTTTGGCAACGGCATTGCCTTTCCCCACACGGTGAATCAGTCAGAAGGAAAGACCGTTTTGATGCTGGGGCTTTTGGAAGATAGCTTTACTGTCGGCAAAGAGACGGTGGAATTCATCTTTCTGGTAGCTATTCCTCAAGCAGTCGAGCCTCAAATGGAAAGCGAACTGCTGGAACTCTATGATGATATTTTCAGAATTGCCGGTGATGATGATCTAAAAGATGATTTGAGAAAAGTAAGGACTGAAGCAGATTTTATTGCTTTAACCAGACAGAAAGGAATTTTCTAATGAATGCTATGATTGTGTTCGGAAGTGTAGTGCTTGCTGCCTATGCCTTGCAGATCATGTTTGGCTTGAGACAGATTAAGCATTTCAACCAGGTTTATGCCGCCTTGCGGCGTCAGGGCCGTGTAGCCATAGGCCGCAGAGCCGGTAAGGTGAAATCAGGAACGATTGTCATGTTTGCTCTTGATAAAAAAGGCCGCGTCTTAGATGCACGAAAGATGCAGGGCGTGACCGTAGCTGCCCGTTTTAAAGAAATGCCGGCTTATATCGGAGAGGACATCCATTATTTTGACAGCTATAATCCCTTGGTGCGTCAGGAAAATAAGCTGCTGCAGATTGCGATTGAAGATGCCAGAGAAGTGTTTCTAAGAACAGAAGCCGGTGTTTACAAAGATGTACCTAAGGCTGCTCCTCTGGTTGATGTCGGTCTCCAAGCCAAGCTGCTCTTGGCTCGTCTTAAGTTGCAATTTAAAAAATCATAATTGAACACGGCTGCGACACTGTGCAAAAAGATAAAGGCTTTAGATGCTAGACATCTCGTCAGCTTTCCTATTTTGCTTTGTGTCGCTTAACGGCTTAGTATCTTAATAATTGAACACGGGCTAAAATCCTAGTAAAAAAGATAAGCGTCCTTGTGTCTTAGCAACACAGCGTCCGTTTCCTATTTTTATACGGATTTCTTTACGCCCTTAGTATCTTATGTAACTGAACACGCCTACGACTCTGTGGAAAAAGAAAAAGTTTCCTAGATGCACACAGCATCTTCGTCAACTTTCCTATTTTCCTTTGAGTCGCTTAACGGCTTAGTATCTTAATAAAAGGAGTTTGTTATGAAGTATATTACAAAATTTGCTGAGGGTTTCATGAAGCTCTTCCAAGCCGGCGGTGATAATTTTATCAGCTGGATGACGGGAATTGTTCCTGTAGTCTTGATGCTTTTGGTAGCCATGAATGCTCTCATTGCCTTAATGGGTGAAGAACGCGTCAACAAATTGGCTCAGATTTCTGCTAAAAATCCGGTCAGCCGTTACATGATTTTGCCTTTTATTTCAGCTTTTATGCTGGGAAATCCAATGGCAATCAGTATGGGACGCTTCATGCCGGAATATTATAAACCAAGCTACATAGCCTCACAAATGCAGTTCTGCCATACCTCAAACGGGGTATTTCCTCACATTAACCCGGGTGAATTGTTTGTCTGGATGGGAATCGCCTCAGGAATAAAGACATTGGGTCTCAGTCAAATGGATCTGGCTATCCGTTATTTGCTGGTTGGTTTGATTATGAACTTTATCGGCGGCTGGGTAACCGACCTTACCACCGCATGGGTCTGCAGGCAGCAGGGAGTGACTCTAAGCAAGACGCTTGATTGATGCTTGGGACAGAAAACTTTGGATTTAGACAAATGTAATTGAAACTGCGCGGCGATGTTAACAAATTTCGCAGAAGCCGGTCAAATGTAATGAATTGAAAGAGAGAAGCCTTATGACATACAGAAGCATTAAAGTTGTAAAAGGAAGCGGCGGTTTTGGCGGACCGCTGACCATCACACCAACAGAAGAAAAACACAAGTTTATTTACATCACAGGCGGCGGTGAAAAGCCGGAAATCGTTGATAAAATTGTTGAATTGACAGGAATGGAAGCTGTTAACGGCTTTAAAACTTCTATTCCGGATGAAGAAATAGCCCTTGCTATTGTAGATTGCGGCGGCACCCTTCGCTGCGGTATTTATCCTAAAAAGGGCATACCGACCATTAATATTGTAGCGACTGGGAAAAGCGGTCCTCTGGCACAATACATTACCGAAGATATTTATGTATCAGCCGTAGGTCCTGAACAAATCAGTGCTGCCGAAGATTCTCAAGGGGCAGCCGTTCAGGCACAGCCTCAGCAGCCAGCAGCAGAAACTAAGACAGAAAGTTACGATACCAGTAAGAAAATTACGGAGCAGCGCGCTGAAAGCAGTTTTGTTGCCCGTATTGGCATGGGAGCCGGTAAAGTGGTTGCCGTCTTCAATCAGGCAGCGCGTGATGCCATTCAAACCATGCTGAACACCATTTTACCGTTCATGGCCTTTGTATCCCTGTTAATCGGTGTTATTCAAGGCTCCGGTATCGGCAATTGGATTGCTAAACTGATGATTCCGCTGGCCGGCAATGTCTGGGGACTGATACTTATTGGTTTTATCTGTTCACTGCCTTTCTTATCACCGCTGCTTGGTCCTGGTGCTGTTATTTCACAAATCATCGGAACCCTTATCGGTGTTGAAATCGGCAAAGGAAGCATTCCGCCGCAAATGGCTCTTCCGGCTCTGTTTGCCATCAATACGCAGAATGGCTGTGATTTCATCCCTGTTGCCCTAGGGTTATCAGAAGCCGATGCTGAAACAGTAGAAGTTGGCGTACCATCTGTGCTTTATTCACGTTTCTTAAACGGTGTGCCAAGAGTTATTGTGGCATGGCTGGCAAGCTTTGGTTTATATCAATAAAAGAGTATAATAAGATTAAAAAGGAAGTGAAAGAAAATGACTAAAATTTTTGAAGCCAAGGTTCTTAAAGTTGGTCCGGAAGCAGCCGGTATGATTAAAGATGCCAATATGCTGATCCTTTTCGGCGAAGAAGCCCCTGAAGATTTGGCAGAATACTGCTACAAAATTGACAATAAAGACTTATCAGGATCGATAGCAGCAGGCGGCCGGCTGGTGATCGATACTCAGGAATTTCCGATTACCGCAGTTGGCGATGTCGTTGAAAAGAATTTAAAAAACCTGGGCCATATTACCATCTCTTTTGATGGCTCAAGTGAAGGTTCACTCCCGGGAACCCTCCATGTTCAGGCAAGCGAACCCGTGACTCTGGGATCAGGATCAGTCATCCGGCTGTTCAGTTAAAGACAAGTTTCTTCAAAACAATCTGACCTAGTTTTGGAAATCTAAAAGACAAGACCAAGCGTTATAAAAGACCTCTTTAGGAGGTTTTTTATTTTGTGTGTAAAAGTTTTGTTACAGCATTGACATTATATATATATATATATATAATAGTTCTGTAAATATTTTCAAAATAGGAGAAAACGAATGAAAAAAGAAGAAAGAAAAGTTTTACCAATTTTAGCTTTGGTTTTTGGGGGGATAGCACTAGCTACGTCTTGGATGCCTTTCGTTAATAATGCTTCAGGAGTATTAGCACTTGTTGCTTTCTTTTTAAGTATTGTTGCTTTAATTGTAAATCGAAAAAATAAAAAAATGTTAACATTGATTTCAGTAGCAACTGCAGTCATCTCTTTTGTTATAGTTCTTGTAACTCAATCCACTTATAGTGCTGTTTTAAATGATGCTAGCAAGCCTTATAAAGACTCTACTATCAAGGCGAGTAGTTCTAGTAATTCTAAAAAGACAAAACTTACAAATCTCGAAGCTTTAAATATCTTAGCTGATGGATCAAAATCTACAGATGAACTTTATGTTACTGATAAAATTAAAGTTGGGGAAGATAGCGATGTCGTGCCTGGAATCTATGATTTGCAAATTACAGGAGGCAGTGGAAATATAACAGGAGAACGTTCATCAACTTTTTCTGGCCTATATATTAATTGGTTAGGCTCTGCCCTTGATGGCAGTAACATTGAATACCCATCAACAATTAGAGTTATTCTTTTTGAAGGTGACACTTTAGAATTTACTGACATTTCAAAAGTAAAATTTACGGCTGTTTCAAATACTGTTAAAATGAGTAATGAATTAGGAATTGGCAACTACGTAGTTGGACGTGATATTAAACCGGGAACCTATAAATTGGATACTAATGTAACGATGGATCCTGAATTTGAAAATTTAGGGTGGGACATTTCCATATATAATATAGATGCAGATAATTCTAAAGAACAAAATTATAACCCAGGCAACACAGATGTTGTTGTAAAGCTTAAAGAAGGTGAAATCATTACGACTAACTTTGATAACACTCAGTATGATGTTTCTGGTGACACAGTCAAATTAATTTTTACTGCAGTCAATCAATAAAAATTATAGGATATATCATGACCTTGCGCAGCCGCTATAGGTCATTTTATTATTTGTCTCTAGAAATTTCAAAAGATTCTGCTATAATAATAACTAACTACTTTTGAATGGGAGAAGTGAAATCATGACTGCACAAAAAATGTCAGCGCAAGAAATTATTGCGTTTATTGGAAATGCTGAGAAAAAGACCAACGTAAAGGTAACGTTTGAGGGAGAGCTGGCTGGAGCTGTGCCCGATTCTGTTGTTAAATTGGGAAATGTTCTTTTTGGTGACTGGAAAGATATTGAGCCTTTGCTGGCAAAACTGACTGAAAATAAGGACTATGTCGTTGAGCAAGACGGCCGCAATTCAGCAGTTCCTTTGCTTGATAAGCGTCATATCAATGCCCGTATTGAACCGGGCGCAATCATTCGTGACCAGGTTACTATTGAGGATAATGCCGTTGTTATGATGGGAGCTGTTATCAATATCGGTGCTGAAATCGGTGAAGGCACGATGATTGACATGGGAGCTATTCTTGGCGGACGTGCAACTGTCGGGAAAAACAGCCATATCGGTGCCGGCGCAGTTCTTGCCGGTGTCATTGAACCTGCTTCAGCGGATCCTGTTCGCATCGGAGACAATGTTTTGGTTGGTGCCAATGCGGTTATTATTGAAGGTGTGCAGGTTGGCCGCGGTTCAGTTGTAGCAGCCGGCGCTATCGTCACACAGGATGTCCCTGAAAACGTTGTGGTTGCCGGTGTTCCTGCACGGGTCATCAAAGAAATTGATGCACAGACGCAGCAAAAAACAGCGCTTGAAGACGCTCTTCGCAACCTCTAAAGATTCTAGCTGCTTGATTTGCCAGCAATTGTGATTGGTCTAAGGACAGTTATGCAGCGTTTATCTTTCATGAAATGAAGATGCTGCTGCTCATTTGGTGTTGGTATTTCTGCTTATTGATCAAAGAGGTTTTTTATATAAAAATAAAGCTTGTGTTTGCCACAGGCTTTTCTTGAAAGGACTAAAGATGATACTTGACCTTATTAAAATTCGCCGTGAACTGCATCAAATTCCGGAAATTGGCTTGGAAGAAGTAAAAACGCAGGCCTATCTCCTTGAGCGGATTGGTGAGATAACTGCTGGGAAAGATTTTGCAGAACAGCGCACCTGGCGAACTGGAATTTTGGTCTTTTTAAAGGGCACGGCACCTGAGAAAACCATTGGCTGGCGGACTGACATTGATGCTCTGCCTGTAACGGAAGAAACGGGGCTTGAGTTTGCCAGCCGGCATCAAGGGCGTATGCATGCCTGCGGTCATGATATGCATATGACAGTTGCTCTTGGCTTACTAGATGAAATGGTGCAAGTTCAGCCGAAAAATAACCTTCTCTTTCTCTTCCAGCCGGCAGAAGAAAATGAGGCCGGTGGTATGCTTATGTATGAAGACCATGCTTTTGGTACTTGGGAGCCTGATGAATTTTACGGCTTGCATGTTCGTCCTGACTTTAAGGTCGGCGATATTGCGACCAATAGGGGAACTTTGTTTGCCGGAACATGCGAGGTTTTTATCACTTTCAAGGGCAAAGGCGGACATGCGGCCTTTCCGCATGAGGCTAATGATGCTTTAGTGGCGGCTTCTTACTTTGTGACGCAGGTACAGACCATTGTCAGCCGCAATGTTGACCCTATTGAAGGCGGTGTTGTCACTTTTGGTTCTATGCATGCCGGTACAACCAACAATGTCATTGCTGAGACAGCGACCCTGCACGGGACTATCCGTACCCTGACACAGGATATGAGTTTGCTGATTCAAAAGCGCGTGCGTGAAATGGCAGAAGGCCTCGCAGCTTCTTTTGGCTTAGAAGTAGATGTCAGCTTAAAACAGGGCGGCTATCTGCCGGTTGAGAATAATCCGGAGCTGGCTGAGCAGCTGATGGCTTATTTCGAGCAAGCAGACGGTGTCCATTTGATTGACTGCCCGCCGGCTATGACGGGGGAAGACTTCGGCTATTTGCTCAATAAAATTCCCGGGGTCATGTTCTGGCTGGGCGTTGATACGCCTTATGCCCTGCATCATCCCAAAATGAGTCCAAAGGAAGAGGCACTGCCTTTTGCTGTTGAAAAAATCAGTGGTTTCTTAAAGACCAAAGCACATTAAAAAATCCTTGCAGGTACAAGCTGCAAGGATTTTTTATAAAAGGAAAAGGGAAGAGCACCAGTTTTCACTGATGCTCTAGGAGATTTATGAAAAAGGGGAAATAAATTAGGAAAGTTTATCTCCCCAACCACTTGGGGAAGTGGTTGTTTTAGGATGATTAAATTATATAAGAGAAACCTTAAAGAAATCTTAAACTGGAATTTTTATTTTATTAAAAGCAAAAAGCCTTATTTTATCAGATTTACAGGCTGAAAAAACAGGAATTGTAACATTTTTTGATCTATATTGCTTGTTATCCATCTGAGTTAATAATGGGAAAAACGGCCTAATCGTGTTATGATATTAGCATGACAAAAAAAGAACTAAGAGCTCAGATGATAGAGCAGCTAAAAAAGCAGGACAAGGCTGTTAAGGCCCAAAGGGACAAGGAGCTGTTCCATAGGTTTATTGGACTTGAGGCCTATCAAAAAGCTCAGACTTTAGCAACATATCTGGCTTTTCCTTTTGAATTTGACACCTCTTTGCTGATTGAGCAGGCGCAAAAAGATGGGAAAAAAGTAGTGATTCCAAAGGTTTATGGACAAGGGAAAATGATTTTTGTTTCCTATGATGCTGCTGATTTAACAATGAGCGCATTTGGCCTCAAAGAGCCAAGAAGCAATCAGGCTGTTGATAAGTCATTGATCGATCTTATCCATGTTCCGGGACTTGCTTTTAATCATGACGGTTATCGTCTTGGTTTCGGCGGCGGTTATTATGACCGCTATCTGGCTGACTTTACGGGCAGTACGGTCAGCACCATCTATCCTTTTCAGACTCTTGACTTTGAGCCCGATTATTTTGATATTCCAGTGAAAGAGGTATTACGTTATGGAGACTTTTAAAAAATATCCTGCAACCTCATTTTTATTAGTGTTGACAATATTGGTTTTTCTGGCCATGCAGGTTTTTTATTTCGGTCAGGCAACGGAAACTCTTGCAGTCTTTAATTTTGGCGGTATGTACGGTGATGTGGTGGTTCAGATGCCCAGCCAGCTCTGGCGGTTAATAACTCCGATTTTTGTTCATATTGGCTGGGAACATTTTTTATTTAACAGTCTGACACTGTACTTTGTCGGCCAGCTGGCAGAAAGCATTTGGGGTTCCGGAAAATTCTTGCTCCTTTATCTTTTATCCGGAATAATGGGAAATATTTTTACGCTTTACTTTACGCCGAGTGTAGTGGCAGCCGGTGCTTCGACGTCTTTATTCGGCTTATTTGGAGCTATTGCAGTTCTAGGCTACTTCGGGCACAATCCTTACTTGAAACAGCTGGGGCGTAATTACCAGGCCTTGATTGCCATCAATCTGATTTTTAATCTTTTTATGCCAAGTGTGAGCATTGCCGGGCATTTGGGCGGCATTGTTGGCGGGGTGGTCTCAGCGGTCATTCTGCCCAGTCAAAGAGAAAAGAATATCTTTAGGCCTGCTCAGCGTTTTCTGGCGCTTCTGCTTTATTTAGGCCTTGCTCTGGGCCTGCTGTTTTTAGTCTTCCATCGCTGATGCCAAAAGGCTTGCTTTATCAATAGGATTTTATAGAGTTGCAAGATTGGATAAGCCTGACACTTGTTTTGCTCACTTCTAGCCGCTGTGTCAAGCGATTATGACAATATAAAAAGGGGCTGAGGGATTATTCAATGTCATTAAGTTAAGAGAATCTATTACTCTAATTTTGAGTAGTTGGTTCTCTTTTTATGTTACACTAAAAGAAAAAGAGGCGTTTATCATGTTAAAAATCAGATGTTTGATTGTATCGCTGCTATCGTGTCAGATTCTCAGGATTTTATTATTCAACCCACTAAAGCTTTTAGTCATACCAGTCCTCTTAACTTGGATACCATGCTATATGCTATACTGGTTTCACCTATTGCCAGTATAGCATAGAGTTACTGAAGTTTAATCCCTCTGTGTGTCTCCTTCAGCTTTTGTGCAAAGCCACTACCAGATTAAACCACAAGTATTCTATCACATCTTCAAGTTTCTTGAGTTTAAGTACAGTAGGCATGCCTTGGAGATCAAGGATGGGAATGGTTGAGGCTTTCTGGAAATCATAGTTGATCATGTTTCCCTGATAGTGCGGGCAGGCAGGCGCTTGATAATCCAGCTTAGCTTGTATTTCGATATGGACTTGATGGTATAAGACAAACAAAATTTTGATATTTTTATCTTTTAATCCGATTAAATCTGTGGTATTCTTAAGGGGTTCCATATGATGTTCTAATGTCGGTTTGGTCGCTTGTCATTATAAGTCATATGGGACTTTTTTGGTACACTCAAAAAAGCCCCACACTATCCAAAGTGGATTTACCTACTACAGATATTATAGAGTCAAAAAAAATAGAACTGTTTACTGATGGTTGTAAAGGGATTTTTTTATGTTCAAAATCAGCTGAAAAAGGAAGTCTCTGCAAGTATTCAAAAAAATTCCATATCAAGTTGACGTCCCTCGCTATATTGAGATAAAGAACTTATTTGCAAATATGCAATTAATAGAAAATGAAATTTCATATATGCGAATTTTCAAAAATCGTAAGTTAAACTGATAAACTAATATTGTAAAATATTTTACTAGAATAGTGATTACGCAATCCTATGTAAAACTAAAATTAAAAGGAGTATTTATCATATGAATGCACAAGTGTTTGAACAATTTGATGTTATGGATAAGGAAACTCTTTCGACTGTTGAAGGTGGTAGCAGTTCTTGCTTAACCTCTGCTGCAGCTTCGTTATCTCTTGGAGCGGCAGCAATTGGCGCATCTACTGTGCCTGTTGCTGGACTTTATTTGGGAGAACAAGCTCTGGCAACTGGTGCGAATGCTTATTATTGTTTGAAGTAATAATTCATTATAAAGAAAAGAGGTACAAGTATGGATACACAAGCATTTGATAAATTTGAAACAATGGATGATGTAAACCTTTCCATTATTAATGGTGGGAAAATGGGTGGTGATTGCCTAATGGCTGGAGCAAGCTCACTTGCAGCTGGTGCTGGAGCCCTTGCATCTTCTGCGGTACCCGCAGTCTCAATGTATCTGGGAGCACAAGCTATAACAACGGGTTTGACGGTTTATAATTGCTTTAAATGATAAATAATATTTGGGTCATAATTTAAACATGAAAAAAAGAAATAAGGAAGTACAACTATTAGCACTCATAGTTGTTGGTATTGCGATTTCTTGGTGGCTGTGGGCTACTTCAAAAACGTTAGCAATCATTCTGCTTATACTATTTGTAGGTGCTAGTATTTTGTCCTACTTTCTAGACAAATAGCTTATAAATTTCAAGAAGTTTAAAACTTAGATGTAAGGAAGAACTATTATGACTAGCCAGGCAATCGAAGAATTTGATTAATAAACGCTGAAGTTCTTGCTACTGTTGAAGGCAATCAAGCATTATTGGGATGTGTTCTAGGGGCTGGGATCTGGAAAAATTTAAAAAGTAAACTTATGACGGAACACTATCGAAAAAGTTTACTAGCATTTAATTTTGAAGCTATCTAATTACAATACTCAATAATATAAGGTATACTCAATCCTGTTTTTGGTGAAAAACCAAGCAGTAAGGATTGCGTGTGCCTTTTTGATAGCTATAGTGTTACTCAAAAAGCCTAGAGGATCTATAAGTATTCAACTATCATTTATAAAAGAAATAAAAGAAAGGAACTATTTATTGATGAAACGTTACAAGTTATTCTTACTGTTTTCTGCAACAGCCTTGCTTCTGGCAGGTGGGGGAATTGCATCTTCTGACGAGGTCAGTCAACCTGTGACTCCAGAGCCGACAGCAGTGAGCGCTTCAGCGGATGATCGAACCCCATCAGCTGGGGAAGTGCAAAAAGATAAGCAAGCAAAAGTAGTTGTTGCTTCAGACGAGCCCTCTGCTCAGCAGTCGTCTGAGGTACCTGCTTCCCAGCAGGAAAGCGGCCCAGCATCTGCTCCAACAAAAGTAGATGCTTCTAGTGGAGATCAGACTGTTCAGCAGTCTCCAGCTGAACAAGAACCTAAACAACCTGCTGCTCAGCCTGAAGAACCTAGGGCTAGCACGTCTGAGCCTGTAATCGCAGAGGGTGAGGGTCAAGACACTCCCGATATGTCAACTGAGGAATATGAGGCAAACATTGCCGATCTCAAGCAGGTAACCATGGCAGATGTTTACCACATGTTTGATGACCGAGAAGGCAGCTATACCCTCTATCTGGGGCGTCCTACCTGTATTTATTGCCGAAAATTTTCCCCAGTCATCAAGGAATTCAACAAGCTTTCTGGCGGACAAGTCTTCTACTACAATACAGACAGCCATGACTTTAGCCCCGTTGCCAAGGCATTCTTACGCAATAAAATCGGCGTTTTTGCTACTCCGACAGTTTTCCATCTGGGAAAAGGACAGATCGTTTCTGGTCAGCTAGGCAGTGGCGGTACAGCCCAAGAGCTGTACGATAAGGTCTTTACAGCTGAAAACAGAGGTAACAGTTCGGATGACCAAGAAGGGACAGCGTCAGCAGTACAAGAACCGCAAACTCCCACTGAAACTAATCCAGAACAGGCACAGCCAACTGAACAACCTCAGTCTGAAACGACTAAATCATTCCAATCGCCTACTACTCAAAAAGATGATGAAGTTACTTTCGAGCAAAAGACCAAACACGCACAAGATGGGAAAATCACTCTAGATACCTCTAAGCTCGTCCGTATTTTCAATAAGGCCCTATCTGTACTTGATGACCTACTTAGCAAATTTACTGCTTAATAGGATTAAGCTAAGATACAAAGGATGTTAAACGAACAAAGTCAAAATAGGAGGAGAGTTACAGAAATCCATATTCCGTAGAATTGATTTCGTTATAGCACCTTCGCACAGTTGGTTATGTTTTACTCCTTGCTTTTGGTAAAAGTAAAGCCAGCACACCACTGCGTCAAAGGATGTATGACAAATTAAAGTCATTAATTGGTACTTTTTCCCAGTCCGTAAGCTCGTGTTCGATTAGGATACGATGACAAAAGATGTCCAGCATGGGCATCTTTTTCTGGTCGTAGCCACCTCTTGATAGTCGTTTGACTGCTAGTGTATTATTTAGCTGCTAGTTGGCTAATAGAAATTCTCTGATTGAGATATAGCTGAACAATGTCTAATTTATCTTCTACAGATACTTTTCTAGGTTTTGACATATGAAAACTCCCCTCATAGTCTCTAGTGAATTTTTTATTTTTTCACTGTCCACTATAAGAGGAGTATATCATTGTGCCCCAGCTCCTGGCTGTTCTAATGGTAAAAGCTTAAAGCGGATTAAATGTTAATCCGCTTTTTTCTTCTTATCTAATTCTTTACCAAGGTTAATAATATAAGACTTCAGTTCATCTTTTACTTGAGGGTGCTTCAAGGCGTAGTCAATTGAGGTTTTCATGAAGCCAAATTTATCGCCGACATCATAGCGTTTACCGGTGAATTCACGAGCGAAAACGCGCTGCGTTTTGTTCAGGGTATCAATAGCATCTGTCAGCTGAACTTCATTGCCGGCACCGGGTTTTTGTGTTTCCAGAATGGTAAAGATTTCAGGGGTCAGCAGATAGCGGCCGATAATAGCCAAATCGCTTGGCGCTTCTTCAGGGGCCGGTTTTTCAACGAAAGTATCAACACTGTAAAGACCGTTCACTCCTTCACCGTGGGGAGCGATGACGCCGTAGGCAGAAACTTCATCGTGCGGAACCGGCATGACAGCAATGGTCGAAGCATGTGTTTGGTCGTAGTCATTGATGAGCTGGCGTGTCAACGGGACGGCCTGCTCATCTGTAATATCCATGAGATCATCACCCAGCATCACAACAAAGGGTTCGTTTCCAACAAAGGCCTTAGCCTGCAAAACAGCATCGCCCAGTCCGCGCGGATGGCTCTGACGAATAAAGTGCAGGTTAATGGCAGTAGTATCATTAACGAGCTTCAGAAGGTCCGTTTTTCCCTTTTGTTCAAGGTTGTATTCCAGTTCAAAGTTGGAATCAAAGTGGTCTTCAATGGAACGTTTTGATTTACCGGTAACAACCAAAATATCCTCAATACCTGATTTTAAGGCTTCTTCCACGATAAATTGAATAGTTGGTTTATCGACAATGGGCAGCATTTCTTTGGCGAGTGCTTTAGTGGCCGGCAGGAAACGTGTTCCCAGACCTGCTGCGGGGATAACTGCTTTTCTCACTTTTTTGTTTGGCATATGACTAACTCCATTCATTTTCTGCTCTGAATTCGTTGGACATCATTGACCTGATGGCTTCCTTGATATTTTTACCTTCATAGATGGATTGATAAATGGCACTGGTAATAGGCATATAGACATCAAGTTCCTTAGACAGTTCATAGGCAACTTTGGTGGTTGAAATACCTTCGATGACCATACCCATATTTTTTTCAATGTCTTCTAATTTTTCACCGCGGCCCAAAGCATCTCCTGCACGCCAGTTACGCGAATGGACTGATGTTCCGGTAACAATTAAGTCACCGACACCCGAAAGACCGCTGTAGGTCAGCGGATCAGCGCCTAACTTTACTCCCAGACGGGTAATTTCAGCTAAGCCGCGCGTGATGACGGCTGCCTTGGCATTGTCGCCATATCCCATGCCGTGCAGTGCCCCGGCTCCGACTGCAATAATGTTTTTGAGGGCGCCGGCGGTTTCAACACCGATGACATCCGGATTGGTATAGAGACGGAAGTAGTTGTTGCTGAAAAGCTTTTGCACATATTTAGCAGCTTCTAAGTCTTTTGAGGCTGCCGTAATCAAAGTAATATCGCGGACAATGGTTTCCTCAGCATGGCTGGGACCAGAGACAACGACGATATCGCTGCGAAGCTCAGCTGGAATTTCTTCTTCAAGAATGACAGATAAACGCTCATGCGTTCCCGGCTCCAATCCTTTGGAAGCATGCATGATAATGACCTTGTGGTCAAGCAGCTCTGCCACTTGTTTGGCAACTAGACGAGTGACCTTTGTGGGTACGACAAAAAGGATAGCATCAACATCCTTTAGGGCTTCTTTTAATTCTTTGTAGGCTTTGATCTTGTCGTCTAAAACCACATCTTTGAAATACCGTTTGTTGGTATGATGTTCGTTAATTTCATCAATCTGCTCAGGGATATTACCCCAGATACGAACCTCATGACCGTTGTCATTAAGGACTTGAGATAAGGCAGTTCCCCATGACCCGGGGCCCAATACGGCAATTTTTTGTCTCATCATTTTTCTCCTGTTTAGTTCATGAAAAGTTAACCTCATTATATCATAAAGCTAATTCATTTGTCTTTAATTAGTCGAAAGGAAATCGTTATTCTTTGCACTCCTGCTGAAATGCTGCCAGAAAATACGGCTCTCTGAGAGGGCAGGAATTTTACTTTTGTTTTGCGAATAAATCATTTATAATAGAAGAAATTGAGGAGCATTGGCATTGTTTTAATGTCTGGTGTTCATTCTTAAAAAGGCCTAAGGAGTGACCAATGAAAGTTCGTGGATTTGAATTAATTTCTGACTATAAGGATAAAGAACTGCTGCCCAAACGAGAAACAGCCCATGCAGCCGGTTATGATTTAAAGGTGGCAGAGAGGACCGAGATTGCGGCTGAGGCAATCGTTTTAGTACCGACAGGTGTTAAAGCTTACATGCAGCCCGGTGAGGTGCTTTATTTGTATGACCGTTCATCCAACCCGCGCAAAAAAGGTTTGGTACTGATCAATTCGGTCGGTGTGATTGACGGAGACTACTATAACAATCCGGCCAATGAAGGGCACATTTTTGCACAAATGAAAAATATTACAGATCAGACGGTCATCCTTGAAGCTGGTGAGCGTATTGTCCAAGCTGTTTTTGCACCGTTTTTGATCGCTGACGGCGATGAAGCTGATGGCGTGCGGACCGGCGGTTTTGGCTCTACAGGAAAATAAAAGATGGCGGACTATTTACTGGTTATTGATATGCAGGCTGATTATGTCGGAAAAAACAAGCTTCACGCTAATCCTCAACTGGTTACAGCAGTTAACCAAAAAATTGCCGCTTATCCAGCGGATCGTGTGATTTATATTGTCAATCGTTTTTTCTGGGATTTAACAAAGAAACCTAAGGATTTTACTCAAGGTTTGTCTGTTGTGTCTGATTCTATTTTTGAAAAGCGGCGTGCGTCTGGCTTGACTAACCCGGCCTTGTTGAATTTTTTGAAAAATAGCAAATCTCAAACTTTGGAGCTTATTGGCGTTGATGGCAACGGCTGTATCAAGGCAACGGCTCTGGCAGCTGTTAAGGCTGGTTTTCAAGTAAGCTTGGATTTATCCTGCATCGGAGCTGCTAATAAAACAGTCTTTCAAAGAACGCAAGAGAAATGCCAAAAACAGGGAATAATCATTAAAGGAGAATTATCATAGCTAAGAAAAAAACAACCTTTGTCTGTCAGGAGTGCGGCTACAATTCGCCCAAGTATCTGGGACGCTGTCCCAACTGCAGCAGCTGGTCTTCCTTTGTTGAAGAAGTGGAAGTCGCTGAGGTAAAAAATGCGCGTGTATCTCTGACAGGGGAAAAAACAAAACCCGTTAAACTCAATCAAGTAAGGTCTAATCAAGTTACAAGAATAAAGACAGAAATGAGTGAATTCAACCGTGTCTTAGGCGGCGGTGTGGTACCGGGAAGTCTTGTGCTGATTGGAGGAGATCCCGGAATCGGCAAATCAACTCTGCTTTTGCAAGTCTCTGTCCAGCTGGCCAATAAGGGATGCGTTCTTTATGTTTCAGGAGAGGAGTCGGCTGAGCAAATCAAGCTGCGCAGTGAGCGTCTGGGAGATATTGACAATGAATTTTACCTCTATGCTGAGACCAATATGCAGGCTATTCGCGCTCAGATTGAGCAGATTAAACCGGATTTCCTGATTATTGATTCTATTCAGACCATTATGAGTCCGGAAATTTCCAGTGTTCAAGGGTCTGTCAGTCAGGTTCGTGAGGTAACTGCAGAGCTGATGCAGCTGGCTAAGACCAATAATATCGCTACCTTTATCGTCGGTCATGTGACCAAGGAAGGCACTCTGGCCGGCCCCAGAATGCTGGAGCACATGGTAGATACGGTTCTTTATTTTGAAGGGGAGCGGCAGCATACCTTTCGCATTCTGCGGGCGGTTAAAAACCGTTTTGGCTCCACCAATGAAATCGGTATTTTCGAGATGAGAACAAATGGCCTTGTCGAAGTTCTTAACCCCAGTCAGGTCTTTTTGGAAGAACGTCTAGATGGGGCAACAGGCTCAGCTATTGTTGTCACTATGGAAGGAACAAGACCGATTCTGGCGGAGGTCCAGGCCTTGGTAACACCGACTGTATTTGGCAATGCCAAGCGCACAACAACCGGCCTTGATTTTAACCGTGTCAGTCTGATTATGGCTGTCTTGGAAAAGCGCTGCGGGCTTCTCTTGCAAAATCAGGATGCTTATCTCAAATCTGCCGGCGGTGTCCGCTTAGATGAGCCGGCTATTGACTTGGCAGTTGCGGTAGCTATTGCCTCGAGCTATAAGGAAAAACCGACCAACCCTCAGGAATGCTATATTGGTGAAATTGGATTGACCGGTGAAATTCGCCGCGTCAATCGTATTGAACAGCGCATCAATGAAGCTGCAAAACTCGGTTTTACCAAAATCTATGTTCCTCAAAATGCTTTAGCAGGGTTGAGCACTCCCCAAGGCATTGAGGTCATTGGTGTCAGTACTGTCAGTCAGGTGCTGAAAAAAGTATTTGGCTGATCCAGCAGTGAAAAATACCCGAAAAGTGGTATGATACGGCCTAAGCTAGTTACCTTAAAGACTTATTTGACTAGCTTGAAGCAAAGGAGTAACAATGTCTTATTTTAATAATTTTTTAAAAGCTAACCAAGCTTATGTTGACTTGCATGGCACAGACCATTTGCCAATGAAGCCTAAAACGCATGTAGCTATCATCACTTGTATGGATGCCAGACTGCATGTGGCTCCGGCTTTGGGCTTGGCTCTTGGCGATGCTCATATTCTGCGCAATGCCGGCGGCCGGGTGACGGATGATGTTATCCGGTCCTTAGTGATTTCCGAACAGCAGCTGGGGACAAGTGAGATTGTCGTTTTGCACCATACTGACTGCGGAGCACAGACCTTTACAAACGAAGAGTTTGCGCAGCAGCTGCAAGAGGATTTGAAAGCTGATGTTTCAGATTACGACTTTTTACCTTTTACCAATGTTGAGGACAGTGTCCGAAAAGACATGGTTCTGCTGAAAAATTCGCCTTTAATTCCTGAAAATATTACCATTTCAGGTGCTGTTTATGATGTCGATACCGGCAGAATTACCGAAGTCAAATGATCAAATGAGGCCAAGCCTCATTTTTTTGAAATTATTTTGGTTACTATCATTTTCAGCGGAACTGATTAAATAAGGACGGACGGTGATAAGGCATGGCTATTTTTTACTGCCGTTTTTTTCGCTCAAATGCTAAGGATATGCTATAATAGAAACGATTGATTTTTATAGGCACAGCTAAACAGCAGAAAAAAGCGGAGCTTTCCATGAAAATTTTTAGGGAGCTCTTATTGACTTTTCCATCTGGCATACAGTCTGTGCCAATTAACTAACAGGAGAGAGAAATGGCAAACAAGATTCGTGTGCGCTATGCACCCAGTCCTACAGGATTATTACACATCGGAAATGCGCGGACAGCGCTCTTTAACTACCTTTATGCCCGTCATTACGGCGGCGATTTTATTATTCGTATTGAGGATACAGACCGCAAGCGCCATGTCGAAGACGGCGAGCGCTCACAGCTGGAAAACTTACGCTGGCTGGGAATTGATTGGGATGAGAGTCCGGAAACCCATGAAAATTACCGCCAGTCAGAACGTCTGGCTCTCTATCAAAACTATATTGATCAGCTTCTGGCAGAAGGCAAGGCTTATAAGTCCTACGTAACAGAAGATGAACTGGCGGCCGAACGTGAACGCCAGGAAGCTGCCGGAGAAACACCTCGCTACATCAATGAATTTCTTGGCATGTCAGAAGAAGAAAAGGCTGCCTACATTGCAGAACGCGAAGCTGCAGGGATTGTTCCGACCGTTCGTCTGGCAGTTAATGAATCCGGTATTTATAAATGGCACGACATGGTCAAAGGCGATATCGAATTTGAAGGCAGTAACATTGGCGGCGATTGGGTCATTCAAAAGAAAGACGGTTACCCTACCTATAATTTTGCAGTCGTAGTAGATGATCATCTGATGGAGATTTCTCATGTTATCCGCGGCGATGATCATATTGCCAACACACCTAAGCAGCTTATGATCTACGAAGCGCTCGGCTGGCAGCCGCCGGAATTTGGGCACATGACACTGATTATCAATTCTGAAACCGGCAAGAAACTGTCAAAACGAGACACCGATACGCTGCAGTTTATTGAAGACTACCGTCAAAAGGGCTACCTGCCGGATGCGGTTTTCAACTTTATTGCTTTGCTGGGCTGGAATCCGGGCGGAGAAAACGAAATCTTTTCTCATGACAAATTGATTGAGCTTTTCGATGAGAAACGTCTCAGTAAATCTCCGGCAGCCTTTGACCAGAAAAAACTTGACTGGATGAGCAATGAATACATCAAGCATGCTGATTTTGACACTGTTTTTGCGCTGGCGAAACCTTATTTGCAGGCAGCAGGCCGCTTAACGGACAAGGCTGAGAAAATGGTGGAACTTTACCAGCCGCAAATGAAGTCTATTGATGAAATTGTACCGCTGACAGATCTTTTCTTTGAAGATTTTCCGGAGTTGACAGATCAAGCCAAAGAATTCATGACAGGTGATACGGTACCGACAGTGCTTGAAGCGTTCAAGGCTAAATTAGAAGCCATGCCAGACGAAGACTTTCAGTCTGAAAATATCTTCCCGCAGATTAAAGCTGTGCAAAAGGAGACGGGCATCAAGGGTAAGAATCTTTTCATGCCAATCCGCATCGCTGTTTCAGGTGAAATGCACGGTCCGGAACTGCCGGACACTATTTATCTGCTCGGCAAAGAAAAATCAATTGAACATCTGACTTCTATGCTGGAAAAGATTAAATAAAATTTTTGCTGACAGGCTGACTTGCTTTTGCCTTGCGGCAAACGAAAAGCCGGTAATTATTGCACAAAATATAATAAGAATGGGGCTGAGCTGCTTTTGCTCAGCCCCTGTTTTCTTGAAAAAACAGAACAAGTCCCCTGTTTAAAGGGCTGCCGCTAACAACAATTAACAGGATTTGATATAATGAAAGTAAGTAGACATCAGAAAACTTATTGCTAAAACCAGAGGTGACGAATGAAAGCTAAGGAACGCCGTCAGGCTATTTTAGAAAAATTAGAAAAAGCAGAGCAGCCGCTTTCGGCCGGCCGTTTGGCAGAGCAGCTGGGAGTCAGCCGGCAGATTATTGTAGGCGATGTGGCTCTTTTAAGGGCTGAAAACTATGATATTATGGCAACCCATCGGGGTTATCTTTTAGCAGACCGCCTGCAGGTTCCGAGTTCTTATTATCATGGGAAATTGGCCTGTAAGCACAGTGCTAAGGAAGTTCGTCTGGAATTAGAGACAATCGTTCAAAATGGCGGGAAAGTACTGGATGTTGAAGTAGAACATCCGATTTACGGCATGATTACTGCCCCTTTGAATATTGAAAGTCAGGACGAAATAGATTATTTTATGGATAAACTGTCCTGCTATCACGGGAGCTTACTGAGCAGCCTGACAGGAGGGATTCATCTTCACAGGATATCCTGCCGAGATAAAGAAACATTTGAAAACATTGTCCGGCATCTCAGAAACAAGGGGCTGCTATTTGAAAATTAGATATGTGTCTTGACATATGTAAAGATATGCTGTAAACTTGAATCAGTACAAAACACTGAGGAGTTATCATGTCTGCTTCCCCTGTCCCTAAAAAACGTCTTCAAAAGCTGACCTTGTCTGCGATACTGATTGCCTTTGCCATCTTGATTCCGCTGATTGTGCCTGTCAAAGTGGTTATTGGACCTGCCTCGTTTACCTTAGCCAGCCATGTTCCTGTTTTTCTTGCTGTCTTTATATCACCGGGAGTAGCTATCGCTGTTGCTCTGGGAGCAGGGCTTGGCTTTTTTATGGCTGGTTTTCCTTTTGTGATTGTCCTGCGCGCCTTCTCTCATCTGCTTTTTGCTGTTATTGGTGCCTATCTGATTCAAAAACATCCTGATTTTCTGCTAAGCTGGCAAAAAACGCTGTTTTTGGCTCTGGGGCTCAATATAATTCATGGCTTAGCTGAGTTTCTGGTCGTTTTAATGCTGACAGTCTCTGGTTCTGTGTCTGCGTCTTATTGGCTGACTTTAATTGTTTTAATCGGAATGGGCTCTGTCATTCATGGGATGGTTGATTTTTATTTGGCCTATTACTGCTGGAAATTTCTCAAGGCAGCAAAAAGTATTTAAAAACTTGCTGGGTAAGTTTCTGTGATTGGATCATCTTCTGATTGCAGAACTGCTTTTTTTGTGATCTTAAAGTTCAGGGAAGCATTGAAAAAAGCCTTTGATTATAGTACAATAAAGGAAAAAAGCGAAGGAGATATCATGGCAGAAGAATTTAACAATGGAAATACTCCGGAACAAAACACGCCTGAAAATGCAGCTGGAGAAACTCCTATGCCAGAAAATCAAACGGCTCAGCCGCAGGATTCAAAACCAGCGGAACAATCTGTACCAGAGCAAACTGCAGGAGAGCCTGCAGCTTATCAGGAAGCTCAAAGTCAGCCGCAAAATCCTGCAGGGGCAGCCGAACCTGCAGCACCTCAGCAAAATAATATGCAGCAAGGGCAGGCAAACTTTGAACAGCCGGTTGTTCCTCCGACTGTCAATCCGGTCTTTCAAAGTGCTCCGGCTCGTAAGGAGCTTATTGTTCTTCCGATCATTTCATTTGTTGTTTCGGTGATTACCCTGATTCTGGCTTGGCTGGCGCCGATTCCGATTATTTATGTCATTATTGCTTTCTTAGCACTTATCTATGCTGTTGTCAGTTTAATTGTCAATCTTAAGCGCAAAAAAGTTTTATCCATTATTGCTGTTGTGCTGGCATCAATAGTCTTTTTGGCCAGCGGAGCTGCTGTCTTTGTCCGTCAGCCTAAGGATGATCAGCCAAAAACAGAAAAGCGTGAGAAAAAAGAAGATACAGATGACGAGGACATTGACGACGAAGACATTGATGATGAAGAAGATGAAGATGAGGGCGACGAAGACAGTACTGATGTTCAGGACTATATTGCAGACAGTTCTGAGTATGAATACAAATGGACCGAGTCTAAGTTTGAAGAGTTAGAATTTGCCAGCTACTCAAATAAAGAAGGTTCTACGGTCAAGTCGGTTCTTAAGAAATTCGGTAAGGCTTCAGAAGCTACTATCAATGGCAATAACCTGTCTTTGAGATATGCAAGCGATACTAATGACAGTGAAAGAGTAAGACTTTCTTTTGAAAAGCAATATAATGGTAAATTTATTCTTTCAAGCGGAACAATGTATTCCGATTCGTCAAAAGTAAAAACCGTTGCAAGAGGATCATACAAGTCTAATTGGACACAAGCTGATGTTAATGCCTTAACTGTCGGTGACAGAGAAAATGGTAAGGGCGGTGCGAAATTGGATGATATCATCAAAAAGCACGGCGATCCTGTCGAAGCAAGAGAAATTGTGGAAAGCTACGGCCAAGGCATTAAAAGGTATTTGAAGCTCACTTACAGCGATTATTCCAGCTCTGATAAGTCTAAATTGACTTATGTATCTCTGGAATTTACAAAGCAATCCAACGGTGATTATTTATTAACTTATAAATATCCGAAGGAATAGAGTGATTGATTATAACTGTGAAAAAAGGTTGGAACCAAGGGTTCCGGCCTTTTCTTTGTACCGTCAGACCAGCCATGGCAGGTAAGCAATGTTTTGCTTTAACTATTATTTTAGAAGGGAAAAAGAAAAAAATACATAAAAATAAATATTTTTTGAAAATATACTTGACTTTTGAATAAATATGCAATATAATAAAGTCATTCTTTGAATAATTAATCAAAATTCAAAATAGAAAAGAGTTTGTTTTATGTCAAAAGAAAAAGTTATTTTAGCCTATTCGGGCGGTCTTGATACGTCAGTTGCCATTACCTGGCTGAAAAAAGATTATGATGTTGTTGCTGTTTGCATGGATGTCGGTGAAGGTAAGGATTTGGCCTTTATTCATGACAAGGCTCTTAAAGTCGGTGCTGTCGAGTCTTATGTTCTTGATGTCAAGGATGAATTCGCTGAAGAATATGTGCTGCCGGCTTTGCAGGCACATGCTTATTACGAACAAAAATATCCGTTGGTTTCAGCACTCAGCCGCCCTGTTATTTCTAAAAAGTTAGTTGAAATTGCCCACAAGACCGGCGCGACAACAATTGCTCACGGCTGTACGGGCAAGGGAAATGACCAGGTTCGTTTTGAAGTAGCTATCGCAGCTCTTGATCCTAAATTAAACGTGATAGCTCCGGTTCGTGAGTGGAAATGGTCGCGGGAAGAGGAAATTAACTATGCCAAAGAAAACGGCGTTCCTGTTCCGGCAGACCTTGATAATCCTTATTCAGTTGACCAAAATCTTTGGGGCCGTGCCAATGAGTGCGGTGTCCTTGAAAATCCGTGGAACGAAGCGCCTGAGGATGCTTTCGGGATTACAAGTTCTGTTGAGGAAGCGCCTGACACACCAGATTATGTGGAAATCGAATTTAAAGCCGGCAAACCAGTTGCACTGGACGGCACTGAAATGAAGCTGGCTGATTTGATTCAAAAACTCAACAATCTGGCCGGTAAACACGGCATCGGACGGATTGATCATGTGGAAAACCGTCTGGTCGGCATTAAATCGCGTGAAATTTATGAGTGTCCCGGAGCTATTACCCTCTTGACAGCTCATAAGGAAATTGAAGATTTGACTTTGGTACGTGAAGTGTCGCATTTTAAACCGATCCTTGAAAACGAACTGTCCAATCTCATCTACAATGCTTTGTGGTTCAATCCGGCAACACAAGCTATTATCGCTTACATCAATGAAACACAAAAGGCTGTTAATGGAATAGCCAAGGTGAAACTTTACAAGGGATCTGCCAAGGTTGTTGCTAGGAAATCACCAAATTCACTTTATGATGAAAATCTGGCAACCTACACATCTGCTGATACTTTCGATCAGGATGCAGCAGTTGGTTTCATTAAACTTTGGGGCCTGCCAACGAAAGTAAATGCTGAGGTGGCCAATCAAAACAAGCAATAAAGATTTTGAGTGACCAACCATAAAGCAGCTGTTTAGAAATTATTATCAGATAAAAGGACACAGTGATATCCATCTGAAACTCTTTTCTAACTACTCGTAAGTGTAAACAGAGAGTTACACCGAGCTTAAATAAACCTGTCCGCAGAGAGGCAGGATTTAAGAAAGACAAGTGCAGTGACACTAATGGGGGCTAGTTTTTCTAGCCTTTTTCTATAATAGCAATAAAAGAAGGGGATATAAAATGACAGAAAAAAAACTTTGGGGCGGACGCTTTGAAGCAGGGCTGGAGAAGTGGGTTGAGGAATTCGGTGCCAGTATCGGCTTTGACCAAAAGATGGCCGAGTTTGATATTAAGGGTTCTTTAGCCCATGTCAGCATGCTGGGTCAAACAGGCATTATCCCGCAAAATGATGCTGCGCAAATCCAAGCAGGCTTAGAAGAGCTGCTGCAGGAATACAAAGCAGGTCAGCTGGTTTTTGATGTCTCAAGCGAAGACATTCACATGAATATTGAGACCCTTTTGACTGAAAAAATCGGTTCGGTGGCCGGAAAGCTTCACACAGCACGTTCACGAAATGACCAAGTGGCAACGGACATGCACCTTTATCTCAAGACCAAACTGGCAGAAGTGCTGGAAAAACTGAACCATTTGAGACAAATCTTGCTCAGCCTGGCAGAAAAGCATGTCCATACGATTATGCCGGGTTACACGCACCTTCAGCATGCCCAACCGATTTCCTTTGGACACCACCTGATGGCTTATTACAATATGTTTACGCGCGACAGCGAGCGCTTTGCTTTTAACCAGCAGCATACAGACCTGTCGCCGCTCGGCGCAGCTGCTCTGGCAGGAACGACTTTTCCGATTGACCGGCAGATGACAGCTGAGCAGATGGGCTTTGCTAAGCCTTACAGCAATTCGTTAGACGCAGTATCTGACCGTGACTTCATTTTGGAATTTCTCTCCAATGCCAGTATTTTAATGATGCACATGAGCCGTATCTGTGAAGAAATCATTAATTGGTGCAGCAATGAGTATCAGTTTGTTACCTTGTCTGATACGTTTTCTACCGGCTCTTCAATTATGCCGCAAAAGAAAAATCCTGATATGGCTGAGCTGATCCGCGGCAAATCCGGCCGTGTCTTTGGCAATCTTTTTGGGCTGTTAACGGTTATGAAGTCTCTTCCTCTGGCCTACAATAAGGATCTTCAAGAAGATAAGGAAGGTATGTTTGATACGGCTGAAACCATTACTGTAGCCATTGATATTCTGACCGGAATGCTTGAGTCAATGACTGTTAATGGTGCCCATATGGCTGAGTCTACCGAAAAAGACTTTTCAAATGCGACTGAATTGGCTGATTATTTAGCTGTTAAGGGACTGCCATTTAGACAGGCCCACGAAATCGTCGGTAAGCTGGTTCTGGAATGTACTAAGAACGGTCACTATTTACAGGATGTGCCCTTGGAGCGCTATCAAGAAATCTCAGACCTTATTGAAGAAGATATCTACACGGCTCTTCAGTCTAAGACAGCTGTAGAACGCAGAAATTCACTGGGCGGAACCGGTTTTGAACAGGTCAAAAAGCAAATTGAAGAGGCTAAGAAAGTCTTTTAGGAGTATAGGAAAGAAACCAAAAATTAATGAGATTTTTGGCTTTTTTTCATTTTATGATATAATAAGAATACTTTAAATTAATTGGAGTCATGTTTTGAAAAAAAGCTATCGCGTTAAGAGTGATAAAGATTTTCAGGCTATTTTTACTGAAGGATGCAGCATTGCCAATCGCAAGTTTGTTGTCTACAGTTTAAAAAAAGATCAAAGTCACTATCGTGTTGGGCTTTCGGTTGGGAAAAAGTTAGGAAATGCTGTCACTAGAAATGCTATCAAACGAAAATTACGCCATATTCTTATGGAATTAGGTCCCCATTTGCAGTCGCAGGATTTTGTCATCATTGCCAGAAAAGGGACTGAAGAGCTTGATTATCAGGCACTGAAAAAAAATCTCATCCATGTTTTGAAACTGGCTAAATTGTATCAGGAAGGAACGACGAGTGAAAAGGAAATATAAATTAATGGGCTTGGCGTCTGTTGCGCTTTTATTTTTGTCAGCCTGCGGCCGCAGCCAGGTAAGTCATCAGTCAGAAGGGGCATGGGAGAAGTTTGTTTATTTCTTTGCGGAAATTATTCGCTTTTTCTCTGTCAATGGCCGTATCGGTATCGGTATCATTATCTTTACGATTCTGATTAGGACAGTTCTCTTGCCCTTATTCAATATGCAGCTGAAATCCGGACAGAAAATGCAGGAGATTCAGCCTGAGCTGAAGGCCCTGCAAGCCAAATATTCCGGAAAAGACAGAGAAAGCCGGATGCTCCTAGCTGAGGAGAGTCAGAATCTCTATAAAAAATACGGTGTTAATCCTTATGCCAGTCTTTTTCCTCTGCTTATCCAAATGCCGGTGCTCTGGGCTCTCTATCAGGCTTTGACCCGTGTTGAATTTTTAAAGACGGGATCTTTTCTCTGGATGGATATTGGCGATAAGGATCCTTACTTTATCCTGCCGGTTCTGGCGGCAGTGTTTACCTTCTTGTCATCTTGGCTGACCAATAAGGCAGCCAAGGAGCGAAATGGCATGATGATAGCAATGAATATCATTTTGCCAATTTTCATTCTGCTGGTCGGTTTTAATCTGGCAAGCGGGGTTGCCCTTTACTGGGTAGTTTCCAATGCCTACCAAGTCTTCCAGATTCTCCTCTTAAATAATCCGTTTAAGATTGTGGCGGAGCGCGAGCGCATTGAAAGAGAGGCGCGTGAGCTGGAAGCAAGGAAAAGACGTGCTAAGAAAAAAGCACAGAAGAAGAGAAGATAAGGAGAACAAATCATGGTATTGTTCACAGGAAAAACTGTTGAAGAAGCTATTGAAAATGGTTTGAAACAAATGGGGATTTCCCGAATGAAGGCTCATATTAGAGTCATTTCACGCGAAAAAAAGGGTTTTCTTGGCTTCGGCAGAAAATTGGCCCGTGTTGAAATTGAAGGCATCAATGAAAAGACGGCTCATAAAGCAGACCAAAAAGCGGTCCGTGGAGTGCCTGAGGAAGTCAATAAGCAAAATGCCCCTGTTTCCAGCAGCGTCGAAGACACAGTCGCTTTAAATAAACTCTCTAAGGCCATCAAAGAGATTGAAAAAGAAAACGGTCAGCCTTTAGATGAAACAGTCAAAAAACAAATTTTAGAAGGTGAAATTTCGCCGCAGGAAGCTTTGGCACAAAGCCAGTTGGCTGAGAAGCAGGACAATTTAAAAAATGCTGAAACAAAGGCTGCAGTATCTGCTGAGAAGGCCCATGCACCTGAGGTTGAAGAAGAACAAAGCTTTGAAGAATTTGTTGCTAATGAATTCGATGAGGTTGAAGGCGGTGCTGACATTGCTTTGGCCGGAGAAGCTGTTCTGCAGTATGTTCAGAATATTATCTACGAGATGGATCTGGAAGCAAGTATTGAGATGACCAATAACCGCCGTCAGATTAACCTTCAGATTGAAACACCAGAAGCAGGGCGCGTGATTGGCTATCACGGCAAAGTCTTAAAATCTCTGCAATTACTGGCTCAGAATTTTCTTCATGACCACTACTCCAAACATTTTGCGGTGTCTTTGAATGTTCATGATTACATGGAACATCGGACAGAAACCTTGATTGATTTTGCTCATAAAATTGCCAACCGGGTTTTAGATTCAGGCAAAGCCTATCAAATGGATCCTATGAGCAACAGCGAGCGCAAGGTTGTCCACAAGACCATTACAGGAATTGATGGCGTCGAAAGCTATTCCGAGGGCAATGACCCAAATCGCTATGTAGTGGTAGCTTTGAAAGACTGATTTCAAGGCATTTGGTGATGGTTATCAGTTAAATAATAAACAGCGGGACTGGATACAATATCTCCAGTCCTTTTTTAATGCCGTGAAGCTGCTTTTTTGCTGATAACAGATTTGCCGTTTTGCACTGCCAGAGCTTAGACTGGTGTACAGCAAAAGTGTCAGAAATTTACCGTCAGCCTGATTAAGAAAGTGTTTACCAATCCGTGTGAAATGAATTGTCCAGAGATGTGGACACAAAAGCAGAGGAACACAGTCTCAAAGAAAAATAAACCTTGACACTGTGCGTGCTTTGTTATAAAATAGTCTAGTATGTTTAGTAACTGATCACATTATAGCCGGCTAAACGAATACGAAAATCTATGAGGAGGTATTCAGCGTGAAACGTACTTTTCAACCAAGTAAGATCCGTCGTCAGCGCAAGCACGGATTCCGTCACCGCATGTCAACTAAAAATGGCCGCCGTGTTTTAGCAGCACGCCGCCGCAAGGGACGCAAAGTCTTGTCTGCTTAATTTCAGCTGGTAAAAATGTTTCAGCTGTCAGCAGTTTTGCCGACCGCTTTAACAGCATTTTTATCTGACTAAAATGATAATGACTTATAAAATAAATCCAGCAGTGCTCGAGACTGCTGGATTTTTGTTTTTTACCGTCAGCCCAAGTGGGCTGTTTGTAGCTGTCATCAAAATGAAACGTTGGTCTGATGGGCAGTTAAATCAGCTTTCAAGGCGGTTTTCAGTCAAAAAATCTTAAAAACTTCAATTTTAGCGGTTCAAGCTGTCGGAATTTTGGTAAAATAGACATAACATTGAAAGGGGGTGGCAAGGTGGCAAACTCCATTTTAGAAACGATGCAGACCATTGAAGCAGAAGCCAAGGCAGTTCTGGCAGATTATGATGACCGGATTCAGGCGCTCCGTGATCAGTCTGCAGAGGATTTGGATAAAGTAAAATTGGATTGTGACCAAGAAACAAAACTTCAGGTATCAAAACTAGAAGCTGTATTAACCCAGCAAAAAACAGATCTGCAGGCGAATTTGGCAGAGACGATTGCTAAAAATGATCAGCATGTTCGCTCCGTTCTGTCGGATAAAAAGGCAGGTCTCGTTCAGCAAATTGTGGACAGGGTGGTAGAAAAGTATGGCAATTAGTCAAATGAAAAAAATTTCCATCGTTTTTGCCAAGGATAAGCTGGATGCTGTTTTATTGACCTTGCAGCGCTTAGAAAACCTGCAGGTGCGAGAAATTGCACAGATGGAAAATTGGCAGGACGTTTTTGAACGCTCAGAAGTCCGCCTGCCAGCCATTTATCAGGCCGATCAGGAGAAGGGAAAGAAACTTGAAGGCGAAGAAGCCCTCCATTATCTTTCTCAGCGCCAGCAGCATCTGGAGACAACCATCGATAAGCTGCGCACCTTCATACCAAAAGAAAGCTTTCTGATGGCTCTGCGTAAGGAAGCTTCCTCACTTTCTTTTGAGGAATTGGAGAATTACGGCAAAGACAATCAGGCTGAGCAGGTGATTGCTCAGGTCAACCAAAAAATCAGCCGCCTTCAGGTGCTGGAAGGGCAGATTTCTGAAAATGAAACTGACATTGCCGGCTTAAGCAAGTGGAAAGACTTGGAAATTACTCCCAAAGAATTAAAAAAATTTGATTTTGTAAGGGCTGCTGTCGGAACTCTTCCGAAAACACTGGATGACAATCCTTATCGTGAGCTGCGGGAGAATCCCGATGTCCAGTGTCAGGAAATTTTTACTTCAGAAGCTGAATACGGTCTTCTCATTTTCTTTGATAAAAAAGCTGACCTTCATTTAGAAGATTATCATTTTAAACCTTTTGAGTATGACAGAGCCGTACTTCCGGCACAGGCGATTGAGCAGATGCAAAACGATGTTGATGAATGGTCCAAAGAAAGGCAGCGGCTTTTAGAGGAACTGCAGCATTCGCAAAAAGATTTGGAAGGCTTAGAAGCTGAAACGGACTATCTTTTGAATCTCTATTCCCGCCAAGCGGCTAAGAAAAAATTAGCCAGTACAGAGCATTTGGTTGCTTTGGAAGGCTGGGTGGAAAAGGATCAGGTAGCACTTCTGCAAGCCGAGCTGACACAGGAGTTTGGGGACAGTATTTATCTGCAAGAAGTAGATGTGGAAGAATCAGACTGGGAAAAGGTTCCGATTAAACTGCGCAACCATCCCTTGGTTGAGCCTTTCGAGCTGGTTACAGAGATGTATTCGCTGCCTAAATATTATGAAAAGGATCCAACACCGATTTTAGCTCCCTTTTACTTTACCTTTTTCGGTATGATGGTAGCTGATTTAGGTTACGGACTGCTGTTGTTTGCAGCGACTTTCCTCGTTTTAAGATATTTTCATCTTCCCAAAGGAACTGCCCGCTTTGCCAAATTTCTCAATATTTTAGGTGTTTCGGTTTCCCTTTGGGGATTGATTTACGGATCGTTCTTCGGTTATACGCTGCCTGTGGTGCTGATATCGACAACTACAGATGTTATGACGATTTTGGCACTGTCGGTAGCCTTTGGCTTTATAGCAGTAGTCGTCGGGCTGCTTTTGGGCGGTTTCCAGAAAGTCAGAATGAAGAAATATGCAGAAGCTTATCACTCCGGTTTTGCCTGGTGCTTCATTCTGATAGGTATTTTGCTGCTGGCCCTGGGAATGATGCTGCCTCACCTGTCTGCCTTGGTCACTGTTGGTGCAGTGCTGGCTGTTGTTAATGCTGTAGGGGTTGTGATTGCTTCTGTTATTGAGGCAAAAAGTCTGGCCGGTATCGGCTCGGGACTCTTTAATCTCTATAATATTTCATCTTATGTCGGTGATTTAGTCAGCTTTACCCGCTTAATGGCTCTGGGACTGTCGGGAGCAAGTATCGGCTCAGCTTTCAATTTGATTGTCGGTCTTTTCCCGCCGCTGGGACGTTTTACAGTCGGTGTGCTCATCTTTGTGCTTTTACATGCCATTAATATTTTCCTGTCGCTTCTGTCAGGTTATGTGCATGGTGCACGTCTAATCTTCGTTGAATTTTTCGGTAAATTCTATGACGGCGGAGGCGAAGCCTTCAAGCCCCTGAAACCTGCTGAAAAATATATCAAAATAACAAAAACTCATTTGGAGGACAAATAAAATGGAACATTTAGCAAGTTACTTCTCTTCACACGGCGGTGCCTTCTTTGCAGCTCTGGGCGTTGTTTTGGCTGTCGGTTTCAGCGGCATGGGCTCTGCTTACGGTGTCGGCAAGACCGGTCAGGCAGCAGCAGCCCTGCTGAAAGAGCAGCCGCAAAAATTTGCTCAGGCGTTGATTTTGCAGCTTTTGCCAGGAACACAAGGTCTCTATGGCTTTGTTATCGGTATGCTGATTTGGTTACAAATTACACCGGATCTGCCGGTTGAAAAGGGCGTTGCGTATTTCTTTGTTGCGCTTCCTATTGCTTTGGTTGGTTATTTTTCAGCTAAGCATCAAGGAAATGTAGCTGTTGCAGGGATGCAGATCTTGGCTAAACGTCCGGAAGAAACAATGAAGGGTGTCATCTTGTCTGCCATGGTAGAAACTTATGCTATCTTAGCTTTCGTTGTATCCTTCCTATTGACGCTTCGTGTGTAGCGTATTCTTCTTACTGCAGCAAAATGATAAGAAGGAGGACGTCTTGTGAGTGAAGCAAATCCATTAAAGACATCAATTATTGAGCAGGCGCATCAAGAAGGGCAGCTGAAATTAGATGCTGCTAAAAAACAAATTCAAAACGATTTTGAAGACCGCAAGGCGCAGCTTCAGACAGAAAAAGCAAATGAGCGCCAAAGTCAGCTGAAAGACATCAATCAAGCCTTTCAAATAGAAGCTCAGCAAATCAAAAATAAAGAGCGCCAATCGACCTTGGTATCAAAGCAAAGGGTTCTAAAAGAACTCTTTGCTTCAGCGCTTGAACAGATGAAAAACTGGAGTCAGAAAGAGGAGCTCTCTTTTGTCAGAAAAATTCTCAGCAAATATGGGCAAGAAACAATTACTGTTCAATTCGGCCAATTAACAGCTGATAAATGGGACTCAGGTATTTTGCAGCAGCTGCAGGCAGATTTTCCTCATGCAACCTTTTTAGATCAGGCTATTTCCGATGAAGCCGGTTTGGTTATATCGCTTGGAAAAATTGATGATAATTACCTGTATGCTAACTTGATTGATTCGATCTACAAAGAGGAGAGCTCCCGTATTGCTGCTGACATTTTCAAAGAGGATTAGGAGGATTTGAGATGGATGCAAGTCAATTCTCACAAATTAACACGACTATCAGTGTTAAAGAACGAGAGCTTATTACTCTGGATCAATTTGAAAAACTCCTGCAGGCTCCGGATACAGAAAGTTTGGTGCTTTTGCTGCAGACAAGCTCTTATCACCTGTCGGCAGCTGATTTGGAAGACCTCAATCGAATTGATCAGCAATTAACATCGGGACTGGCCAAGGAGTATGCCTGGGCCTTTGCTGAATCGCCGGATCAGGATATCGTGAATATGTTCGCTCTGCGTTATGTTTATCACAACATTAAGGTCTTCTTTAAGGCCAGAGCCACTAAACAGGAGCTGACGCACCTTTTAATCCCCATCGGTTCTGAATCCTTGGAAGCTTTGGAGCATCTGATTTCAACTTTCAGTTCGGAAAATTTTCCGGCATTTATGGCGGATGAACTGGCTATGATCTGGGCAGAATATGAGGATTATAAGGATATTCGGGTTTTGGAAATCGGAACCGATTTAGCCTATTTCAAGCATTTAAAACGTCTGGCCAATCAGGTAGAGCTGGAGTCAGAAGTCTTTAGCCAGGCAATCGGATTGATGATTGATTTTTACAATGTAATCACCGTTCAGCGTGCCCTCTCTCAGGAAAAACCGCAGAGTTTTATGATGCAGCTGCTTTCTGATGAGGGGAGTCTCTCAGCCAGAGAGTTTATTGAGCTGGGTGAAAAGCAGGAGCTTATCTCTTGGTTTACTCAAGTAAACCCCAATCATTTCAATACAGATTGGGCGGAATTTGAAGATAAAATGCGCCAAGGGAACATATCAGCAGTTGACTTAGAGTATCTTTATGACCTCATGCAGTTTCAGCTGCTGGATCCGGCTAAATATACTGCAGAAGGGCCGCTGGTTTTAGCGCGTTATTTGCTCTGCCGGGAATTTGAGGTTAAAAATTTGCGACTGCTTTTATCGGCAATCAGCAATCAGCTGCCGCTCGAGCTGGTTAAAGAAAGGGTGAGACCGATTTATGGACAGTAAGAAATACAAAATTGGCGTGATTGGAAATCGTGATGCCATCCTGCCTTTTCGTATGATAGGTTTTCAGACCTTTCCTGTTAATCAGGCACAGGAGGCCATTAATCAACTGCGAAAGCTGGCCAAAAATAACTATGGTATCGTTTATTTGACAGAAGACATTGCTGCTGAAATTCCTGAAACAATTGCCTACTATGACAGTCAGGTCACACCGGCCCTTATCCTCATCCCCACACATAAGGGAACGACAGGGCTTGGTTTGCAGCGAGTACAGGACAATGTGGAAAAGGCCGTCGGCCAAAACATTCTCTAATGCTTCGCTGAGCAAATGCTGCAATAGTAAAAATAGATTATTTGAAAAATCGAAGTCAGCAAAAAGAAAGACTTTCTAAATAAACACAGCTCAAACACGCTGTATCGGTGCTGCTTATTTTACTGCTGTGTGTTGAGAGCTGTATCTTAATGGAGGAAACATCTTGAGCCAAGGAAAAATTATAAAAGTGTCAGGTCCCTTAGTTGTGGCTTCTGGCATGCAGGAGGCCAACATTCAGGATATCTGCCGGGTTGGCCACTTAGGCTTGATCGGTGAAATCATTGAAATGCGCCACGATCAGGCTTCTATTCAAGTTTATGAAGAAACATCCGGTATTGGACGGGGGGAACCTGTTGTTACAACGGGAAGTCCTTTGTCAGTAGAATTAGGACCCGGTTTGATTTCACAAATGTTTGATGGTATTCAGCGGCCGCTGGATCGTTTTAAAACAGCTACAGACAGTGATTTTCTGATTCGCGGTGTCACGATTCCAAGTCTTGACCGTGAGGTGAAATGGACCTTTAAACCAAGTCTTGAAGTCGGCAGCCAAGTTGTCTCTGGAGACATTTTAGGAACTGTCCAAGAAACCTTAGTTGTTGAGCACCGTATTCTGGTGCCCGACAAGGTATCCGGTAAACTCATCGCGATCTCAGCAGGTGATTTTACTGTTGATGATGTTGTCTATGAAATTGAGCAGGCTGACGGTTCTGTTTTCAAGGGAACGCTCATGCAAAAATGGCCGGTTCGAAAGAGCCGTCCGGTCGCTCAGAAATTGATTCCTGTTGAACCTCTTGTGACAGGACAGCGTGTCATTGATACCTTCTTTCCTGTTACAAAAGGCGGAGCTGCTGCTGTTCCGGGGCCGTTTGGAGCCGGTAAAACGGTTGTTCAGCATCAGATTGCCAAATTTGCCAATGTTGATATTGTTATTTATGTCGGCTGCGGTGAACGCGGAAACGAAATGACCGATGTCCTCAATGAATTTCCGGAGCTGATTGATCCTAATACCGGTCAGTCCATTATGGAGCGGACGGTTTTGATTGCCAACACCTCCAACATGCCTGTGGCTGCGCGTGAAGCTTCTATTTATACCGGTATTACCATTGCTGAGTATTTCCGTGACATGGGCTATTCTGTCGCTATCATGGCTGACTCGACGTCTCGCTGGGCAGAAGCGCTGCGGGAAATGTCCGGCCGCTTGGAAGAAATGCCGGGTGATGAAGGGTATCCGGCCTACCTTGGCAGCCGTATCGCTGAATATTATGAACGTGCCGGCCGTGCGCGTGTGCTCGGAAGTGAGGGGCGCGAGGGAACGATTACGGCTATCGGTGCCGTATCACCTCCGGGAGGAGATATTTCAGAGCCGGTCACCCAAAATACCCTTCGTATTGTCAAGGTCTTCTGGGGACTTGATGCACCGCTTGCTCAGCGCCGTCACTTTCCGGCTATCAACTGGCTGAGTTCCTACTCGCTGTATAAGGATGACGTCGGCAAGTATATTGATAAAGTGCAAAATACACACTGGGCAGCTAAGGTCACACGTGCCATGAATGTTCTGCAAAGAGAGTCAAGTCTTGAAGAAATCGTCCGTTTGGTCGGCATTGATTCACTGTCGGATCAAGACCGTTTAACCATGGCTGTTGCTCGGCAGATTCGTGAGGACTATCTGCAGCAAAATGCATTTGATACAGTGGATACCTTTACATCGTTTCCTAAGCAGGAAGCTATGCTGACCAATATTTTGACCTTTGCAGACGAAGCCGGCAAAGCTTTGGAATTAGGGGCTTATTACACTGAAATTATGGACGGAACAGCTGATGTTCGCAACCGCATTGCCCGCAGCAAATATATTTCAGAAGATCAAATAGAAAAGATTCAGGTGCTTGCTGAAGATGTTCGCGACAGCATTCATCAAGTGCTGGCAAAGGGAGGTATCTAGCATGAGTGTTCTTAAAGAATATCGTACAGTCAGCGAAGTTGTCGGCCCTTTGATGATTGTGGACCAAGTTGAAGGTGTCCAGTACAATGAGTTGGTTGAAATCAAGCTCCACGACGGTCAAGTCCGTCAGGGACAGGTTCTGGAAGTTCAGGAAGATAAGGCTATGGTGCAGCTCTTTGAAGGTTCATCCGGGATCAACCTTGAAAAAGCTAAGGTGCGCTTCACAGGGCACCCGCTTGAATTGGCAGTGTCGGAAGACATGGTCGGCCGTATCTTTAACGGTATGGGAAAACCAATCGATGGCGGACCGGAACTGATTCCTGAAAAATATCTGGATATTGACGGACAGGCCATCAATCCGGTAGCGCGTGACTATCCTGATGAATTTATTCAGACAGGAATTTCAGCTATCGATCACCTCAATACTCTTGTCCGCGGACAAAAGCTGCCTGTATTTTCGGGTTCCGGTCTGCCCCACAATGAATTGGCAGCACAGATCGCCCGCCAGGCAACGGTTTTGAATTCTGATGAAAATTTCGCCGTGGTTTTTGCAGCTATGGGAATTACCTTTGAAGAAGCTGAATTCTTCATGAATGACCTGCGTCAGACGGGAGCGATTGACCGTTCGGTGCTCTTTGTCAATTTGGCTAACGACCCTGCTATCGAGCGTATTGCGACACCGCGTATTGCCCTGACAACAGCAGAATATCTGGCCTACGAAAAAGATATGCACGTTCTTGTTATCATGACAGACATGACCAATTACTGTGAGGCTCTGCGTGAAGTTTCTGCAGCTCGCCGTGAAGTTCCGGGCCGCCGCGGTTATCCGGGCTATCTCTATACCAACCTTTCAACGCTTTATGAACGTGCGGGCCGTTTAATCGGTAAAAAAGGTTCTGTTACCCAGATTCCGATTCTGACCATGCCTGAGGATGACATTACCCATCCGATTCCTGACTTGACCGGCTACATTACAGAAGGACAGATTATCCTGTCACACGAGCTTTATAACAGCGGCTACCGCCCGCCAATCAATGTTTTGCCGTCTCTGTCTCGGTTAAAAGACAAGGGCGCCGGTGAAGGGAAGACCCGCGGTGACCATGCAGCAACCATGAACCAGCTCTTTGCAGCCTATGCCCAAGGCAAGCAAGCCAAGGAACTGGCTGTCGTGCTGGGAGAGTCTGCTCTGTCTGAAACCGATAAACTGTATGTGAAATTCACCAATCGTTTTGAAGAAGAATATATCAATCAAGGCTTTTATACCAACCGCGGTATTGAGGAAAGTCTTAATCTGGGCTGGGAGCTTCTATCCATTCTGCCGCGGACTGAACTCAAACGGATTAAGGATGACATGCTGGATCAGTATCTGCCTAAAACGCAAGCAAGCGCAGCCGATTAGATTAAAGGAGTTCCTATCCTTAGAGGTTCAAGGGAGGTGATAAGTGATGGCACGCTTAAATGTCAAACCGACACGAATGGAATTAAGCAATCTTAAGGAACGTTTGAAAACCGCAACCCGCGGTCACAAGCTGCTTAAAGATAAGCGTGATGAGCTCATGCGTCGGTTTGTTGATTTGATTCGTGAGAATAATAAGCTTCGGCAGGAAGTGGAAACTGCCCTGGTCAGCAATATGCAAGACTTCGTCGTGGCTAAATCGCTTGAAAATGACCTGATGGTGGAGGAAATTTTTGCGGTTCCGACAAAGCAGGTTGAGCTGTTTATCGAAAAAGAAAATATCATGAGTGTGACGGTTCCCAAGATGCACAGCCAGATAGACAGTCCTTACGGCAATGATGAAGGAGATGTCGTCTACAGTTATCTGGCTTCCAACAGTGAAATGGACGCGACTATTCAGAAAATGGACGGTTTGGTGGAAAAGCTCCTGCGTTTGGCAGAAGTTGAAAAATCCTGTCAGCTGATGGCGGATGAAATTGAGAAAACCAGACGCCGTGTTAACGGCTTAGAACACTCAACGATTCCGCAGCTGGAAGAAACCATCCATTATATCGAACTCAAGCTTGAAGAAGCCGAACGGGCCAACCTTGTTCGCATCATGAAAGTCAAAGATTATTAAAAATCCTGTTCTTTTTAGAAGAAGCTATTCTTTCTAAAAAGAACAGAATTTTTTTGAAAATTGATGGTAAATCAGGCTGAAATGTCAAGCTGTTTTCCAGACAAAAATGCGGCAAAGACCGCTTTTTTATTGTATTTATGTATGAAAAGAGTTACATTGTGTAAAACCAAGTTAAGATTTTGTTAAGGCTATTGACAGTTTTTTAAGAAAGCTATAAAGTGGAACACAACTCATGCTAAGGTGCTGAATCAGTGCTGCTATGGGAGATTTTAAGAAAAAGAAAAGGAGTTGTCATTATGCACAAATGGATAAAGGGACTGCTGGTTTTAGCTTTGGGAGTGCTTGTGTTTGCAGGAAGTTTTAGGGTTAAAGCGTTTAGCAATACCCTTGCGGTCTCAAAGACTAATCTTGTTATTGACAGCTATGAATTTGGCCCGGGGGTTTCAAAAGTTGTCCTTGAAACTAACCAAACGTTAAGAGGAGTTGCTGCTGATTCTCAGACATCAGTCACGACGGCCGGCATCAGCAGGCAGGTCAAAGCAAGCTATCTTTCTGATGAACGCGGAAATGCTTTGCGAAGAGGTGCCAGAAGTAAGTATGTAACACTGGAATTAGAAGTGACCTACAATGCAGATGATCCTTCTCAAAGTGCTTCACCTTTTACTTTCAATCTGGATACCTACAGAAATGCCTGGGTTGACAGCTATATGGTGAAAGTATCGGGGCTTAAGGCGATTGCCTCGGGAAGCCGCCGTCTGCAGACTATTGATTCTGAACAAGAAGCGATTAATAACCGAATCACCCCGTCAGCAGAGCGATTTTCAGAACGCGGAACAAACAGCATGCAGTATGCAGCTTATGCGCCTCAGTCGGCAGCGGGCGGTGAAAAAAATCCTTTGATTGTTTGGCTGCATGGTGTCGGCGAAGCCGGCACAGACATCAATTTTCCGCTTTTATCAAGTGAAGTGGTCAATTTGACAAAAGACAGCATTCAAAATCATTTCACCTCAACGGGAGGAGGAGCTCAGACCGGAGCCTATGTTTTAGCCGTTCAGGCGCCGACTCCTTGGTCGGTGGATCAATATTCCGATGCTTTGATGGAAACCATAAAATCCTATGTTGCCAACCATCCCGATGTTGATGCAGATCGTATCTACCTTGCCGGAGCTTCTAACGGCGGCGGCATGACCTTGGATATGGGAATTAAATATCCGGATTATTTTGCAGCTCTTGTGCCGATTGCCGCTCCCTATTCTTACCAAACCGACAATAAAGACGGTAAGACCAGCTACAGCTTAGACGATCGGACGCTCAAGGCTCTTAAGGACCAGCCCATGTGGCTGATTCACTCAGCAACAGATACAACTCTGGCACCGTCAGAAAGCGTTCTGCCTTTCTACAAAGCCATGATAGATGCTAAGGCTGACAATAAATGGATTTCTTATTATGAGAGTGTTGCCGGCACTGAGATGCCAAACATGAACTACAACGGACACTGGTCTTGGGTCTACTTTTTCAATGATCAGGTAAATGGCGTTCAAAGCACAGCTAATGTCGGTTCAATGGAAGGACTAAATGGTCTGGTGGCAACCAATCCGACTCAGGGCGGTGCAAGTAAGGCCATTGTTAACGGCAAAGAGTACAGCAATATTTTCGACTGGCTGAACGGCCAGAGCAAGGCAAATCGCTAAATAATCTTAATTTTGTGCAGTCTTTCGCACACACCGCAAGCTTTTTCCAATGATTTATTTCCCAAGAAACTTTTCAAAACCCAAGGTGTTTTCCTTGGGCTTTTTTGATATAATGAAGGCATGAATATCTTTGATACACATACGCATTTAAACATTGAGAACTTCGCCGGGCGTGAAGACGAGGAGTTAGCTCTTGCCAAGGAACTTGGTGTGACGCGTCACAACGTTGTCGGTTTTGACCGACCGACCATTAAGCGCACTCTTGAGCTGGCTGAGCAGTATCCTGAAATCTACTCAACCATCGGCTGGCATCCGACTGAGGCTGGTTCTTACACTCAAGAGGTGGAGGACCTGATTGTCTCACACCTGCACGATCCCAAGGTTATCGCTCTGGGTGAGATTGGCCTTGACTATCACTGGATGGAAGATCCAAAGGAAGTTCAGATAGAGGTTTTTAAACGTCAGATTCAGCTTTCTAAGGAGCATGACCTGCCTTTTGTTGTCCACACTCGTGACGCACTTGACGATACTTATGAGGTCATCAAGGATGCCGGTGTCGGCCCACGCGGCGGCATTATGCATTCTTATTCGGGGTCTTTGGAAATGGCTCAGCGTTTTGTTGATTTGGGAATGATGATTTCTTTCTCAGGTGTGGTGACCTTTAAAAAGGCTCTGGATGTGCAGGAAGCAGCTGCAGCTTTGCCGTTGGATAAAATTCTGGTTGAGACTGATGCGCCCTACTTAGCTCCAGTGCCTAAACGCGGCCGGGAAAACAAGACAGCCTACACCCGCTACGTCGTTGATAAAATCGCAGAGCTGCGCGGTTTAACGAGCGAAGAAGTGGCAAAAGCAACGACCGCAAATGCCATGAAACTATTTGGCTTGGAAGATTAAAACTAATGGTATAGAGAATGGCGACCAAAGGTCGCCCAATCCGATAGTTTTCGCCGTGATGAAAGTCACAGCATAACATGCTGTGACGAGGGATTTTTGAAACTTTAGGTTCAAAAATAAGTCATGGAACGCCGAAGGCGGTCGCTGACGTCCCCATCACTTAAGAAAACTATCAAAAAACAAAATTATGGGAAATAAAATCAAAATACAAGAAGTCCTCATCGTCGAAGGTAAAGACGATACCGCTAATCTCCGCCGCTTTTATGATGTAGATACTTACGAAACCCGCGGCTCTGCCATCACGGATGAAGATCTGGAGCGCATTGAAAAACTCAATAACTTGCGCGGGGTAATTGTCTTTACAGATCCTGATTACAACGGAGAGCGTATCCGCAAGATTATCATGGAAGCCGTGCCCACAGCCAAGCATGCCTTCCTCAATCGCGGAGAAGCCGTTCCCAAATCAAAAACAAAAGGGCGCTCGCTCGGTGTCGAGCACGCCAGCTTTGAGGACTTACAAAAGGCTCTGTCTGGCGTGCTGGGGCACTACGATGATACTAACCATTTTGACATTACCAAATCAGACCTTATGCGCCTAGGGTTGCTGATGGGAGCAGACAGCCGCAAGCGCCGGGAATATTTGGGAGAGAAACTGCGCATCGGCTACACTAACGGCAAGCAGCTCCTCAAACGCTTGGAACTATTTGGTGTGACCTTGAACGAGGTTGAAAGAGCGATAACGGATTATCAGGAAAATTAATTTTGGAGGAAAGCCAATGGCTGCAATCAGATTGGAAAGAGGCACAAAAGGTGCCAACAGGTTTCGGAAATTCAAAGTTTTCATTGATGATGAATGTGTCGGAAAGATCAAGCGCGGAGAGAAATTAGAATTTCAAGTAGCAGAAGGTATGCATGAAGTTTATTGCCAGATTGACTGGGAACAAAGCAATAAAATCGCAGTAGAAGTTCCGGCTGCAGGTGTTGATTTGCTTGTTAATTCCAAAGGATTGAGAGAGTCTGCGGAAAGAAGTCTCGATCCTGACGATGGCGGAGATAAATACCTTACCTTATCCTTACTCAGAGAGCCTGATAGCAGTTCACTAATTATAGAGAACCAGGTATAAAGGAGTGCGATATGAAAGCTATTGAAGATTATCAGGCAGAAAAATATCAACAAACTAATTATGAAAAAGTTGAATCAGGCATTTATCAGACCAAAGATGAGAGTGGAGAACTTCAGTATGTGACTTCATTGTCTTTTGTACAGGAACCTGACTTGGGTGAGGGAGCTGGTGAGGCGATTTCGCAGTATCCTCTGGAGGATATTTTAGAGGAATTTTACTGTCATATTAGCGATTTTTATAGGGATATGAATGCAGCGGATTCTGAAAAAAACTATCTGGAATTTGCCAGTCCTGACTTAGCAGATATCCAAAATCTTCGTTCTATTATTGGAAAACATGTTTACAATATTGAAGAAGACGGTTTTGTAAAGTTGATGATTGAATGAAGCCTAAGGCATAGGAGACAGCCAAGCGAATTAGAACAATGCGGATAGATGACTAGGACGCGGTCTCTCAGCTATCGTTGTTTTGACAGGTTGATAATGCCTTCTGGGAAAAGTGCGGCTTCACAGCAAGAGATGATCTAATCTATCGTGACCAAGCACTGACGGATATTGTCCGAGTCGATACTTAAAACTTAATGCAGGAGCAGTAGGATTAACAGTTGCTCAAATGCCAGGAATTTTTCCAAAATAAAAAAAGTTACATTAGGTAAAATACATGAAGAAAATTATTCTATTGCGCGGTGTCACACCGACAGGGCCAAATCGCATTTCCAAGATGGCTTATCTGGCGGAAATTTGGACAGAAGCTGGGTTTGAAAATGTGCGGACCTACATCCAGAGTGGCAATATTGTCTGCAAGACGGATTTAGCCGATAAAGACGTCAAAAATCTCGTCCATGATACGATTTTGGAGAAAATCGGTGTCCGTCATTATCAAAAGCTCTGAACAACTAGCAAAGGCTGCTCAGGAAAATCCTTTTGATGAGACTTATGATTTGTCTCGCATTCACTTGGTATTTACGAATGATGGCTTAGACACTGAAACTCTGAAAAGCTTGTCTCAAACCGACTTTGGAGATGAAGAATTTTACATTGGCAATGAGTGTCTCTACCTTTACTTGCCGCGTGATGCACGGAAGAAACGTCTCAACACCAACTTTTTGGAAAACCAGCTGGGGATTAGAGCCACGATGCGTAAGGTTAGTGTGGTTAAAAAACTCAGTTCCTATTAGTAGGGATAATGTGGCTGCCCCGCCTGACTGATTTCTACCTGCTAAAATATGAGAGTCCTGATAGTTATTGCACCCAGTAATTCCTTCACTTTAAGATTTACATTATCAAAATATAATATTTGGCTTAATGCATTATTTTGAGTATAATAAGAGATGTAACCTATATTAGATGTCTTCGCTTTATAATTGACACTTTAAGATATCTGATTGCACGTTTTTTAGAATCGTTGGAGGATAAAATTATGTTATGGTCAATTATTATCGGTGCATTAATTGGGGTAATTGCAGGTGCGATTACTAAGCAAGGCGGCTCAATGGGCTGGATTGCCAATATTCTTGCGGGTTTAGTCGGATCAGCTGTCGGTCAGGCGCTTTTGGGAACCTGGGGACCAAGTCTGGCAGGAATGGCGCTGATTCCATCTATTGTTGGTGCAGTTATTGTTATTGCTGTTGTTTCATTTTTCTTAGGCCGCAGCAAATAAGACAGTAAAGCATACTGCTCGTTTAATGATAACTGATGAATGATAATCATCTAAGTAAAGAAAGTAGGTCATAGATATGTCAGAAGAAAAATTTGATGCAAAGTTAGAACAAGCCAAAGGCTCAATCAAAGAAGGTTTTGGTAAAGTATCAGGTGATAAAGAAACTGAAACCGAAGGTAAAGTTGATAAAATAACCGGCAAAGCTAAAGAAGCATTTGAGGATGCTAAAGACACTGTCGAAGGTGCAGTGAAAAGCTTAAAAAAGGACGATAACTAATCGTACTCATAAAAAGAAAAAGAGTTTGGGACAAAAGTCTCAAACTCTTTCAATTGATGAAGCATCATCTTTTTGACACAATTCGCAGCTCGTGTTCAATTACGCAAGTGATAGCAGATATTTGAAGCTAACTTTGTTAGATCACTCTTTTTTGCAGTTAATCATAAAACAACTGCTAAGAGATGAGTCTATTCATCTCCTTTTTGTGGTAAAATAGTAAAAAACAAGATTGGAACAAAAATGAGAATTGCAGACTACTCCGTTACCCGCGCTGTTTTGGAGCGTCACGGGTTTACCTTTAAGAAGTCTTTCGGTCAGAATTTCCTGACTGATACTAATATTTTACAGAAAATTGTGGACACTGCTGAGATTGACGAAAATGTCAATGTGATTGAGATTGGGCCGGGTATTGGAGCATTGACCGAGTTTTTGGCAGAGACTGCGGCTGAGGTCATGGCTTTTGAGATTGATGACCGTCTCATTCCGATTTTGGCAGATACGCTGCGTGATTTTGACAATGTGCAGGTGGTCAATGAGGATATTTTGAAAGCAGACTTGCAGACGCAGATTCAAGCGTTTAAAAATCCTGACCTGCCGATTAAGGTGGTTGCAAATCTGCCTTACTATATTACGACACCGATTCTTATGCATTTGATTGAGAGCAGGATTCCTTTTGCTGAGTTTGTGGTCATGATACAAAAAGAGGTGGCGGATCGCATTTCGGCTGAACCTAATACCAAGGCTTACGGCTCTCTGTCTATCGCGGTGCAGTATTACATGGACGCTAAGGTCGCCTTTATTGTGCCCCGCACGGTCTTTGTGCCGGCACCCAATGTTGACAGTGCAATTTTAAAAATGGTGCGCAGAGATCAGCCGTTAGTTGCGGTTCAGGATGAAGATTTCTTTTTTGATATTGCCAAAGCCAGTTTCGTGCACCGCCGCAAGACCCTTTGGAATAACCTGACCAACCGTTTTGGAAAAACGGATGAAACCAAAGCTAAACTCGAAAAAGCCCTAGAAGCGGCAGCAATCAAACCGTCTGTTCGTGGAGAAGCGCTCTCCATAGCAGACTTTGCCAAACTAGCTGATGCCTTAAAAGAAGCAGGATTATAAAATAAACAAAACCAGCTCAAACTGCTTCCTTGTCAACTGTAGTGGGTGCCGAAAAGCTATACTCTAAAGAGAACCCAGCTGGTTCTCTTCTTTTTGCTGTTCAAGATAAGATAAATCCGTTTCTTGAAGGCTAGGGAAATTGCAATAGCTGAAGCCTTGATGCTTGATGATAAGTTTATTAGCTGCTTCAAGTCTGGCGTCTTTTTGTTTGTCGGGAGCGTTTGACCGATTCTTTTTACTTTTTCTTTCATAATTTTGCCTTCATTATGCCTAAAAATTTAAAAGAATTAGAGTGAATGTCATGAACGGCCCAAAATATGTCGTGAATGGATATTTTATTGAGAATTCAAGAGCCATTTTTCCCATTCACGACTTATTTGATACCATTTACGACAATCGTCACACAAAGGGATCAAAATAAGTTATACTATAGGTGTTTTTTGGCCAAGGGATAAGATTAAAAAATGAAAAAGAGTTTTGTTATGAATACACAAGTATTTGAACAATTTTAAACAATGACAAAGGAACAGCTTTCTACAGTTGAAGGTGGTTATTTAGGCCTCTTTCTAGGAGGAGCTATTAGTGCTTTTGATGGAGGAGGCGTTACTCTAGAACAGTTGAACGACATTGATCGTCCAGCTCCAAAATCATGTTCACCTTATGGAATAGGAGGAACACCTAATTCTTGTAATTTTTAATAAATTACTCCAGCTTACAAAATAAAGGAGGAACTATTTTGAAAGCTTTTTACAAAAATCAAGAAGTAGAAGTTTGGAGAATTACCAAAGAAGGCAGTCGGCCGCAGTGGGTCTCCGATGCCTTTGACAAAAATGAACTTGTCTGGCTAGATGACAGGCTGCGCATTTTGATGCCGGCCTTGTATCCAAAGTGGGCGAAGGATGATCGCAATTATGGCTATGGAATGTATGCTATTGGGAATATTGGAGATGTTATTGATTTAACCAATGGTAAGCTTGTTAGCCAATCCACATTTGAAAGAGACTATCGCATAGAAAAATTTTAAATGGCAGAAAAACATTAGCTGGCTTGAGTGCCAGCTTTTATCTTATAAGCTGACCTGCATTTCTTGGGTTTACCGGGTTTTCTTTTAGGTGGCTTTTATCAGAGAAATTTATTCCATTTTTCTAGGCTTGGCTGTTTTCTTTGATCTCTTTATCAGTAGGAGTGTTTTTGAAAAGTATGTGACAGGCCTAATCAGACTGTTAGCTTTTTTGCTCAGCCTACTCTTGCTTTATAGACACAAAAATCTCTCACCTGATTAAAAAGATGAGAGATTTTTGTGCTGCGACTGAGCGCAGATTAAATTCTTTGAGCGTCGTCACTCTGCGTCAAGTCCCTATTTCTCTGTCAGGAATTTTCGCTAAAGCGAATCGGTCCTTTGTATCTTGTTTAATTGAACACGGAACTAATTCCTTTGGAGAAAAGATGACTTTCCTTGCGTGCAAGCACTCAACGTCAAGTCCCTATTTCTCTGTCAGGAATTTTCGCTGAAGCGAATCGTTCCTTGGTATCTTGGTTAAAGGAAAGGACGGGATTTGAACCCGCGCGTGAACAAAGTCCACTTGCCGGATTTCGAGTCCGGTGCCGTACCAAGCTGGGCCACCTTTCCAAGTGCAGCTTTTAAATCTGATTTTAAAAGACTGTAAACGATATTAAAAAGAGTCAGCCCAAGAGCTGACTGAGCTGGAAAGCTCAAAAAATGCGGAGAAAGGGATTTGAACCCTCACGCCCGTTACGGGCACATGCGCCTGAAGCATGCGTGTCTGCCGTTCCACCATCTCCGCATAACTTTATAATACATTATACTATTATACGCTTTTTTTGTCATTTGCCAATACCTAAAAAGAAAAAAGATTATTTTTTTGATATAATGAGATTAATAAGTTTAGCGAGGAGAGCGTTTGCAAGGAAAAATTATCAAGTCTTTGGCCGGATTTTATTATGTAGAGTCAAAAGGACAGGTTTATCAGACACGGGCACGTGGGAATTTTAGAAAAAAGGGACATCGTCCCTATGTCGGCGATGAGGTTGATTTTTCGGCAGCAGAACATTCCGAAGGCTATATTTTAGCTATTCATGAACGGAAAAACAGTTTAGTGAGGCCGCCGATAGTTAATATAGATCAGGCTGTGGTCATTATGTCAGCCAAAGAGCCTGATTTGAACACCAATCTGCTGGACCGTTTTTTAATTCTTTTGGAGCATAAAAAGATCAAGCCTTTGATCTATATTTCGAAACTTGATTTGCTGGAAGATTTAAGCTGTTTGACTGTCGTCAAGGAGCAGTACCAAAAAATCGGCTATCAGGTTATCTGCCGTTTAGAGGATCTGCTGCCGCTTTTAAAGGACAATATCACTGTATTTATGGGGCAGACAGGAGTCGGTAAATCAACCCTGCTCAATAAGATTGCGCCGGATTTAGAGCTTGAAACGGCTGAGATTTCAGACAGTTTAGGCCGCGGGCGGCATACGACGCGTGCCGTAACACTTTACAACGTACACGGCGGCAAAATTGCCGATACCCCTGGATTCAGTTCGCTGGATTACGAAATAACAGATAGTGAGTCCTTAAACGCTGCCTTTCCCGAATTTTTGCAGCTGAGCTCTGCCTGCAAGTTTCGTTCCTGCACCCATACGCATGAACCGGACTGTGCGGTAAAAGAAGCTTTGAAGCATGGCAATGTCTGGCAGGAACGCTACCAGCATTATCTGCAATTCCTCAGCGAGATTGAGAATCGCCGGGAGATTTATAAAAAAACAATTAAGAGAAAGTAGGTCTTTTTATGTCAACTTACAAAATTGCTCCTTCTATTTTGGCTGCAGATTACGCTAATTTTGAAAAAGAATTAAAACGTATTGAAGAAACAGGCGTTAAATACGTTCATATTGATATTATGGACGGCCAGTTTGTCCCTAATATCAGCTTTGGTGCAGGTGTGGTTGCCAGTATGCGTAAGCACAGTAAGTTAGTCTTTGACTGCCACCTTATGGTTGTTAATCCGGAACGCTATGTTGATGATTTTGCCCAGGCAGGAGCTGATATTATGACGATTCACGCTGAGGCGACAACCCACATTCACGGTGCTCTGCAAAAAATCAAAGCTGCAGGGATGAAAGCAGGCGTTGTCATTAATCCCGGAACTCCTTTGGCAGCGATTGAGCCGGTACTGAGTTTGGTTGATCAGGTTTTAATCATGACTGTCAATCCGGGCTTTGGCGGACAAGCCTTTATTCCTGAATGCTTGGAAAAAGTGAAATTAGCAGCTCAGCTGCGCAAACAGCGCGGTCTTGAATATGACATCGAAGTTGACGGCGGCGTAGATAACCAAACGATTAGTGCCTGTGCCCAAGCGGGAGCTAACGTCTTTGTGGCAGGTTCTTATCTTTTCAAGGAAAATCTGTCAGCCCGAGTTGAAACCTTGAAAGCGGCCTTAAATGACTAGAGTAGCTCTCTTTACCGGAGGTGATTTGGAGTATTTCACGACGGATTTTGATTATTTTGTAGGAATTGACAGAGGCTGTTTTGTCCTCCTCCAAAATCACCTGCCTCTGGATTTGGCTGTCGGCGATTTCGACTCGGTGTCTCATCAAGAATTGCAAAAAATCAAGACTTCAGCGAAACACTTGCTCACAGCTCCGGCAGAAAAAGAGGACACGGATACTGAACTGGCTCTCAAAGTGATTTTTCAGCAGTTTGAAAAAGCTGAAGTAACCGTTTTTGGAGCTTTTGGCGGACGTCTTGACCATACTCTGGCAAACATTTTTCTGCCGAGCAATCCGGATTTAGCCCCTTTTATGCAGCATTTTCATCTGCGCGACAGGCAAAATCTGGTGCAGTTTTTTCCGCCGGGTAAGCACCGGATTGAGCAGGAAACCGGAATGGCCTATGTTTCTTTTATGGCTGACAATGATGCTCCGCTGACGATTCAGGGTGCCAAATACGAACTGTCGGCAAACAATTTTTTCCAGAAAAAAATTTACGGCAGCAACGAGTTTGTCGGCCAACCCATCTGTTTTTCTGTTTCATCAGGCTATGTCGTTGTGATTCAAACCAAAGATAGGATTTAATGAATAATGGATATTCTCATTTTATTGCTGGCTCTGAGCGCTTGCCTTGTCAGCGCTGCGGTTTTTTTGAAACTTGATAAAAATCAGTCAGACTTAGAAAAAAAGCTGGATGACAATGCTGATAATTTGTCAGATCAGGTGTCCTATCAGTTAGAAATGGCGGATAAAAACCAGCTGCTCGAAATAAATACGCAGCTGACGCGCCTGCAAACCGACCTGTCACAGCAGCTCACAGATCTAAGGGAGGTCTTGTATCAAAATCTCACTGACAGCCGAGACCGTTCCGATAAGCGTTTAGAACAGATTAATCTTCAATTAACGCAGTCTGTTAAAGAAATGCAGGCTTCAAATGAAAAACGTCTGGAGGAAATGCGGCAGACCGTTGAAGAAAAACTGGATCAAACTCTGCACAACCGTCTTCGCACATCCTTTGAGACAGTGTCCAAACAGCTGGAAAGTGTCAACCAAGGCTTAGGTGAGATGAAGACAGTAGCGCGTGATGTCGGCACGCTAAACAAAGTTCTCTCCAATACCAAGACACGGGGAATCTTAGGTGAGCTGCAGCTGGGGCAAATCATTGAAGACATTATGACTGAAAGTCAGTATGAACGGGAATTTGCGACGGTTAAGGGATCGGCAGAGCGTGTGGAATATGCCATCAAACTGCCGGGGAGTCATCAGGACGAGTATGTTTACCTGCCTATTGATTCCAAGTTTCCGCTGGAAGATTACTACCGTTTGGAAGATGCTTACGACACGGGAGACAAAGAGCAGATTGAGCTCCATCGCAAGGCTTTGTTAGCTGGTATTAAGCGGTTTGCTAAAGATATTCAAAAGAAATATCTTAACCCGCCGGAAACGACTAATTTTGGGATTATGTTCCTGCCGACCGAAGGTCTTTATTCAGAAGTTGTCAGGAATGCCGGCTTCTTTGACAGCCTGCGCCGCGACGAGAATATTGTGGTTGCAGGTCCATCGACTCTCTCAGCACTTCTCAATTCGCTGTCTGTCGGCTTTAAGACTCTGAATATTCAAAAGAATGCGGATGATATCAGTAAAATTTTAGGCAATGTTAAGTCAGAGTTTAATAAATTCGGCGGCCTTCTGCAAACAACTCAGAAACAGCTGCACCGAGCCAGCAACAATATTGATAAGCTTTTGACAACGCGGACCAACGCCATTGACCGGGTGCTTAGAAATATTGAACTCTATGAAGATGACAATACTCGATTGCTCTTAAATATAGCACCGCTAGAAGATGAGGAAGCAAATGAAAATTAGTCAAATGAAAAAAGATGAACTTTTTGAAGGATTTTACCTCATTAAGTCAGCAGAACTTCGAAAAACAAGAGCCGGTAAGGATTATCTTGCCTTTACTTTTCAGGATGATACTGGGGAAATTTCCGGTAATCTTTGGGACGCTCAGCCCTATAATGTTGAAGAATTCACGGCTGGCAAAGTTGTCTTTATGAAAGGCCGCCGCGAGGTATACAACGGCATGCCGCAGGTGAATCAAATCAGTCTGCGCCATCCTAAAGACGGGGAACCTGATAATCCTAAGGATTTTAAGGAAAAGCCGCCGGTTGATGTCCAAGAAATCAGAGACTATTTGGAGCAGATGCTTTTTAAAATTGAAAATGCCACTTGGCAGCGTATCGTCAGGGCGCTTTACCGTAAGTACAGCCATGAATTTTTCAGTTTTCCTGCTGCAAAGACCAACCACCATGCCTTTGAAGTCGGTCTGGCGTATCATACAGCCACCATGGTTCGCTTGGCAGACAGTATCGGAGATATTTACCAGGAACTTAATAAGAGTTTGCTGTTTGCGGGGATTATGCTCCATGATTTAGCCAAGGTTCTTGAGCTGTCCGGTCCTGAAAACACGGAATACACGGTTCGCGGCAATCTGATTGGCCATATTGCCTTGATCGATGAAGAAATTACCAAGACCTTAGCTGAACTAAACATCGATGATACCAAAGAAGATGTTATCGTTTTGCGCCATGTTATCCTCAGCCACCACGGGCTCCTGGAATACGGAAGTCCGGTCAGGCCGAGAATTATGGAAGCAGAGATCATCCACATGATTGATAATCTTGATGCTGAAATGATGATGATGACCTCAGCGCTGTCGCGGGTATCCGAAGGCGAGATGACGGGCCGCATTTTTGCCATGGACAATCGTTCCTTCTATAAACCAAAAACAAACCACTAAAAGACGAAAAAAGATGAATATTAGGTCGGTAATGTTCGTCTTTTTGCTTTTTTATATGGTATAATAAAAGTAAACTAATGAATGGTGAGTTTATGAAATTACGACGCAGCGAACGGATGGTTGTTATTTCCAATTATCTGGTCAACAATCCTTATCAATTAACCAGTCTTAACACCTTTGCAGAAAAATACGGAGCGGCAAAATCATCTATTTCGGAAGATATTGCCATCATCAAAAAGGCTTTTTCAGAAAGCGGTATTGGCCATATTGAGACGGTAACCGGTGCTAATGGCGGTGTTATTTTTACGCCGAGCATTTCTGGCGCAGAAGGCAAAGCAATTGCCAAAGAACTTTGCCAGCGCCTTTCAGAGAGCGATCGGATTTTGCCCGGAGGTTATATTTACCTGTCTGACTTACTGAGTACCCCCAGTATCTTAAAGAATGTCGGCCGAATTATTGCCAATGCTTTTAAGGGTGAAAAAATTGATACCGTCATGACGGTTGCGACTAAAGGAGTGCCCTTGGCTAATGCTGTTGCCAATATTCTCAATGTCCCTTTTGTCATTGTTCGGCGGGATTTAAAAATTACAGAAGGATCAACGGTATCGGTCAACTACGCTTCCGGTTCCAGCGATCGCATTGAAAAGATGTTCCTGTCAAAACGAAGCCTTAAACCTAACAGCCGGGTTTTGATTGTGGATGATTTCCTTAAAGGAGGCGGCACAGTCAGCGGCATGGTTAGTCTCCTGAGTGAATTTGACTGCGAGCTGGTCGGTGTAGCCGTTTTTGCTGACAATGCCCAAAGAAAGCATGACCGCTTGAACTATAAATCTCTTTTGACAGTGACCGATATTGATGTTAAAGAAAACCGGGTTGATGTTCAGCTGGGGAATATTTTTGATGAGTAGGCCAGGCTGCTGACGTTAATAAGTTTAGGACTTGCTGATTTTTTACCAGCAGCGGTAAAAAAGGCCGGCTCTTTGAGAGCAGGGCCTTTTGTCTGTCTGTTTTTGTTTCACTGCTGCACCAGTGTATTGGGATTGGAATCGATTTTGAAAAAATCTTAATTTTTGCTTTGCTGATCCTGTTTGGATTATTTAATTTAAAGGATTAAGAACCGTAAAAAACTATTGACAAAACAGTGCCGCTGTGCTATTATGATAAGCGGTACTTTTTACTTTTGGTCTCTCAAAAGTGTACAGAGACGTGCTGACAAATGTTGCAAAGTACACACAGGCATAGGCTGTCACCAAGTGCTATGCCAACCAAAATAAAAATTTTACAGGAGAATGTAGATGCCTACAATTAACCAGTTGGTACGTAAACCACGTAAGTCTAAAGTAGAAAAATCTAAGTCACCGGCTTTGAATATCGGCTATAACAGCCATAAAAAAGTTCAAACAAATGTATCTTCACCGCAAAAACGCGGCGTTGCTACCCGTGTCGGAACAATGACACCTAAAAAACCTAACTCAGCCCTTCGTAAATTTGCCCGTGTGCGTTTGAGCAACCTTATTGAAGTAACTGCTTACATTCCGGGTATCGGCCACAACCTGCAAGAACACAGTGTTGTTCTTATTCGCGGCGGACGTGTTAAAGACCTTCCGGGTGTGCGTTATCATATTGTCCGCGGAGCACTTGATACTGCAGGTGTAGCTGACCGTAAACAAGGCCGTTCTAAATACGGTGCTAAAAAGCCTAAAGCATAAGGAAGGGAGATTAAGAAATGAGTCGTAAAAATCGTGCGCCTAAGCGCGAAGTATTGCCAGATCCATTGTACAATTCAAAACTTGTAACACGTCTTATCAATCGCGTTATGCTTGATGGTAAGCGCGGTACAGCTACAAGTATCGTCTATGGAGCTTTTGAACAAATTAAAGAAGCAACAGGAAATGATGCCCTCGAAGTTTTTGAGACAGCTATGGAAAATATCATGCCTGTCCTTGAAGTTCGTGCCCGCCGTGTTGGTGGTTCTAACTACCAAGTTCCCGTTGAAGTGCGTCCGGAACGCCGTACGACACTTGGTCTTCGTTGGCTGGTAACAGCATCACGTGCCCGTGGTGAGCATACAATGAAAGACCGTCTTGCCAAAGAAATCTTAGATGCTTCAAACAACACTGGTGCATCTGTTAAGAGACGTGAAGACACACACCGTATGGCAGAAGCTAACCGTGCCTTCGCACACTTCCGCTGGTAAGACAGGATATTTTAGCGTTAAACAAATGCTAGCCAAAATAGGAAAATTGACGCAGAAACTTCAGTTTCTAGGAAATTTTATCTTTTTGGCAGACATTTGTAGCTAAAATTCAACTAAGAACAGGATGTAAGGACGTTAAGAAAATTCTGGAAAAAATAGGAAATGTGACGCCGAGCCTTCAAGCTCTAGGAAGATTTATCTTTTTTTTCGAATGCTTAGTCCTAACCCATTTAAGATAATAAACTTGAGAACGGGTAGGTCCCTGCCTATCCGTTTTTTCCAAAAATTATAGACTATAGGAGAAAACCATAATGGCTCGCGAATTTTCACTAGAAAAAACTCGTAATATCGGTATCATGGCTCACGTCGATGCCGGTAAAACAACTACAACAGAGCGTATTCTTTACTATACTGGTAAAATCCATAAGATCGGTGAAACCCATGAAGGTGCTTCACAAATGGACTGGATGGAACAAGAGCAAGAACGCGGTATTACCATCACTTCAGCTGCGACAACTGCACAGTGGAAAGACCACCGTGTTAATATTATCGACACCCCGGGGCACGTGGACTTCACTATCGAAGTTCAGCGTTCACTGCGTGTTCTTGACGGTGCCGTTACAGTTCTTGATGCTCAGTCAGGTGTAGAACCTCAGACAGAAACTGTTTGGCGCCAAGCAACTGAATACGGTGTTCCGCGTATCGTTTTTGCCAATAAAATGGACAAAATCGGTGCAGACTTCCTGTACTCAGTAAGCACTCTTCATGACCGCCTCCAAGCAAATGCTCACCCAATTCAATTGCCTATCGGTGCTGAAGATGATTTCCAAGGAATTATCGATTTGGTAACAATGAAAGCGGAAATCTATACCAATGACCTTGGTACAGACATCCTGATTGAAGATATTCCGGCTGAATATGTTGACCAAGCAAACGAATACCGTGAAAAATTGATTGAAGCAGTTGCTGAAACGGATGAAGACCTCATGATGAAATATCTTGAAGGTGAAGAAATTACAGAAGCAGAATTAAAAGCTGCTATCCGTAAGGCCACTATCAATGTTGAATTCTTCCCTGTTCTTGCTGGTTCTGCCTTCAAAAACAAGGGTGTTCAAATGATGCTGGATGCTGTTATTGATTATCTCCCAAGCCCGCTTGATATTCCTGCAATCAAAGGTGTAAACCCAGATACAGATGAAGAAGAAGAACGTCCTGCTTCAGATGATGAACCATTTGCAGCACTTGCCTTTAAGATTATGACTGACCCATTTGTGGGACGTCTGACTTTCTTCCGTGTTTATTCAGGTGTTTTGAACAGCGGTTCTTATGTCTTAAACACAACTAAAGGCAAACGTGAACGTATTGGACGTATTCTGCAAATGCACGCTAACAGCCGTAACGAAATCGAAACGGTTTACTCAGGTGATATTGCGGCAGCTGTTGGTTTGAAAGAAACAACGACCGGTGATTCACTGACAGATGAAAAAGCTAAGGTCATCTTAGAATCTATCGAAGTCCCGGAACCGGTTATCCAATTGATGGTTGAACCTAAATCTAAGGCTGACCAAGATAAAATGGCTATCGCTCTGCAAAAATTAGCTGAAGAAGATCCGACTTTCCGTGTTGAAACAAATGCAGAAACCGGTGAAACAGTTATCTCCGGTATGGGTGAGCTTCACTTGGATGTCCTTGTTGACCGTATGAAACGTGAATTCAAGGTTGAAGCCAATGTTGGTGCCCCTCAGGTATCTTACCGCGAAACTTTCCGTGCTCCGACACAGGCACGCGGATTCTTCAAACGTCAATCCGGTGGTAAAGGTCAATTCGGTGATGTTTGGATTGAATTTACACCAAATGAAGAAGGTAAAGGATTTGAATTCGAGAACGCTATCGTCGGCGGTGTCGTTCCGCGTGAATTCATCCCAGCTGTTGAAAAAGGTCTTCAAGAGTCTATGGCTAACGGTGTTCTTGCCGGCTATCCAATGGTTGACATTAAAGCAAAACTTTATGATGGTTCATACCATGATGTCGACTCATCTGAAACAGCCTTCAAGATTGCTGCATCACTTGCACTTAAGGAAGCAGCTAAAACAGCACAGCCGGTTATTCTTGAACCAATGATGCTGGTAACTATCACAGTTCCTGAAGAAAACCTCGGTGATGTTATGGGACACGTAACTGCCCGCCGCGGCCGTGTTGACGGTATGGAAGCACATGGTAACAGCCAAATTGTGCGTGCCTATGTTCCGCTTGCTGAAATGTTCGGTTATGCAACTGTTCTTCGTTCAGCATCCCAAGGACGCGGTACCTTCATGATGGTATTTGACCACTATGAAGATGTTCCAAAATCTGTCCAAGAAGAAATCATCAAGAAAAACGCAGGACAAGCCTAAGCTGCTTCATAGTCTTGATTCAAAAAGGAGAACGCGAAATTCCGCTTGACAAAGGCTGGTTTTTCGTTCTCCTTTTTTCTTTTCATTAGGGAAAATCGTTTGCAATTTTCTTAAAATAATTATATAATAAGGGTGTTAAAAGGTTGGTTTATACTTGTGTAAGTTAATCTTTTCACAATTGTCTAAAAGGCTCTGCCTTTTAAAATAAATTTTTTTGATTTTCATAAGGAGGAAATCACTAATGGTAGTTAAAGTTGGTATTAACGGTTTCGGTCGTATCGGACGTCTTGCTTTCCGTCGTATCCAAAACGTAGAAGGTGTTGAAGTTACACGCATCAATGACCTTACAGATCCAAATATGCTTGCACACTTGTTGAAATATGATTCAACTCAAGGCCGCTTCGATGGTAACGTTGAAGTTAAAGAAGGCGGATTTGAAGTTAACGGCAAATTCGTTAAAGTTTCTGCTGAAGCTGATCCTACAAAAATTGACTGGGCTGCTGACGGTGTAGAAATCGTTCTTGAAGCAACTGGCTTCTTTGCAACTAAAGAAGCTGCTGAAAAACATTTGCATGCTAACGGCGGTGCTAAAAAAGTTGTTATCACAGCTCCTGGCGGAAGCGATGTAAAAACAATTGTTTTCAACACAAATCACGATACGCTTGATGGTACTGAAACAGTTATCTCAGGTGCTTCATGTACTACAAACTGTCTTGCACCAATGGCAAAAGCTTTGCATGACAGCTTTGGTGTAAAACAAGGTTTGATGACTACTATCCACGCTTACACTGGTGACCAAATGGTTCTTGACGGACCACACCGTAAAGGTGACCTTCGCCGTGCTCGTGCTGCTGCAGCTAACATCGTTCCTAACTCAACAGGTGCTGCAAAAGCTATCGGTCTTGTTATTCCTGAATTGAACGGAAAACTTGACGGTGCTGCTCAGCGTGTTCCTGTTCCAACTGGATCAGTTACTGAATTGGTAGCAGTTCTTGATAAAGAAGTTTCTGTTGATGAAGTTAACGCAGCTATGAAAGCAGCTTCAAATGAATCATACGGTTATACTGAAGATCCAATCGTTTCTTCAGATATCGTAGGTATGTCATTTGGTTCATTGTTCGATGCTACTCAAACTAAAGTACAAACTGTTGACGGCAAACAATTGGTTAAAGTTGTTTCTTGGTATGATAATGAAATGTCATACACTTCACAACTTGTTCGTACGCTTGAGTACTTTGCAAAAATCGCTAAATAATAGTGATTGTAAAAGAAGAAGGCTCCGGCCTTCTTTTTATTTTGTTTAAAAAAATTAAAAAGCTATATCTGTTATTTTAAAATTATAGACTTTTAAAAAAGCTGGTGCTATAATAAAAGAAAGCTGTTTCATAGATAAAAGGGAGGTGATTTTATAGGTAAAGTAACACCTAAATATCTCAGTATCTGCCATGACATTCGTTCAAAAATTCAAGATGGTACCTATCCTGTTCATGAGTATTTGCCTGACGGCATTAGTTTGGCTAAGGCTTACGGGGTCAGTTTAATGACTTTAAAAAGGGCTTTGGATTTGCTTGTAGCTGAAGGCTATATTATTCGGCGCAGGGGAGACGGTACGTTTGTCAGAGACTGGAAGGTGGAGGAGCTTGCGCATCTCTATTCCTTGAAGGGGACCTATCATGATTATCAGGATAAATTAACGTCTCGGATTTTGAAGTTTGAAGTGACTCATCCTTCTTCGACTGTGGCTGAAAAGCTGTCTTTAACAGCAGATGATTTTGTCTATGAGATTATCCGCTTACGTATTTTGGAAGGACGGCCGATTATCATTGAGTATACCTTTATGCCGATTGCAGTTATTCCGGGATTAAAACGGCAGCATCTTGAACGCTCCATTTACGAATATATTACTAAGGAACTAAAGCGTAAGGTACACAGTGCCTTCGTCAAGGTTTCTGGTGTGCGTCCCACCAAACTGGAGCAAACAGAGATGAATCTTGCAGAAACTGACTTTTTAATGGAAATCGAACAAGTTGGCAGTCTGGATAATTGCCGTGTGTTCGAATATTCCATCTCTCATCATCTTCCTGATGTTTTTGATTTTGAAACAGTTATGTTTAACCAGTAGAAAGGAGTGAACAATGGAAAATTTTCGCTTACACATTCCGACTGACATTCGTTTTGGGAAAGATCGGCTAGAGGAGCTGCCTGAGGTACTTTCTCCTTATGGTAAACGTGTTTTGCTGGCTTATGGGGGAGGATCTATAAAGAAATCGGGTCTCTATGATAAAGTTGTGACACTTCTAAAGGATGCCGGTTTTAGTTTTGTAGAATTACCAGGAATTGAACCCAATCCTAAAATTGATTCCGTCCGTCAAGGCGTGCGCTTAATTCAGGAAAATCAACTGGATGTTATCTTAGCTGTTGGGGGCGGTTCTGTTGTTGATGCCAGTAAAGTAATTGCCGCCGGTGTTTACTATGACGGTGATGCTTGGGATTTGGTGATAGACAGAAGCAAGGTTGACAAAGCCGTACCTATTGTTGATATTTTAACTTTGGCCGCAACTGGTACAGAGATGAACCGCAATGCTGTTATTTCTAATCCTGAGACAAATGAAAAATTAGGAACGAGCGGCTGGAATTTAATTCCGCAGGCATCATTTTTAGACCCGACATTAACCTATACTGTATCAAAATGGCAGACAGCTGCCGGTGCAGCAGACATGATGAGCCATCTGTTTGAACAATATTTTAACCGTACTGAAGCTGTTGATGTTCAAGACAGCATTGCAGAAGGACTGCTGAAAACGATTATCAAGCATGCACCGGTTGCTATTCAAGAGCCGGAAAATTATGACGCACGGGCAAATCTATTTTGGAGTTCAACGCTTGCGCTGAATGGTTTAGTCGGACAAGGCCGCACGGGCGGCTGGAGCTGCCACCCGATAGAGCATGAATTGTCGGCCTACTATGATATTACGCATGGTATCGGACTTGCCATTTTGACTCCGCGCTGGATGAGATTTTGCCTTGATAAAGACAGCACGACGCATGCAAAATTTGCAGACTATGCCCGTAATGTCTGGGGATTAACCAAGGGAACTGATGAAGAATTAGCCCGACGGGTGGTTCAAAAAACGTATGAGTTCTTCAAGGAACAGCTTGAAATACCAATGACCTTGCCAGAAGTAGGAATTGAAAATCAAGATTTACTCTCGGAAATGAGCGAACAGGCCGTTTTGCACGGCGGTCTGTCCAGCAATCGCTTCGTTAATTTAACAGTGGATGATGTGAAAGAAATTATCAAAGCATCTTACGATCCAATGGAAACATTTTAAAATGGAGGAGAAATATGGAAGTTTATACTTTAAATAATGGTGTTGAAATCCCAAAGATTGGTTTTGGAACTTGGCAGATTCCTGATGGCGACGAGGCTTATAACAGTGTTCGTCATGCTCTTAAAGTAGGCTACCGTCATGTAGACACTGCACAGGCATACGGCAATGAGGTCAGTGTCGGAAAAGCAATTGCAGACAGCGGTATAGCGCGTTCAGATATCTTTTTAACAACAAAGGTTTGGAATGACAAACATGATTATGAACTGGCTAAAGCTTCTATTGACGAATCGCTTGAAAAACTTGGTGTTGACTATGTGGATCTTCTCTTGATTCATTGGCCCAATCCTAAAGCCTTGCGGGAAAATGACGCTTGGAAAGAAGGCAATGCCGGTGCTTGGAAGGCCATGGAAGAAGCTTACAAGGCAGGCAAAGTCCGTGCGATTGGTGTCTCGAACTTTATGATTCATCACTTGGAAGCACTGTTTGAAACAGCTGAGGTTAAGCCGCATGTCAATCAGATTCTTTTAGCACCGGGCTGTGTTCAGGAAGAATTAGTTGCTTTTTGCAGAGACAATGATATTCTCTTGGAAGCCTACAGTCCGTTAGGAACCGGAACAATCTTTGGCAATCCGGTGGTGGAAGAAATTGCTGATAAATATAATAAATCAGCCGCCCAAGTTGCCCTGCGCTGGTCACTGCAAAAAGGCTTCCTGCCTTTGCCCAAGTCAGTGACTCCTAGGAATATTGAGGCTAATCTGCATATCTTTGACTTTGATTTGAACGAAGAGGATATCAGCAAGTTAGACAAGCTTGAAGGCGTTAAAACCCAGCAAAATCCAGATCAGGTTAATTTTTAGTTAGGGCAGTCTGCAAGTTTGCTGTTTGCCGGATCAAAGAGTAAGGCGTATCTTTTCAATGTTTATGGTCTTACTCTTTTTTCATGCCTGCAGATTTGCGCTGTGAGAATGACATTTTATTTTGCAAATTAGGAAATGAAACGGCTTTACGGATTCCACTTTGGAAAATTTTGTGATATAATTAGCATGTATAAAAATTTTTTAAGGAGTCTACATTCATGGCTAAATTGACTGTTAAAGACGTTGATTTAAAAGGTAAAAAAGTTCTCGTTCGCGTTGACTTTAATGTACCTTTGAAAGATGGCGTTATCACTAACGATAACCGTATTACTGCGGCTCTCCCTACTATTAAGTATATCATTGAGCACGGCGGCCGTGCAGTGCTGTTTTCTCACCTTGGACGTGTGAAAGAAGAAGCTGACAAGGAAGGTAAATCACTTGCTCCTGTAGCTAAGGATTTGGCTGCTAAATTAGGTCAGGATGTTGTTTTCCCAGGCAGCACACGCGGTGCTGAATTGGAAGCTGCTATCAATGCTTTGGAAGACGGACAGGTTCTCTTGGTTGAAAACACTCGTTTTGAAGATGTTGACGGCAAGAAAGAATCAAAAAATGATCCGGAACTTGGTAAATACTGGGCCAGCCTTGGCGACGGTATCTTCGTAAATGATGCCTTTGGTACAGCTCACCGTGCTCACGCATCAAACGTCGGTATCTCAGCAAACGTTGAAAAAGCAGTTGCCGGTTTCCTTCTTGAAAACGAAATTGCTTACATCCAAGAAGCTGTTGACAACCCAGTTCGTCCATTCATCGCTATTCTCGGTGGTTCAAAAGTTTCAGATAAGATCGGTGTTATTGAAAATCTTCTTGAAAAAGCTGATAAGGTTCTTATCGGCGGCGGTATGACTTATACATTCCTTAAGGCTCAAGGAATTGAAATCGGTGATTCACTTGTCGAAGAAGACAAGCTGGATATCGCTAAAGCTCTTCTTGAAAAATCAAATGGCAAATTGATCCTGCCGGTTGACTCAAAAGAAGCAAACGCATTTGCTGACTACACTGAAGTGCGTGATACTGAAGGTGAAGCTATTGATCCGGGATTCCTCGGTCTTGATATCGGCCCTAAATCTATTGCTAAGTTCGATGAAGAATTGACTGGTGCCAAAACAGTTGTTTGGAACGGTCCTATGGGTGTCTTTGAAAATCCTGACTTCCAAGCTGGTACAATTGGTGTCATGGATGCTATCGTGAAACAGCCAGGTGTTAAATCAATCATCGGCGGCGGTGACTCAGCTGCTGCAGCTATCAACCTCGGCCGTGCAGACAAATTCTCATGGATTAGTACGGGCGGAGGCGCAAGTATGGAATTGTTAGAAGGTAAAGTACTTCCAGGACTTGCGGCTCTTACTGAGAAATAAAATCTTGCGACGAAAAGAGTTGTGAATACAACTCTTTTCTAGTACATACGCTAGATTTTCCGCGAAACAAAGTGAGCATAGAAAATCAGCGGAGGTAAAGGTAAAGTGTTGCCAGGTTTAGCAGCACTTACTGAAAAATAGGCGGTAAGTCAGAAATCTTTGATTTCGTAGACGCACCCCCGCAAGGCTGAATAGGCTGGTCACAGATGTAATGAGGTGAACTGCCATTCAGCTACTGCGAAATTTGAGAACTCGAAAAAGCACTGAAAGGTGCTTTTTCTATGCATTGCCAGAGTTTCTGTGAAATGGAGCAAACTAAAAACGATAGCAAAGTATAAAGTACTATTAGGCTTGGCAGCACTGACAGATAAGCTGACTCAGTCTGACCTCTAACAGCCGCTTGTGATTTTAAGCTTGTTTCAGGTGGAGTTAGGCATTTTTCTGCCGTATTGAAATCAAATCGGAAGCAGATGGCTGAAGACCTTATAATATGGTAAAATGAAAGAGAAAATTAATCTGGAGAAAGCTCTGGGAAGCTATTTGCATCTCATGCAAGCTGACTGGTAAACTCCCGTTAATCTTTCAAATCATAAAATGATGGTGAATGGACCTATGAATAAGCTTAAGCACCTTTTGAGGTCTTATAAATTTGAAACGAATAACTTTAAACTGGGCATGCGCACTATAAAGACTGGAGCTGCAGTCTTTTTAGTTCTTCTTTTATTTCATTTTTTTGGCTGGGAAGGACTCCAAATCGGGACTTTAACGGCTGTTTTCAGCCTGCGTGAGGATTTTGATAAAAGTGTCCACTTTGGAACATCCAGAATTGTAGGGAACAGTATCGGCGGTTTTTATTCAATGATTTTTTTCTTGCTGAACGGTATGCTGCATTATCAGTTTTGGGTGACACTTGTTTTTGTTCCGATTTTTACCATGTTAACAATTATGACCAATGTTGCCATGAATAATAAAACAGGGATTATCGGCGGTGTTGCAGCCTTGCTTATCATTACCCTTTCTATTCCCAAAGATGAAACGATTTTGTATGTTTGTGCCAGAATATTTGAAACTTTCGTCGGGGTTTTCATTGCTACCGCGGTAAACACAGATATTGACAAGCTGCGGGAGATATTTTTCAAAGAGAAAAGCTAATTTCAGTTTTTTGTGTCAGAAAATATGACATAAGGGTTGACACTCTTTTATTTTCAGAATATAATAGACAATGAAAGGAGGGAAATCGTGAAAGAAAAAGAACTGAGACGGTCAATGGCAGTGTTTCCTATTGGTACCGTTATGAAATTAACAGATTTGACGGCTCGTCAAATTCGATATTATGAAGATCAAGGGCTGCTGACACCAGATCGTAGTTCGGGCAATCGTCGGCTTTATTCTTTAAATGATATGGATACTTTGCTTGAAATTAAGGATTTCTTAGATGAAGGCTTAAATATTGCAGCTATTAAGAAAGAATATGCTGATCGTAAAGACAGGGCTTTGAAGAAAAAGAAGACTCTTACGGATGCGGACGTTCGCCGTATCTTGCATGATGAACTCCGAAATCAGGGTCGCTTTTCCAACCCGACGCAACCCCTTGGCGGTTTACGTATGTAGTGGCATGCGTAGCATAATTTTTATTTCATATTTAAAAGGAGGCCTTTATGGCAATCACAGCAGCTGACATTCGTCGTGAAGTTAAAGAGAAAAATGTTACCTTCCTTCGCTTAATGTTTACCGACATTTTGGGAACTATGAAGAATGTGGAGATTCCAGCTACTGACGAACAACTAGAAAAAATACTTTCAAATAAGGCAATGTTTGATGGCTCTTCAATTGAGGGATTTGTCCGTATCAATGAATCTGATATGTATCTTTATCCGGATCTGAATACATGGACCGTCTTTCCTTGGGGAGATGAAAATGGTGCTGTTGCTGGTCTTATTTGTGATATTTACACATCAGAAGGTGAACCTTTCCCGGGTGATCCGCGCGGCAATCTTAAAAAAGCGCTGCACCACATGGAAGAAATTGGTTATAAATCATTTAACCTGGGACCGGAACCGGAATTTTTCCTCTTCAAAATGGACAATCTCGGCAATCCAACAACTGAGGTCAATGACAAGGGCGGCTATTTTGATTTGGCGCCGACCGATCTTGCCGATAATACACGCCGTGAAATTGTAAATGTTCTGACCAAGATGGGCTTTGAAGTCGAAGCCAGCCATCACGAAGTGGCTGTCGGACAGCATGAAATTGACTTTAAGTATGCCGATGTCTTAACTGCTTGTGATAAAATTCAGCTCTTTAAATTAGTTGTTAAAACGATTGCTCGTAAACACGGACTCTATGCTACCTTTATGGCTAAGCCAAAATACGGTATCGCAGGATCCGGTATGCATTGCAATATGTCTTTGTTTGGTAAAGACGGCAATGCTTTCTTTGATCCGAATGATCCGCGCGGCATGCAGCTGTCACAGGATGCTTATTATTTCTTGGGCGGTTTGATGAGGCATGCTTACAGCTACACGGCTATCATGAATCCGACGGTTAATTCCTACAAGCGTTTGGTTCCCGGTTATGAAGCACCGGTTTATATCGCTTGGGCCGGACGCAACCGCTCGCCTTTGATTCGTGTTCCCGCATCGCGCGGAGTCAGCACACGTTTGGAACTGCGTTCAGTTGATCCGACAGCCAACCCATACTTAGCGCTTGCTGTGCTTTTGGAATCAGGTCTTGATGGTATTGAAAATAAAATTGAAGCACCGGCACCTGTTGAATCTAATATTTATATCATGACGGCTGAGGAGCGTAAAGAAGCAGGGATACTCGATCTTCCGTCAACTCTTCACAACGCCCTCAAGGCTCTGCAGGAAGATGAAGTCGTGAAAGCAGCTCTCGGTGAGCACATTTATGTCAACTTCTTAGAAGCAAAACGTATTGAATGGTCAAGCTATGCGGCCTTTGTTTCACAGTGGGAAGTAGATAATTACCTTGATCTTTATTAAGAAAAAACCATATATTAAAAGCCAGAATGAGTATTTCTGGCTTTTTTTGCGGGAAATGTCATTTTTCGACGATAAGAATTGTTGTTTTCTTAACTTAGGCTTAAAACAGCTGAAATATTTGTAGGTTATCATGATTATATCACTTTTCGGAGGTTATATATTGTCATGATAAAAGAGAGTACAACAGCTAAATTTTTAGGAAAGGCTGCCTTGGCAGTAGCTGTGACAGCAGCGGTAGGCTTTTTAGGAGATCAAGTAACTAAAGCTGATGAGTATGTTCTTCAAGAAGGAGATTCCTTTTTTAGTGTCGCCCAAAAGTATAACATGGATGCCTATGAATTAGCGGCACTTAACGGGAAAGACATTACCAGTCTCATTTTACCAGGGCAAACCTTAACCGTTAACGCTCCTGCAGCTCCAACGCCTGCAGACAATAGTCAGGCACAAGCACCGGCTGCAGCTCCTGCAGAAGCAGCAGCGGCAGCTGATGGCAATACTTATCCTGTTGGTCAATGCACTTGGGGAGTTAAGGAAGTAGCAACTTGGGCCGGTGACTGGTGGGGCAATGGCGGCGACTGGGCTGCCAGTGCAGCAGCACAGGGTTACAGCGTCGGCAGCACTCCTGCAGTAGGTTCTATCATGTGCTGGACAGATGGCGGTTATGGCCATGTTGCCTATGTAACAGCTGTTGGTCAAGATGGCAAAATTCAAGTTCTGGAATCCAATTATAAAGATCAACAATGGCTTGATAACTACCGCGGCTGGTTTGACCCTAATAACAGCGGTACACCGGGAACTGTCAGCTATATTTATGCCAATTAAAAATCAAACATTCAAGAGTTTGGGACAAAAGTCTCAAACTCTTTCAATTTATGAAGCATCACATATTTAACGCAGTGGTTGGGAGTAAGGCTTGTTAGCTTAGCCGACTTAATCTTACCCCTGCACAGTTCATTAGGTGCTTTAGCACCAATGAACTACTGCTAATTGGAAGTCCTTGTCCCACCTCTCTTTTCTTTTTGCAAATACTATCAAAAAAACACTTAAGGTCTGAAGCTTAAGTGTTTTTTGATAGCTTATTGTTTGTCAGGAGTTAAAATCATAGGGATAATAATGGGTTCGCGCTCAGTTTTTTCATAAAGATAAGGTCTGAGTGCATTGACAATAGCTCCGTTGACAGATTGGATACTGGCCTCTTTGTTTTTCAGAGCAATGCGAATGGCATTGAAAAGAATGCGCTGACTGCTGCGAATAAGATCACCTGATTCCCGCATGTATATGAAACCGCGGCTGAGGATGTCGGGACCTGCCAGAATCATTTTGGTTTTGAAATCAACTGTTGCAACGGCTAAAACGACACCGTCTTCAGATAAGTCACGCCGGTCGCGCAGAACTGCCGCACCAATGTCGCCGATACCGTTTCCGTCAACATAAATGTCCTGAGCATTGAAGTGTCCGGCTCTTCTGGCAGAATTTTTCGTCAAGGCCAAGACATCACCGTTTTCCATGATAAAGATATTATCTTTAGGAATACCTGTATCGATAGCCAGTCCGGCATGGACTTTTTGCATGCGGTACTCGCCGTGAACAGGCATGAAGAATTTTGGCTTAATCAGGCGCAGCATCAGTTTTTGTTCCTGCTGTCCGCCGTGTCCGGATGTATGGATATTGTTGACTTTGCCATGAATGACCTCAACACCGGCTTCCTGAATAGTATTGATCAGCTTGTTAACACTGGTTGTATTGCCGGGAATCGGACTTGATGAGAAAATAACGGTGTCACCGGGCTGCAGCTGAACCTGTCTGTGTGTTCCATTAGCAATCCGTGACAGAGCTGCCATTGATTCACCCTGACTGCCGGTACACATAATCATAAGGTCACCGGCATGGTATTCTTTGATTTCGTTGGGCTCAATAAAAGTTCCCTTAGGGACCTTGATATAGCCTAATTCAATCCCGTTTGCGATGGCCTTTTCCATGGAACGGCCAAAGACAGCGATTTTGCGTCCCGTTTTGACAGCAGCATCGGCAGCCTGCTGCAAACGAAAAATATTGGAGGCAAAAGAGGCAAAAATAATCCGTCCGTGAATGCCTTCAATGATATTCATGATGGATTGCCCGACAACTTTTTCAGAATTCGTAAAAGTTGGAATCTCAGCGTTGGTCGAATCTGACAAAAGGCAGAGCACCCCATCCTCGCCAAGAGCAGCCATACGGTGAAGGTCTGCCGGCTCACCAACTGGTGTAAAGTCAAATTTGAAATCCCCGGTACAAACGATTTTTCCTTGCGGGGTGTGGATAACAACTCCTAAGGGTTCGGGTATGGAGTGGGTGGTTCTAAAGAAAGTGACACTGAGGTTTTTGAAGGTCAGTTCAGTATTATGGTTAATCTCGTATAATTTAGCGTCGCGCAAAAGGCCATGCTCTTCCAATTTCCCGCGAATCAATGCAAGTGCCAAAGGACCTGCATAAATAGGAATATTGACCTGCTTTAAAAGGAAGGGAATGCCGCCGATATGGTCTTCGTGACCGTGTGTGATGACGAGCGCCTTGATGCGGTCAATATTGTCCACAATATAAGAATAATCTGGAATCACATAGTCAATACCAAGGAGATCGTCTTCGGGAAATTTAATCCCCGCATCAACAATGATAATCTCATCTTGGTATTCAATGCCATAGGTGTTTTTACCGATTTCTCCCAGTCCGCCAATAGCATAAACACCGACTTCTTCGGTTTTTAAATTAATATTTGCCATCTTAGAACTCCGTCAGTTCAAAGGCACCTGTTTCTTTTTCGTATTCCAGGTGGCTGTCTGAAAGAAGCTCAATAAATTCAACATTATAAGCTGTTTTTTCCTCAACTGTTTGGCGGGCTTTGATGCGTCCTTCAAGTTCATCCTTAGCATCAATATCGAGGTAGAGAGCTTTTGTCTGTTCGCGGCGCGGACTGCGGTCTTGGGTTTCTTGATAAAAAACTTTGTAAATCATTTTAATCCTTTCTGCTATATCATGATTAATCCAAACTACAAAAAATCGGTCAAATACAGAACCTTGCTATATTTGACAGGATATTATGAAATTTTTATGAGTAATAGATTTAATCTTAATTCGTTGCAATTATTAAAATTATACCATAATTTAAGACGTTAGTAAAAGCATTAGGATAAAATTCTCAATCCGCCAGATGTTTAGTCTAACTGTTGAGGTGCGGTTCAAAAGTTGGCAGGGATTTATTTAAAAAAAGATGACAGTCCCTTAGTTTTATGCTATATTTTTGAAGGAAAATAATAAACAATTGAGATAATATGGTGTACAATAGTAAAAGGTTCATGTCTAGGAGAAAAGGCAGCTCTTACGAAGAAAAACTCAAGCGCCGTTTGCTCTGGGATGAGAAGAAATAAAGGAAAAGTTATGAAAATTTTAGCATTTGATACGTCAAGTAAAACGATGTCCGTTGCTCTTTTAGAGGAGGAGCATCTTTTGGCATCTATGACCTTAAATATTAAAAAAAATCACAGTGTCAGTCTGATGCCTGCGATTGATTTTCTGCTGCAATCAGCAGATTTGAAGCCAGCCGATTTAGACCGTATTGTGGTTGCGGAAGGGCCTGGTTCTTACACGGGACTGCGTGTTGCTGCAGCTACCGCTAAAACGCTGGCTTATACACTTGCCATTGATTTAGTGGGCGTCTCCAGTTTGCAGGCACTTGCTCTCAGCAGTCACTCGAAGGGCTTGGTTATTCCTATCATGGATGCCAGACGCCGCAATGTCTATGTTGGTTTCTATGAAAATGGCAAAGCAGTAGAAGCTGACCGGCATGCAGCATTTCAAGATGTTTTGGAACATTTGCAGGGAAAAGAACAACTGACCTTTGCCGGAGAAGTGGCAGCTTTTCATGAGGAAATTTTACAGAATTTCCCGCAGGCTCGGGTAATTGAAGTGCTTCCGTCTGCTCTTGAAATCGGTAAGCTCGGTCAGCACCTGCCGGCAGTTGATGCCAACGCTTTTGTTCCTAACTATCTGAAGCGGGTGGAAGCAGAAGAGAAATGGCTCAAAGATCATAAGGAAACATCGGATTCTTACATCAAGCGGGTATAATGATGAGAGATGAAAAGAATCTGGGAACAGCCGCGGTTGTTTTTGCCATTTTAGAGGATGTTTATACTCAGTCTCCTTGGAGTCAAAATCAGATTTTGGCGGATATGAACCGAGCAGAGGCGGATTACTTTTTTGCCTATGAAGGCAGGGAGATTGTTGGTTTTTTATCCATACAGCACTTAGTGGGGGAGCTTGAAGTCACTAATATTGCTGTTAAGAATGCTTATCAGGGGAAAGGGCTGGGCAGTCAGCTTATGAGCACCTTCATAAAAGATGAACAGCTGCCTGTCTTTTTGGAAGTTAGAGCTTCCAATCAGGCTGCGCAGAGTCTTTATCAAAAATTTGGCTTTAAAGCTGTTGCCAAGCGAAAAAACTACTATCGCAATCCATCTGAAGATGCTATTTTGATGAAGCGGGAAGGACGCTTTGCAGGTTTTTAAACAAGGTAAAAAAAGAAAGTAAGATAATGACAGACAGATATATTTTAGCCATTGAATCGTCTTGTGATGAGACCAGTGTGGCCGTTTTAAAAAATGACAATCAGCTTTTAAGTAACGTTATTGCCAGTCAGGTGGAAAGTCACAAGCGCTTTGGCGGCGTCGTACCTGAGGTTGCCAGCCGGCATCATGTAGAGGTTATTACCTTGTGCATAGAAGATGCTTTAAAAGAGGCTGGTATTCAAGCAGAAGATTTGTCAGCTGTTGCGGTGACTTACGGCCCGGGGCTTGTTGGAGCACTGCTGGTTGGAATGTCAGCAGCCAAGGCCTTTGCTTGGGCGCACGGTTTGCCCTTAATTCCGGTTAATCACATGGCAGGGCACTTGATGGCAGCCCAGAGCACTGCTGATTTGCAGTATCCGCTTTTGGCGCTTTTGGTATCGGGCGGCCATACCGAGCTGGTCTATGTAGCAAAAGCAGGCCAGTACAAGATTATCGGGGAAACGCGGGATGATGCGGTAGGAGAGGCTTATGACAAGGTCGGACGAGTGATGGGGCTGAGCTATCCTGCAGGGCGTGAGATTGATGAACTGGCTCATAAAGGGCAGGATATTTATGATTTTCCAAGAGCGATGATTAAGGAAGACAATCTGGAATTTTCTTTTTCCGGATTAAAATCGGCCTTTATCAATCTTCATCACAACGCCGAACAAAAAGGAGAAGAGCTGCCTGTTGAAGACCTGTGTGCATCTTTTCAGGCTGCTGTCTTAGATATTCTCTTAGCCAAAACCAAGAAGGCTTTGGAGCAATATCCTGTCAAAACGCTGGTGGTAGCAGGAGGAGTTGCGGCTAATCAGGGACTGCGGGAACGTCTGAAAGAGGAAATATCAGATGTTAATGTTATTATCCCGCCCTTGCGCCTTTGCGGTGACAATGCCGGCATGATAGCCTATGCTGCTGCTGTAGAATATGAGAAGGGTCATTTTGCGGCCTTAGATTTGAACGCTCAGCCGAGTTTAGCATTTGACAGTTTAGAATAAAAGTAATTCAAGAAGCAAGGCCAGAACAGAACTTTTAAAAGTTCTGTTCTGGAGCCTGCTTCTTTTTTTGTCCTAAATCGGCAAAATACGAAAATAAATGAAAAAATATTAAAAAAAATGGCAAAAAATGATTGAAAACGGTTAACAAAAAAGCTATAATACAGTTGTAGCTACATAGAAAGGAAATATCATGAAATTAGCAACACGCATCAATTCATTTTTACCTGTCAATAACAATGATATCAAGGAGGTTTTTAAACGTTTCAAAGAGCTGGGTCTGGAATATGTTGACCTCAACTATCCGGAGCATGTCAAAGGCTATGAAACAAAAGAGATGAAGTCCCTGCTGGCGGACAATAATTTAGCTTTAAACGGAGTTGCCCTGCGTTTTAGGGAAGACTTTATCAATGGTGAATTGGGGAATGCAGACCCTCAGGTTGCCCAGGAAGCTCTGCAGCTGTGTAAGGATGCTGCTGATTACTGCCGTCAGGCAGGCGGGAAAGTCGTCACCATTTGGCTGGGTTTTGATGGCTTTGACTACAGTTTTCAAATAAACTATCAAAAAGTTTGGCAGCAGCTGACATCTGCCTATCAGACGATTGCAGACTATGCACCTGACTTGCATATCAGCATTGAATACAAGCCTTTTCAGCCGCGGGCTTATGCCTTTATTGACAGCATGGGTGTGACTGGTATGATGCTGCATGATGTCAACAGAAAAAACGTCGGTGTAACACTGGATTACTGTCACATGCTGATGAAGCACGAGAATCCGGCTTTTGCTGCGGATCTTTTTGGCAGCCAAAATAAGCTTTACGGTATCCACCTCAATGATGGCTACGGTCTTAATGATGACGGGCTTATGATTGGGACTTCTTCACCTTTTAAGACGCTTGAGCTGCTTTATTATCTGAAGAAGCACCAGTATGACGGGGTTATCTATTTTGATACCTTCCCCGTTATTGAGGATGCATCAAAGGAATGCGAGCAAAATATACAGATGATTCAGTATCTGGAACATTTGATTGATAAAACAGGACTGGAGTACATACAGTCTGTTATTGATAAGAATGACGCGGTAGCGGCAAGTCAGCTGATGCTTGAGTTTTTTAAGGGAAATTAAACTTTCCATCAATTAAAGGAGAATAAAATGGTCGATTACAAAAAAACAGCCAAAGAGATTTTAAATCACATCGGCGGCTCTGAAAATATTTTGAATATGACGCACTGCGCAACCAGACTGCGTTTAAATTTAAAAGACAGCTCCAAAGCAGATGATGAAGCTGTTAAAAATGTTGATGGTGTTGTGGATGTCATCAACAAGGCCGGCCAGTATCAGATCCTGATTGGTACAGAGGTTCCCCATGTTTACGATGAATTTGAAATTCTGGTTAAGGGAAATGAGAATAACAGCTTGGATGAAGGAGGAGAAGAAGGCGGCAGCCTCATCAGTAAAGTGTTCTCAGCTATTTCTGGTATTTTTGCTCCTCTTTTGCCGGCTTTAGCAGGCTCCGGTATTTTAAGAGGTCTGCTTATTCTTGCAGTGCAGCTGGGTCTGGTCAGTGAAAAAAGCGGAACTTACGCTATCTTATTTGCTGCATCAATGAGCGTCTTTTACTTCCTGCCTGTTTTGCTGGCCTTTACCTCTGCCCGGCGTTTTGGTGCCAGCCCTTATATTTCAGCTTTGATCGGGGCTGCACTGCTGCATCCTGATTTTATCGCCTTGCTGGGAAAAACAGGGAATGGGGCAATGACCAATTTCTTTGGTATTCCGGTTGTTTTGATGAATTATAATTCAACGGTTGTTCCAATCATTTTAACCATCTGGGCTTATTCTTATCTTTATAAATGGCTGGATAAACATATCCCTGAAACACTGAAACTGGTTGTTGTTCCCTTGATTTCTCTTTTAATTATGGTGCCTTTAACGGTTATTGTTATTGGACCAGTGGGTGTATATGGCGGCGAATTGATTGCTAATGGCGTCAACTGGCTGATTGAAAGAAGCGGCCTTCTGACAGGAATTGTCATCGGCGGCGGCTGGAGTGTGCTGGTCAGCTTTGGTATTCACTGGGCGGTCAATCCGATTATGATCAATAATATCTCTCAAAATGGTTTTGACTATATCTGTCCTTTGACTTTTGCTTGTAATTTTGCGGTTATCGGAACAGCAATCGGTGTTTACCTCAAAGGAAAAGACAAAAATCTGAAGAATTTTGCCCTGACTGGTGTGGTAACGATTGCTTTGTCAGCTATTATTGAACCGACTTTGTTTGGCCTACTGGTCAAAAACAAGAAACTGTTTCTGGCTCAAATTATCGGCGGTGCTGTCGGCGGAGCGTACTTAGGCCTTACCAAAGTGGTGACGAATGCCTTTGTTTTCGGCAGTGTAACGACTTTCCCGGCTTTCATTGCAGGCAATGCCAATGTTATCAATGGTATTATCGGTCTTGCTATCTCAGTGGTCGTCGGTGCTGTTTTAGGTTATATTTTCACAACGAAAGAAGATAAATTAGCGTAAATGAAAATGCAGGTCAAATATGGTATCATTATTAGTATAAAGTGAAGGTGACTGATAATGATTCCATATGAGAGACAGCAAAAAATATTAGAAATTATTGAAAATAAGGAAATTGTAAAAATTGACCAGCTGCAAGAATTAATCAGCGGCGTATCAATGTCAACCTTGAGACGGGATTTAAAAGAATTGGAGAAAGCTCGCAAGATTGAAGCTTTGTCAGGAGGAGCGGTAAAGCTTAACTCGACAGTCAGGGAGCTGCCGATTTCGCAAAAAAATACTTTGAACAGTGATAAAAAAGCGAAAATTGCTCAGCTGGCTGCTAGAGAAATTACAGATGGAGACGTGATTTATCTTGATTCAGGGTCCACCTGCTCCGCTCTTTTTGAGCAGATTTTTGACAGGAAAATAACGATTTATACGACCAATACAGATATTTTTGCTTTTCATGAACCGATTGCAGCTAAAATTATTCTGCTGGGCGGTGAATACAATCCTAAAACATCTTCTTTGAAAGGCAGCCTGACCGAAGAAAATTTGGGAAACTTGTATTTTGACAAGGCTTTCTTAGGGATAAACGGCCTGTCAAAAGCCAGCGGCGGAACGACACCGACACTGGCAGAAGCTGTTAAAAAGAGGATTGTTAAGGAACATTCCAACCAGTTATTCCTCTTGTGCGACAGCTCAAAATTTCACCAGACTTCCAATGTTAAAGCCTTTGATTTGAAGCACCTGACGGTGATTTCTGATCAGTTTGATGCTTCCATTAATGATATTGTCTCTTTAAAGGTAAAATGACAGCTGCTTAGCGATGGTCAAAATCCAATTTCTGATATTTTTCGGGAATTGGATTTTTTTATACACTTTGACAATCAAACTACTGCTTTGCCGCCAGGTCGGTGTTTGATTATCCTTAGGCATCCTTTAGAAAGAAGAGCAAGTATGGCAAAATTATTATGTCCAAGCATGATGTGTGCTGATTTTGGGAACCTCAAAAAAGAAGTGACAGAGCTTGATCTGGCCGGCGCCGATATTTTTCACTGCGATGTGATGGACGGCAGCTTTGTTCCTAATATGGCAATGGGAATGATGGATATTGAGACAGTCCGCCGGCAGACCAGCAAAATGGTAGACTGCCATCTCATGATTGAAAATCCCGGCAGTAAGATTGACTGGTTCATCACTGCCGGTGCTGATTTGATTTACATTCATCCTGAGAGTGAGCGCTATGTTTCAAAGACGCTGGCCTACATCAAAAGCAGAGGGAAGCTGGCAGGTCTTGCTATTAACCCTGATACGAATCCTTTGACTGTAAAGGAAGTTTTGGGGCTGTGCGACTATCTTTTGGTAATGACAGTTAATCCGGGCTTTGCAGGACAGGCATTTCTGCCAACAGTCAAAGAAAAAATCAAAGTGTTTCTGGATATGAGAGAAAACTATCATTACAAGATCATCATCGACGGAGCCTGCAGTCCGCAAATTATAGCAGAGCTGTCAGAGATGGGCTGTGATGGATTTGTTTTGGGAACCAGTGCGCTTTTTGGCAAAGAAAAAAGCTATCAGGAATTAATAAAGGAGCTGCAAAAATTATGAAAATCGGAATTGGCAATGACCATGTTGCTGTTAGCTACAAAAAAGCCATCAGTGATTACATCAGAGAAGCCTATGGCTATGAAGTCGTTAATTTTGGAACAGACAGTACGGAACGTTTTGATTATCCTCAGTCGGGCAGGGCAGTTGCTCAAGCGGTTGCTGAGGGCCGGGTTGACAAAGGAATCTTAATCTGTGGGACAGGCGTTGGTATTGGTATCGCAGCCAATAAGGTCAAGGGTGTGCGCTGTGTTATCTGCAGTGAGCCTTATTCAGCTAAGCTTTCCCGCCAGCATAACAACACCAATGTTCTTGCATTTGGAGCGCGTGTCGTAGGGATTGAACTGGCGAAGATGATTGTAGATAGCTGGCTGACGGCAGAATATGAGGGCGGCCGCCATCAAAAAAGGCTGGATCTGATTGAGGCGATAGAAGCAGACAATTTATAAAAGCAAACAGATAAAAATGCTCTTGTTCCCGTGTTCAAGAGCATTTTTGTGTGCTATAATGAAAATATTATAAAAAATGTGAGGGATTTGATGCAAGAAAAAGGATTTCGAGAAGGAATGAAAGATGCTGCGCCGACAGCTTTAGGTTACATTTCCATAGGCCTTGCTTTTGGCATTGTGGCAGCTGCTGCCGGTCTGTCTCCTTTGGAAGTCGGGCTGATGAGCCTTTTGATTTACGGAGGATCTGCTCAGTTTGCCATGGTTGCGATGTTTGTTTCAGGTGCGGATTTAGGAACGATTACACTGACTGTTTTTTTGGTTAATCTGCGCAATATGCTCATGAGCCTGCACGCAACAACCATCTTCACCAAGTCCAGCCTCTGGCAGAATATCGGCATCGGCACACTGATTACCGATGAAAGCTACGGTGTCCTGCTGGGGGAAAATGTTCACAATAAAAATATCCAACCAAGCTGGATGCACGGCAATAATCTTCTCAGCTACTCAGCCTGGGTATCAGCCACTGTTGCAGGAACTTTACTGGGCAACACCATTCCAAATCCGGAAAATTTCGGTCTTGATTTTGCTTTGATTGCCATGTTTATCGGGCTTTTGGTCAGTCAGTTTGATGCCATGGCTTTGACAGAAGGCACCAAAAAAATTTTTCTTGTTCTCTCAGCAGTTGCAGGAAGTTTTTTGCTGCTTTCGATGCTGATTTCAGAAGCTTTGGCAGTGCTCTGCTCAACTTTGATTGGCTGCGGAGTGGGGGTGATGCTGGATGAGTCTTGATTCTTATGTCTTAACCGCTATTTTATTAGGTTTTGTGGTCAGCTGGCTGCCCCGGATTGCTCCTTTTATTCTGGTCAAGTATAAGGGTCTGCCTGATATTGTGGTGCGTTTTTTGAAATATCTGCCGGTGTCTATCCTTTTTGCCCTGACTTTTTCTAGCCTTCTTGATGAAAAAATCGGACACTTACCGCACGTGCACTGGCTGGAAGTGTTAGCCAGTCTTCCTGCTTTTTATATTGCCTATAAGTCCAAAAATTTACTCTATGCTGTTTTAACAGGAATTGCGGCTATGGCTGCGGTTCGCCTGCTGTTTTAATAGACAGCAGACTGCCAAGAGGATATAAATGAACGATTGCCGGAGAATCATTATTGAGGTACTGCTTATGCTGAAAATTATTCAAGGAGACATTACCAAGGTCAAAAACGTTGATGCTATTGTCAATGCAGCCAACCGAACCTTATTGGGAGGCGGCGGTGTAGACGGTGCTATTCACAGGGCTGCAGGCAAAGAACTGCTGGAAGAATGCAAAAAGCTTGGCGGCTGCAAGATCGGTCAGGCCAAACTGACAAAGGCCTATAATCTTCCTTGCCGCTACGTTATTCACACGGTTGGCCCGGTGTGGCAGGGCGGCAGAGAAAAGGAAGCCGACCTGCTTGCCTCCTGCTATCGTGAGTCTTTGAAACTGGCAGCTCAGCATGGCATTCGCAAGATTGCTTTTCCGTCAATAGCAACAGGAGTTTATCACTTCCCGGTTGACAAGGCTGCTCAAATTGCCTGTGCCGAGGTCAGCAGTTATATCCGAGAACATCCGGATACTTTTGATCTCATCGAATGGGTCTTGTTTGATGAGAAAACTTACGCTGCCTATGACAGCTGCATTAATAATTCTATACAGTAAAGCAGCAGGCAAATTATTTATAGCTGAGTTTTGAACAAGTTCCGGCGAAAAGCCGGTTCTTTTTGCTTCAATCACCAAAAATTATGCTAGAATAATCTCATAAACAAGTCAGAGAGGAAAACATTGCCATGACTTACCGTAAGCTTACTTTTAATTCCAATATTGCCAGCCAAAAACCCAGTAACAAGGACACTTGTCCCTTTTGTGATCAGACGGAGCTGGGCAAAATTTTAGACAGTAAAAAAGACATGATTTGGGTGGAAAATAAATTTCCTGTCTTGCAAGACAGCTATCAAACCCTAATCATTGAGTCCGACTGGCATGAAGGAGACATCTCAGCTTATGATCTAACAGTCAACCGTCAGCTTTTTGACTTTCTGTTTGAAAAATGGGCAGAGCTTGAAGCTTGCAAGGATTACCGCAGTGTTGTTCTCTTTCGTAATTTTGGCCCCTTGTCCGGCGGAAGCCTCAGACACCCGCATTCGCAGCTTGTGGGCTTTAAAAATATAGATGCCTATGCAGCTTTGGATAAGAAAACTTTTGCTGGTTTGGAGATATATAAAGGATCTAAGCATGGGCCCGAAATTACCATATCTTCCTATCCTTTGCAGGATTTTACAGAATTTAATGTCAGAATTTCTGATATCAGTGACTTGGATTGTCTGGCAGACAGTGTTCAGCTGCTCAGCAGCTATATCCTCAATGAGTTTGCGGGCGGCCGCTGCAGCTCCTATAATTTATTTTTTTATCGTTTTGGGCGGGAAATTTGCTGCAAGGTCGTCCCGCGTTTTGTGACGTCAGCTTACAATATTGCTTATGGCATTCATCAGGTCAATCAGCTAAAAAGTTTAGAGGCTGTCAGAGATGATATCAGGGGCAAATTCCTTGATAAAATGAAACAGTAATGAAGCAGCTTTGCAAGAAAAAACCAGCTTAGCAGAATATCTTGATGACAGCGCTAAAAAGCTGAGATCAATAGAGAATCTCAGCTTTTTAAAATTTATCCATTAACTATAAAAATCGAAATTTCCAATCGCCGTCGTCTTGTGTGGAAGAAATGCAAAAAGCTAAATTTCACAGTGCAACGCTGCCGGCGACCCAGCCGGTGCACAGGGCAGATGTAATGTTAAATCCGCCTGTGTGGGCGTTGATGTCTAAGACTTCGCCGGCAAAGAAGAGTCCCGGAATTTTTTTGCTTTCCAGTGTTTTAGGATTGATTTCTCTAAGCTCAACACCGCCTTTAGTGACAAAAGATCTGGCCAAGGACATCTTGCCGGTAATTTTAATCGGCAGTTTTTTGAGCTTGTCTGCCAGTTCTTGTGTTTGGCTTGGGGTCAGGTGTTTAATTTTGTCGGGCAGTTCGGCAGTCAGAAAGTCGGCGACACGTTCGGGAACCAAACCCTTAAGAGCATTTTTGCAGGATTTTTCACGATTTTCCTGAAAATAGCTGAGCAGATCAGCAGATGTCATCTGCGGCAAAAAGTCTAGGTTAGCAGTCTCACCGCCGGAAACAAAGCTGGATAGCCGAAGCGCAGCAGGACCGGACAGACCAAAATGCGTAAAGAGTATATCGTGCGTGATTTGGTGTCTGCCGCAGCTAAGTGTCACATCATCAAGTGAGATCCCCTGCAGAGCTTTGTGAGGAAAATCTGTCAGCAGCGGACTTTCGGCTGCTTCGAGAGGCGTTAGACCAAGGTTGAAATGGCGGGCAATTTCATGACCAAATCCTGTTGATCCGGTTGAGGGATAGGATTTGCCGCCTGTTGTGACAATCAGTTTTTGACAGGTAAAGGTCTGGTCTTTTGACTGGACCTGAAAGAGGTCATCTCTTTTTTTGACTGAGGTGACTTCTGTATTAGTCAGCACAGTGCCGCCGGTTTCTTGAATTTTTGCCTCCAGAGCGCGGATGATTGTCTGTGATTTATCCGTTACTGGAAAGACGCGCCCATGATCTTCAACTTTCAGGGCTACCCCATTTTCCTCGAAAAAATGGATAATATCATGATTATCAAACTGGGAAAAGACACTGTAGAGAAAGCGCCCGTTGCCTGGGATGCCTGCCATCAGGTCATCGAGGCTGCCGTTATTGGTGACATTGCAGCGGCCGCCGCCGGTACCGGAGAGCTTTTTGCCGAGCCTGCGGTTTTTCTCAATGAGGAGGACTTTTTGCCCATAACTTCCAGCAGAAACAGCAGCCATCATACCGGCAGGTCCGCCGCCGATAATAATCGTATCAAAATGTATCATACTGTCATTCTAGCATAAATCTGACAGCTTTGACAGGCTTTTGAAAAACATTGCTTTTCCTGCCGTAAATTGACAGATTAAGGGTGATATGATACTATTTTCATAGTATAAATTCTGTAAAAATGAGGATATTATGGCAATTGAAAAGACAGTCAGTGAATTGGCTGAAATTCTGGGAGTGAGCCGGCAAGCAGTTAATAACCGTGTGAAATCTTTTCCTGAAGAATACGTTGAAAAAAATGATAAGGGGGTTACGGTTGTCAACCGTGCCGGCCTTATCAAATTAGAGGAAATTTATAAAAAAACCATCTTTGAAGACGAACCCGTCAGTGAAGAAGTAAAGCAGCGGGAATTTCTTGAAATTTTAATTGACGAAAAAAATACGGAAATTACGCGTCTTTATGAGCAGCTGAAGGCTAAAGACAGCCAGCTGGATTCAAAGGATGAGCAGCTGCGGATTAAGGATGTTCAGATTGCTGAAAAAGATAAACAGTTAGACCAGCAGCAGCAGCTGACCCTGACAGCTATGCAGGATAAGGAACAGCTCAAGCTGGAACTGGATGAAGCAAAAGCAGAGGTCGAAGAGATTCAAAATCAGCAAGAGGGTGTCAAAAAAGGTTTCTTTGCCCGTTTGTTTGGGAAATAGCAGTTATTTTCAGTGCGCTGTCTGCCATATGTGAAAAAGGATTTAGTTCTGTAGAAAACAGAAACTAAGTCTTTTTTTGTTTTCTGCTTAGACATTTAAGAAATCAGGACAGTGTGAAAATCGATTTTCAATAATCCGGAAATTGTCAAAAAGATTGTATTGAGCATCTCAACAGCGATTCTCCTCTTCATTTTATGCTCAGCTTCAAACAAAGGGAGGCTTTAATCAACAGTGTCAAGCAGTTTAATCAATTTTTTAACAGGCTCTGCTAATACAGAATGCTTGGAGTAGGCATAACTGACATGAAAATCAATACGATCCTGTTTGGCAAGAGGAATCTTGATCAAATGATGGTTGTCTGAACCTAAAGCGATATCTGAAAGCAGTGAGATTCCCAGATTTTCAGAGACCATTTGTTTAATAATAGAAACATCGTCAATTTCAAAGAAGGGAACGGCTTTGTTCTGATAGCGTTGGTTGAGCTCCTTGAAAGCTGCTAAATGGGTATTGTGCTCATCCAATAAAATAAATTTTTCGCTGACAACATCTTTGAAAGCCAGTTCTTTTTCATTTGCTAAAGGATGTTCAGGGGACAAAACAAGGTAGAGAGGTTGTTTAAACAGAGGCGTTATGTCTAATTGTTCATAGCTGAGCGGCGAGAGTGATCCCAGCAGACTGAAATCCAGCTGCCCGTTTAGCAGTTTGATGAGTAAGGACTTGGAACCTCCTCGAATGGTTTTGAAGTGGGAAAATACCGACAAATCTTTTGATGCATTGACGAGTTTGCTCATAAGATAATTTCCGATAATCGGAGGAAAGCCGATCGTCAGCTGTGGTTTGAGGGATTGTTTAACCTCATTGATTCCCAAACGGACATGCAGCAAAACCTCCTCAATATGATGAGCAAAAATATCGCCTTGAACAGTTAGAACAACTGTCCGATGGGAGCTGTCCTTGATAACTAAATCGCAGCCCAATTCTTCCTCCAGACGTTTAACAGCATAAGATACAGTCGGCTGGCTGACATGAAAGTGCCGGGCTGCTCCTGTGTAGGATTTTATAAGAGACAAGTGATAAAAGTATTCTAAATCTCGTAAATTCATATATTCTCCTTTTACGTCCATCTTAACATAATTTTAGAGCTGTTATAAATAATATTTATCAAAACTGTAAGGTTTGACTATAATTTTCCCAAAGTTTTATACTGATGTCTGTTAAATGATTCATCAAAAGGAGAAAAATATGAAAGCTCATGAAATTTTAAATGACCCCTTTCTTAACAAGGGAACAGCCTTTACTATGGAAGAACGTAAAGAGCTTGGTTTGGTCGGTATTCTGCCGCCTTATGTACAAACGCTGGAAGAGCAAGCTGAACAAGCCTATCAGCATTTCCTTCGTAAACCATCTAATCTTGAGAAACGTCATTTTTTGATGGAAATTTTCAATACAAACCGTACACTGTTTTATTATCTTTTCAGTCAGCATATTGTCGAATTTAACCCAATCGTTTATGATCCCGTTATTGCTGAAACAATAGAAGAATATTCTGAATTGTTTGTTGATCCGCAATATGCCGCTTACCTTGATATTAATCATCCGGAAAATATCGAAGAAACGCTCAAAAATGCGGCGGGGAATCGTGATATTCGTTTGATTGTAGCAACAGATGCCGAAGGAATCCTTGGTATTGGTGACTGGGGTGTGCAAGGGGTTGATATCTCTGTTGGTAAACTCATGGTCTACACGGCTGCCGCTGGTATCGATCCAGCCTGCGTTATGCCGCTTGTTATTGATGCTGGCACAAACCGTGAAGAACTTCTCAACAACCCAATGTACCTCGGCAACCGCCACGAGCGTATCCGCGGTGAAAAGTACGACGCTTTCATTGATCAATTTGTCCAAACTGCTGAAAGACTTTTCCCTAAACTTTATCTGCACTGGGAAGACTTTGGCCGTTCAACAGCTGCTGATATTTTGAATCGATACAAGAAAGAAATTCCAACTTTCAACGATGATATTCAAGGTACAGGGATCGTTGTCCTTGGCGGTATCTTTGGTGCTATGGACATTACTGGTGAAAAATTAACAGACCAAGTTTACCTTTGCTACGGCGGCGGTTCTGCAGGTGCTGGGATTGCTGACCGCGTTTATGCTGAAATGGTTTCAGAAGGACTTTCTTCAGAAGAAGCCTATAGTCATTTCTACATGATTGACCAACAAGGCCTCCTCTTTGACGATATGGAAGACTTGACGCCGGCTCAAAAACCATTTGCTAAAAAGCGCTCAGATTTTGCAAATGCCGGCGATATGACCAGCCTTCTTGAAGTCATCAAGACAGTGAAACCAACTATTCTTGTCGGAACATCTACAGATGCTGGTGCTTTCACCAAAGAAGTTGTTGAGGCGATGTGTGAAAATACTGAACGTCCGGTTATCTTTCCTATCTCCAACCCTACTAAAAAATTGGAAGCGACTGCTGAACATGTTATCGAATGGTCAGACGGTAAAGCCTTCGTCGCTACTGGTGTTCCATCAGGAACTGTCAGCTACAAGGGTGTTGACTATGAAATCGGTCAAGCAAACAACGCCCTGATCTACCCGGGTCTCGGACTTGGCATGCTGGCTTCTGAAGCTTCGCTCTTGACGGATGAGATGATTGGAGCGGCTGCACATTCATTATCAGGTATTGTCAACTCAGGACAGCCGGGTGCACCTGTCCTTCCTCCATTCAAATATGTGGCTGATGTATCTATCAAGGTAGCTGAAGCTGTTGCTAAGAAAGCCCAAGAACAAGGCTTAGCACAGGTTAATGAAGCTGATATGACTAAAGCTGTCCGTGATCTCAAATGGTATCCAAAATACTAAGAAGGGACAAGTTTGGTATGAAAAAAAGTAATGAAATAAAAATTGCCGGGGTCTCCCTGCGGCTTTATGTCGCATTTGTGGTAGTTCTTATGATCACAATTGTTATGGGGAAATTACCGCTCAACATGCTGGGGATTACCTTCATGCTGGTTGTTTTAGGCCACCTATTTTACTTCATCGGTGAAAAACTGCCTTTTTGGAACACATACCTTGGCGGCGGTTCAGTCTTTACCCTTTTGGCAGCTGCTGTTCTTGCGGCGACTGGTCTTGTTCCTAAAAATATTGTAGCAGCCACTTCTACATTTATGAGTGACTGGGGCTTTCTTGATTTTTATATCGCTGCCCTTATATGTGGTTCTATTTTAGGAATGAACCGTAAACTCTTGGTCAAAGCCTCAGCTAAATTTATTCCTGTATCGCTTTTGACCATGGTTATTGGTTTCTTTGCAACCGGTGCAGTAGGTGCTCTTTTGGGGCAAGGATTTGGACATTCTGTCATGTATATTTCCTTTGCTCAGATGGCTGGCGGTATGGGGGCAGGGATTGTTCCTCTGTCTAAAATCTATGCTGCTGGTCTTCATACTGATGCAGGCAATATCTTATCGCAATTAGCTCCTGCAACAACCTTGGGAAATATCTTTGCTATTATTGGTGCCATTGTCTTAGCGCGTGGATTTGCCAAAACGAAATACAATGGGCACGGTGTTCTTATTCCGGTTAATAAAGAAGATTTGGAAAAAGCAAAGCCGACCTTGGACTCAGCGAAAATCGGTGTTGGTCTCATGCTTGCTTTTATGCTCTTTCTTATCGGTGTGATTCTTAATGCTTTTATTCCAAAGGTGCATAGCTATGCTTTCATGATTATCATTGTCTTTATTCTTAAAGCGACCAATACTGTTCCCAAAGTCTTGGAGGAGACAGTCGTTATGTTTAATCAAGTTGTTATGACCAACTTGACTCATGCTGTCCTTGCTGGTATCGGGCTTGCCATGATTGACTTGTCCTCGTTAGCACAAGCTATGACATGGCAGTTTGTTCTCATCAGCTTGACATCTGTTGTCTCAATGGGACTTGCCAGCTGGATTCTTGGGCGCTTTCTTGGAATGTATCCCGTTGAAACGGCTATCGGTGCCGGTATGATCAATAACTCAATGGGCGGGACAGGTAATATTGCAGTGCTTTCAGCCGCAGACCGCATGGAGATGATTGCCTTTGCTCAAATGGCTAACCGCTTGGGCGGCGCTATTGTTCTTATTTTGGGCGGGATTCTTATCCAGTTTCTGCATTAAATGTTGTTTGTTTACTTAATAAAAAAAGCTTTTCCAAGGTATCTTAGAAAAGTTTGACTTATCAATAAAGTATTGTAAGACCTATCAGTTTTTGTTAGGTCTTTTTAAAATGGCAGTTTACCGGCAAAGGCTCCCATCGTTTTCTGTGTAGCATCCTCAATTTGGCTGAGAGCAGCATTTACGGCTTGAGCGGTCATATCCTGCAGCGTTTCAATGTCCTCAGGATCAACAACAGCCTCTTTAAAATCAATAGAAACCAGTTTTTTATCACCTGTAAAGGTAGCCACAACGAGCTCTTGAGCTGATTTTCCGACAAAAGTCGTTTCAGCCAGTTCAGCCTGCTTTTTTTCCATTTGTTTTTGCAGCTTTTGCGCCTGTTTCATCATGTTTTGCATATTCATCATAAGATTTTCTAGATTCCTTTCGTATCAAGGGGTTAGACCTTGTTTGTTTTGAAACGGTGACCAATCGTGACCACTTTTTTAGAAGTTGTCAAAGGCATTGGCCACCTCTTTTTGTTGTGACGGGAAAAGATGGGAGTAAACATTGATGGTTGTGTTAATGGATGAATGTCCCAAACGCTTCATGAGAGTGAAGAAGATATAATCTTTTCCTTCTCCATTTCGTAGACCTTGACTGATTAAAAACGCTGCATGTGAGTGTCTGAAGTCATGATTGCGAATCATATTCATATTCTCAGGTAGTCGCTTTTTCAGTTTTGTCTTGAAATTGGTGACATTGGCAGAAGTCAGGCTTTCAGGAGAGTCTTGAAAGATTTGAAGACTTTCAAGGTCCTCTGTGAACTCTGAAAGGAGTTCTCCTTGTTGCTCTTTCCATTGTTTCAACTCTTCAGCAAAGGCAGAATGAATGTAAATCCGTCTTCGTGATTGAGTTGTTTTCACTGTTCCAATATGAACTTGATTTTTACGATAGTATGCACTATAAACAATATCAATGTAATGTTCAGTAAGATTTACATTATTCCAAGTAAGAGCCAAGGCTTCACCAAGCCGTGCACCTGTGAACATCAATACCCGATAAAGTAGCTGATAGCGATATTCACCTTCGGTAAAACAACTATCAAAGATTTTAAACTGTTCAGGTGTGTAGTAGGACATTTCCTTGTGTTGCTCAGGCAAACGCTTGAGTCCACTACAAGGGTTATCATTTCTGAATCGTTTAGCAATCGCTACCTCAAACAGCTTATGAATGAAAATCATCTGTTGATTGATATGACTGTTTGACAATGTTCCTCCTTTTACGCTTGGTGTCTGGATGAGCCAGTCACGATATTCCTTAATATCGTTGACGGTGACCAGTTTCATATCAGCATTAGCGAAGAATTTGGAAACATATTGGGTATAATAGGATTCTTGTGTATCAACTGTTCCTCTTTTGTTTCCTCTCAATTCATCTTCTTGACGAACCAGAGAATAGAGGTAGTCGATACTCAGACGGTCTTTCGTTTTAAACTGATGAAGCTGATTGATTCGATAATCGGCTTCATATCGTTCAGCTTCCTTGCGAGTCCTAAATCCTTTTTTACGGTGACGAATGCGGTCTCCTGTTAAGTGACTGTAACCATCACTTATATCTACAAGCCATTTTCCGTTTTTAAGTTTTGTAACTGTCATTGCTGTTCTCCTGTATCATGTAGACCAGCATTTTGAAGTACATCATAAATTATATCATTTTTCTGAGATAACCGAAAGCCGAGAATGTCTTCAATAGTCTTGAGTGGAACACGTCCAACACGCTTATTATCATACCAAGAGAAACCCTCTGAAACCAACTTGATTTTTGCGGTTCTAATCAATTTCGCGCACTGACTTTGTGAATAGCCGGTTAATGTCATTAGGTCGTTTTTGTCTACAATATCAATCATCATACTCTCCTTTAATTGCTTGTTTCTGCTGAGAGCTATGTCGCCGTGAGTCCAAATACTTAGCGAAGAAATAAGTTTTATTCATAATTAAATTAAGGAGTTGAGGATTCTCAGTTCTTGCATACCTGACTAAATGATTAAACTCTGTAAAGTTATGTTCTTCGATGATGTCAATAACAGTTGTGAGGAATTGATTATTGTTATTGCTGAGGAGAAATTTATCTAATTCAAACCCGCAGCCGAATTCAATGTCATTGATGTCATAGAGGGTCTTTTCTGGATTTTCCGCATGGGTGAAATAATCGTACATGCCTTTAGGGCTCATGACGATTTCCACGTGTGCTGGAGTGTTCAAGTGTTCAGTTAATAATTCTGAGACTTGCGAATAGCTTTTGAGTGACTCAAAGAAGAGTGCTCCATGTTTATGAGCTTTTTTAAATTCTCCTGTTTCTTTATTGATATCTTTGTCATGCCATGGACTGAGTACAAATGGCACGTGCATGCTTTCCAAAATTTCTAAATAGTTATCAGGGGCACTTTCCTGATAGAGCAGGAATGCCCATTTATTTGAGCGTCTTTCTTTTGTCATTGTCTTCCTTTCTTTGATTAGTGTTTATTGGTGTAATGGGGGGTCGTAGTAACCCCATTACATGGTTGAGATAGAGTTTAAAAAGGCGGTACTTTTGGCTTTCACTGCGTGAGCCAAGCACCGCCTTTTCCTTAACGTTTAGCTCCTGTGAACCAAAGCGTTTGTTTGACCCGATGAGCGGATGAAAAATAATAGCTCGGATTACGGCTGGCAATTTCTTCCTTGATATGCCCTTCCATCTCTTTTAAAAGTTTCTGTGCCTGCTGGGTCCTTGGCATCTTGATAAAGAGATTGACAGACTCTTTCCTCACGTCCACAGTGCATTTTGAAACAGCCTGATTAAAGCTCTTCAAAATGGGATTGAAACGGGTAACAGTCTGATTTTCAACAGTGATAATGGGTTCAGACTGTCTATCTTGTTTCAGGAATTGTCGCATGCGAAAGGTCTGATAAACAGACTTGACATAGTTCCAAAGTGAATCTTTCGTCAGCCGCTGAATGAGTTCAATGCCAATCAAAAAGATTGGGATTAGGACAAGACAGAGGGCGCCTAGCTGAATATAGTGTGCAAGGAGACTTAACTTCTCACTAATAAGGCTAAAGACATCATAAGCAGCTGCTAGTCTAGAAGTTTCGAGCAACTGAATAAGGAGACTCAGGCCAAATTTCAAGAAGAAGCACAAGGAGCTAAGCACTAAAAGAGTGACATTGAGATTAAACGTTTTTTGAAAGAAAGTTTTTTTCATTATAGAATGCCTTTCTTTGTGAAGTAGGTTGGGCAAAGCAGCGGTAAGACCTGATAAGGGTGTTCATTATCAATAATCTGAATCAGCCCTGTTCCTTTACCTATTGGAATGACAATTCCTTCAGGATCAAGGTCAGGAAAAAGAAATTGCGTTGTTTTCTTGTTAATATTGCCAATCTGAATGAGGACATTGAGCTGTTCACGAACTGAGATAGGAATGGTGTTGTGGTCAAAACGCTGGCTCACTAAGAGCAGATGGACTTTGGTAGCTCGTCCAAGCAGAGCAATTTGTGATAAGAGAGAGAATAACGACTCTTTAATAGCCTTATTGACTCCTTCTGAGAGTGCTAAGACTTCATCAATGACAATTGTCAGATGTTCAAATTGATGTTCAGAATTATCATAGAGAATCTCTTGCCGCTGCTGAATGAGCCCTAAACAGGCGCTAAGATTTTCATTGACTTCTGAAACAAAATCTGACTTAGAGCGGTTTTTCTGAGGGTGAATCACGGCGATGCCCTTTTCACGAGCCCAACGTGAGGGGGTGTCAAACTTAGGGTCTACAATGATAAGATCAGAAATAGGTTTCAAAAGACTTAAGAAGTAAGTCAACGCATAGGACTTCCCAGAACCGCTGTTCCCGGCGATAGCTAGAGAGGTCACCTTATTATAATCAAGGGCTAGATTCTTCATAATGGGAATGAAGGTGTCCTTTTGAGAGACTGTGAATTCTTCCAAATCCGGAATGACCAGCCGTTCAGAGACACCTTTCTTCCAAGGAAAGAAGAGTCCACGCTGCACATGAATATCATCAGTATCAAGCGCCATAAAATAGGCAGAATTTTGTTTTAAAAGTGTGTAGCGTGGATAGAGCGCAGCATTGGCAATTAAAAAGATTTTCTGATAGAGGTCGTCATCAATGATATAGCCTGCTGGAAGACGTGGGATAAAGAGAAAACCATCAGACATAATCTTGACATCAAAACTATTGGTATAGCTGGTCTCTCCCTGCATCAGTGCTCCAAGCCCCATATTGAGGCTTTGAAGCAGGTATTGCGCCAGTTCTTGCTTAGTCATTATTTGACCTCCTTGAGATTGTCGGCTTTGAAGTAAACATTGAAGCCTACCTCACAGGCTTGAAGATTATCAAATTGCACCATTGTCATATAAGCGGGTAGGTTGACATCTGATTCAAATTTTACTTGAAATGGCGGAAGTCCTTTTTGAGTAAACCAAGCTTTATAAGCGATAATCTCTCCAGTTGGCTGGTTGTCTTCAAACTTAAGTTGTGGTTCGAGTTCTGTGCTTAAGCAGTAAATAGCTTGCTTGTTGTCAATATATTCATTTGCGGTGTTGGCTGAATAGCCGCCTTTACGGTTACGTGTTTTCATATCAATTACCTTTCATTGTTTGTTATTGAGTTAGGTGAAGTAGCTCGGTTTTAGTCATGAGCTGGACTGTCTTAGCTAAGTACATTCTCATTCTAATCCCGATTAAGATATAAATATATAACTTGCCAAGTCACTATAATTAAGATTGATATATTAACGTTTTTTAGCTATTTGCTCTGAAATGATGACTTAAAACACCCTAAAAAATGACTTGATGGGACATTTTTTTACAATATTAAATTTTTTAAGCAGTCGTTCGTGGTATAATAGAATAGTGAATAAAACCACTTGACAAGGAGATTTAGAACTTGATACCATTAGCACCGAGCACCGAGCACCGAGCACCGAGCACCGATAAGGTAGTTTTCTACCTCTTTTCTGCGTGCACAAAAACACCCTCATTTGCTGAGAATGGGGGTGTTTTGTAATGTCTCAAGACTTTATTGAACGACCTCATAAGAATGAGAAGGAAGGGGCGATTGCCTATGTGCAGGAACTTCTAAAACAGGCTCGTGAGGATAGACGGAATGACGATGTTGAGAAATTGGAAAATCTTATCCGTCTGCTCAATACCAAAAAGTATGGTCTTGTTTGGGAGGAACATGCTGAATTGGTCGAGGAAGAGATGAAAACCAAGATTCCGGTTTTCATTGAAGACGAGACCAAGAAAATTGTGGGAAATCCAGAGTCAGAGGATTATAATTTCCTCTTGGAAGGAGATAATCTTCATAGCCTCCATCTTTTGAAGAAGACACATGCAGGAATGATTGATGTTATCTATATAGACCCACCCTATAATACAGGAGCAAAAAATTGGAAATATAACAACAACTACATTGACTTTAAAGATTCATACAAACATAGTAAATGGATATCAATGATGAAGAGTAGGTTGGACTGTGCAAGACTCCTATTAAAAGAAGATGGAGTTCTAGTTTGTGCAATTGATGAAAATGAGGTTGCGACGTTAAAATTATTACTTGAAGAGGTATTTGGAAATGAATTTATTGTTGATATTGTAACAATCATCCAGAATCCAAGGGGAATTCAAGGGAATAATTTTTCATATACTAATGAATTCGCACTATTTGTTTATAAAAAAAATTACAAGGTCATTTTTGAAAGAGAAGTGGAAGAAGCTGATATTGATTGGTCGCCGCTAAGAAACTGGGGTAGCGAGTCGTTAAGAACAGATGCTAAAAATTGTTTTTATGGAATAAAAATTAAGGATGAAAAAATTATCGGATTTGAAGAAGTATTAGATGATAATGAACATCCAACTAAAAATAGGTTTCTTGAGGATGGGACTATTGTCGTTTATCCTATTGATAACTCTGGGATAGAACGAAAATGGAGATATGCAAGACAGACAGTTGAGACCATTTGGGATATTTTGCGTCCAACCTTTAATAAAAATATTTGGGATATAGAAATTGGTAAGCCATATACACCTTATAAAACGGTATGGTTTGATAAGAAGTATGATGCAAATGAGTATGGTACTCAGATAATTAATAGTATGGTTCCGCATAATGATTTTGATTTTCCAAAGTCACTTTGGAATGTATATGAATGCTTATATGCAACTATTAAGAAAAAAGAAAATGCAATAGTATTGGATTTTTTTGCTGGGTCAGGAACGACTGGTCATGCAGTTGAAATGCTCAATAAATTATGTGGTGGCAATAGAAAATATATATTAGCTACTAATAACGCTATTGGAGAAAAAAAGGAAAGAGAATTCAAAAAGAAATTTGGGCATCCCGAAGACTATACAAGTGAATATTCAGAATATGAAGAAAAATACGGAATTTGTTCTTCTATAACATATCCTAGGTTAAAGGCAGTTTCAGAAGGATATACACATAAAAAAGATTTTAAAGAAGTGTTATTTGAAAAGAAATTAACACAAAGGATATTAAAGAAATTTGATTCACTCCAAATGGAGGTTGATAAAATTGTTGAATTAAATAAGGGAAACTATGATGCAGTAAACATAGTTTTTGAAGATTCTAATGTTAAAGTAATTGGTGTTAATAAAAAAGGAAATCATATAGAAGGTATTCCTCATAACCTCAAATACTTCAAAACAGATTTTGTGGTTAAGGAAGAATTTCCTGATGTTACGCTTGAGTATGAATTGCTTAACTATGTGACTCCGCTTGTGGAGCTAGAATTTGGAGTGGATATTTCTAATCCTAAAGTACAGGTTATCTTGTCAGAAGAACAGTTAGATAGTATGAAAGAATCAGACTTCATTGAAAATTCTACCCTCTTTATTCACCCTGAGGTTTTCTTTGATAGCAAACAAGAACGCATTCTTCGTGAAAAAAACATCACAAAACAAGAGATTCCAGATTACTACTTTGGAAAGGATATTTGGTCATGATTGAATTAAAAAACTTTCAACAAAATCTAGTCGATAAACTATTAAAATTTACAGCCCCTGAATATGGTGTTGATGAACTAATTATTAAATCGCCAACAGGTTCAGGTAAAACTATTACACTTCTTGATTGGGTGAATACCTATATTGCAAGTACTCATGATAATGTTGCTTTTGTTTGGTTTACGCCTGGTGCAGGAGAGCTGGAAGAACAGAGTCAGGATAAAGCGAGGAATTTCTCTTCTATCAAGGTACAATCACTGTCAGATGCACTTAGTCAAGGATTCGACCAAGGTACAGCAACTTTTATCAACTACGAGTCGGTTGTAGGTAAAAATAAAAAAGCGATGCTGACGGATAGTGAGCGAGATAATCTTGAGGATAAGATTGATAAAGCCTTTGAAGCAGACCGTCATTTTATCCTCATCATTGATGAAGCACATAGTAATGACACAGTTAAAGCCAAGGAAATTATTTCACGCTTTAAGGCTGATAAGACCGTCAAAGTGTCAGCGACCATTGAAGACCCTAAAACACCTGATGAGGTTGAGTTTTATGAGGTTACCGAGGAAGAAGTTATTGCATCAGGTTTGATTACAAAATCGGTGGTTGTTAATGAAGGACTTGAAAATTATCTTGATGACAATCAGAATATCAGTGCAGAATTTGAATTACTCTTTGAAAGTGCAGAGCAAAAACGGAAAGAAATTGTTCAGGGGTATGCGGATAACCGTGTAACAGGTATTAACCCCTTAGTGCTTGTTCAATTGCCGGATAAATCAGATTCAGAACCTGAATTGGTTAGTCGCATTGTAAACTATCTTCAAGAGAAATTACATAAGACATACGAAGATGGCAAACTAGGTATTTGGTTGGCAGACCAAAAACGAAACTATCTTAATGTGCAAGACCTTGATAATGAGGTTGAGTATCTCATTATCAAGCAGGCGATTGCTACAGGTTGGGATGCTCCTCGTGCTAAGATTCTGATTAAAATCCGTGAAAACATGGGGGAAGCCTTCACCATTCAGACTATCGGTCGTATTCGTAGGATGCCGGAGCCTCTAAAAGGGCATTATAATGTAGATGTTTTAGACAATGCCTATCTTTATACCTTTGATGTTGACTTCTTAAATGGTGCATTTGCTCAAAAAGGAGTTGGAGTACCAACGCCACTCTTGAAACGCAAAGAGGTTGCGAAAGATTTTCATCTAATCAGTGAGCGAAAATTGGACTTACATGAGGGACAAAGTGAAAAAGACCTGCGTGAAAATCTTTATCAAGGATTGGTTCGTGAATGGAACTTGACAGATGATGTGGAATCTAATAAACAAAACTTAGAGAATCAGGGGTTTCAATTTGGAAGTTCCATTGTCAACACCTATAAACAAGGTCGCTTTGATACGCTGGAACATTCAGACCGTCTTCAAGATAGAGAAAGACGAGTAGAAGCTGATTATCACGGTAATCGTATTGATTTACTTCATGCTTTTCATGAACTTGACCGAGTGGCTCACTTAAGAATGAGTCAAGTTGAGGCTTTATTGAAACGTTTCTTTATGGATGATAAACGGCCAAATAAACAGAAGCTCTTGAAATTGGAAGCTAATGAGTGGACAGCCTTCATTTTGAATAACTGGAGAGCACTTCGTGAAGTTTTCAGACAGGCAGATATTCAGCCAGAAACCAGTATGCGACGGGTAAATATTCAGGAAAATGATTTCTACATTCCGATGACGGAACGCTATTTATATAATCCGAAGTTGGAATATACTGATACAGTAACCAATGTGTATGATGGTTATCCGAGCAGTGTTATTAAGGAAAGTGAAGCAGAGCGAATCTTTGAGGACTATATTGAATCACATGAGGATGTTGTTGATTTTCTTTATAAGAACGGTGATAAAGGAAGTCAGTATTTTTCTTTGGTTTACCGTACAGCAAGTTCTTCTCATCATTTCTACCCTGACTATATCATCAAAATGAAGAATGGTGATGTTTATATTGTTGAGACTAAGGGGGGAGAAGATGCTAAAGGTAAGGATAAGAATATTGATGATTATGCACCATTGAAATATGAAGCATTGAAAGCCTATCTTAAAAAGTATCATCTGAAAGGTGCTTTTGTTCGTGATATTGCTGGAACTCTCCGATATCTGAACGAGGGTGAATGGAGAGATGATATAGCCGACTGGTACCCTATTGATGAATTGTTTGGGTTTTAGGAGGAAAATTTGATTTCTTTTAGTAAGTATATTGAGAAAACATTCTATAATGAAATCTATGAAGCAAGCGAGAATTACTTCTTAGACCATCTTGAAGATTTGGGAATCACTAATAATTATGATGGTGAGGTAGAAGTTATAGATGTTGAAGTTAGGAATGTCTATGCAGGTCACCGTGGTGACGGTGAAATTGATATAGATATTTTAACCAATGTTTATGCAACTATTTCTGAAACTACCTATTACCGTGAAGATGAGGTCGAAAAGAATCGTTGGCTTCGTGTCTCGTGCGCAGGAAAACCTGATGCAGGAATCAAAAACTTTAGAGTGACAAAAGTTGATGCTTACGAGAAAGGAACATTTAGTGCCTTCAAATATCCTCTTTCTGATAAACTGGTTCCATTCATTTGGAAAGATGATTTGGATAAGGTTGCTGAAGCAATGTTGAAAAAATATGAACCTAATGCCTTGTTGACTCCAACTAGAATTGAACCCGAAACCATAGTCAAACAGATGGGGCTGCAAATCAAGTACGAAACTATCACATCAGATAATTCGATTTTCGGACAAATCTATTTTCAAGATAATCTTGAAATTGGGATTCCAGCAGGGACAGTAGTCATTGAAAAAAAGTTATCCCAACTACGGAATGTTGGGGTTGTTAGAAATACGATTATTCACGAATGTGTTCACTGGGAATTGCACCGCTATGCTTTAGAGTTAGCACGAGCTGAGAAAGAAGAACTATCTGTTCTTTCCACTACCGAAGATATAAAAGAGGAAAACTCGTCCGATATGATTAGTTGGATGGAGTGGCATGCAGAATCCATAGCGCCCAAAATCTTGATGCCCAAAGAGATGTTCGTTCAAGAAGCAAGAGTGAGACAGCAAAGGCTCCTTGAGTTTAGTGAAACGCAAGATGAACTTGAAATTGTTGAGAAGTGGATTGATGAGCTAGCCTTGTTTTTTGGAGTGTCACGCCTATCTGCTAAAGTTCGGTTAGCAGAATGTGGTTTTGATTTAGTAAAGGGAACATTCATCTACCTAGATGATAAATATGTTCCAACTCATAAATGGAAAAACGGTTATTTAGAAGATACACAGACATTTTCAATAAATCTGATTCAGCTTGGTTTACAACTGTTATCCCAGCCAAATTTGAAAGAACGTGTTGATAAGGGTGAATTACTTTGTGTAGAGTCGCATCTCTGCATAAATGATGCGAAGTATATTTCTTATGACATTGCAGGTAATCCGTTTTTAACTCTTTATGCACGGCATCATATGGATGAGTGCTGTATAGTGTTTAATATTGTTCCAATAAACCGAACAGGAAATTCAACTGCCCTGACTCTGTTACTTAATCGAGATGCTGATTCTGATATTCAATTTACTATCAGCTATCCCAAGGATAAGAACGAATGGATTGAGCAAGTTGACGTTCACATAGGCGATACTCTTGAAATCATGTCCAAGCTCAATGGAATGAGCAGTTTTGCTCCTGCATTAGTTGAGGTGATGAAGTGGCGTGATGTTAGAAACCAGGAACTGGCTGACGCAAGTAATCTTGGTTTAAAGGCAATTTCTAACCTCAGAAATGGCAAAACTGAACCAAAACTTGAAAGTGTCATTGCTATTTGTGTAGGAATGAAATTGCCACCCATTGTTGGCAAAAAATTGGTTGAGCTATCGGGGAATGTGCTGAGAACAGGTAATCCAAAAGATATGCTCTATGAGTTCATACTCTGTGGAACAGCAAGTTTAGATGTGAATATGTGTAATACACTACTTGTCAATAAAGGATTCAAAGAACTTGTTCCGGATAGAAGTGCATTATAACTTAAAAGGATAACAAGGAACTCGCTGGTAAAGTTAAAAAATAGAAAAAGGCAGGTGCTCATACCTGCCTTTTGGATTCCTCTGCTTAATCGAAAAGATTTTATTATTTCGACTGTTTAGAGGAATGAGAATATTCAATTTGTACTTCAAAATGCTAGTAAGTGAGTGACCAAAAAGTGACCACTTTTAAAACTTTTAGTGCATTTTGTAAAATTGTGAGAATCTAAAACCTTTTTAAATCAATGTTTCTGACGATTACAAGACTTAAAGAATTGAACTAGGGGTCTTGCATATTCATCATAAGATTTTCTAGATTCCTTTCGTATCAAGGGGTTAGACCTTGTTTGTAAATTTTCGTTGCCTTATTTTGCCTTATTGTTAAAAATTTTCAAAGGCAGAAGCGATTTCTTGTAAGAAGAAGTACAGTGTTTATTATACCATGTTTGGGCAGTAACTTAAATCCCTAAATTTGTTTGGCTGCCTTGCGTGAAAGACAGTCAGTTTTATTGATTAGTCCTCCAAATCTAAAAGTGCTGTGCCGGCTGATTGGGAGTCGTTTGTCAGTTAGGCTTGGTATTTGGTTAATTTTGCAGGAATTCTAAGCTTATATCAGCTCTTTTAAAGCAGCACTGAGGAGGATATTATCGTCAAACAATTGCTTGAGTTTTATCTGGTGAAATTGATATGAGGCAGGGCATCGATTACGGCTGTAAGCATCAGACAGGCATTTCCTATGTGGATGAGGAGGATAAAGAAATATCCTAATCGCTGCCGCCATATTGATTAAAATTTAGCCAGGGCTCCTCTTGCTGATTCATACGTTAACTACTAAAAACTGCACTCCAATAACTTATGTATTCGACAGTATTATGCTGGTTTTAAAGAACAAAAAATGCTGTTCGAAAAATGGTAAAATATCAGAAATTTTAGTATATTAGATATATTAAAAGAAGGTGAACCAATGTCTGAAACAAAAACACAAGTAACTCCTAAGCCTATTGAGTTAGGTGATTATAAATTCGGCTTTCACGATGATATCGAGCCTATTATTTCAACCGGCAAAGGTGCAACAGAAGCTGCCGTGCGTGAACTTTCCCGAGCTAAAGGGGAGCCCGAATGGATGCTGAATTTCCGTCTTAAGGCTCTTGAAACTTTTCATAAGATGCCTATGCCGGACTGGGGACCGGATCTGTCGGAGCTTGATTTTGATGAGATTATTTACTACCAAAAGGCTTCCAAGCAGGCAGAACATTCTTGGGATGATGTTCCCGAAAAGATAAAAGAAACTTTTGATCGAATCGGAATTCCGGAAGCCGAGCGCAATTATTTGGCAGGTGCTGTTGTTCAGTATGAGTCAGAAGTTGTCTATCATAATATGAAAGATGAATATGACCGCCTGGGCATTATCTTTACAGATACGGATACGGCTCTCAGAGAATACCCGGATTTATTTAAGAAATATTTTGCTAAGTTAGTATCACCGGGGGATAATAAGCTGTCAGCTTTAAACGCGGCCTTTTGGTCAGGCGGCACCTTTATCTATGTTCCTAAAGGGGTCAAATGCGACATCCCCTTACAGACCTATTTTCGGATGAACCATGAAGAGACGGGGCAGTTTGAGCGGACCTTGATTATTGTTGATGAGGGAGCCAGTGTCCATTATGTTGAGGGGTGCACGGCGCCTATCTACTCGACGGCCAGCCTGCATGCTGCCATTGTTGAAGTCTATGCGCTTGAGGGTTCTTACATGCGCTATTCGACCATTCAAAACTGGTCGGATAATGTCTATAATTTGGTGACCAAGCGGGCAAGAGCTGATAAAAACGCTACAGTAGAGTGGATTGACGGCAATTTGGGTTCCCATACAACGATGAAGTATCCGTCTGTTATTTTAGATGGAGAAGGTGCGCGCGGGACTATGCTCTCAATTGCTTTTGCTAACGGCAAACAAGTTCAGGATACCGGCGGCAAGATGATTCACAATGCTCCGCACACCAGCTCCTCTATTGTTTCCAAGTCCATTTCTAAAGGAGGCGGCGAAGTCAATTATCGGGGGCAGGTGACCTTTGGCAAGGATTCCCGCAAGTCTGTCAGCCATATTGAATGTGATACCATCATCATGGATGAACTGTCTCGGTCTGACACAGTGCCTTTCAATGAAATTCACAATTCTCAGGTGGCCTTGGAACACGAGGCCAAGGTGTCCAAAATTTCTGAAGAGCAGCTTTATTATCTGATGAGCCGCGGCCTGACAGAAAGCCAAGCTACCGAAATGATTGTCATGGGCTTTGTTGAGCCCTTTACCAAAGAGCTTCCTATGGAATATGCGATTGAGCTTAACCGGCTTATTTCTTACGAAATGGAAGGCTCTGTCGGCTGATAAAAAAACACAAACAAAAAAAGCGGCAAGTCAGCTTTCGGTTAAAATCCGACTGCCGATTTGCCGCTTTTTGGCTGTTTTTCACTTGAAGATTTTTATGTTGCATCCGATGTATAGGGAATATCAAGTGATGAATTGGCCAAGTCCACCGTCAGAGCGTAGTTGCTGTTATCGCGGATGGTATGTTCAAAATCGGTGGTATAAAGAATCACTCTGAGAGTGTCTCCTTTTTTGAGCTGGTAAATACTTGCCTGCAGCTTAAAGGATACGGTCATCCATTCTCTGGGGATGATATCATCAATTTCTAAGAGGTCTGTTCGGTTTTGTAAATTGAGTACGGCCTTGCTAATTACCCGATAAGGTGTCTGTTTGTAAGGCAGTTCACGAAGAGCTTCGCAGGAGAAGTTCTGGCCGTTGTCAATACTGTTAAGCTCAAGAATTTCTGGCCGGTCAGAAAAACGTTTTTTCCGGCCGAAATCTAGCACTTGTGCGGAGAGGATGCCCTTGTTGCTGCTGGATTTGAGCTTGATGTTTAAAGTCATTTGGCCGTTAATGAGCAGGTTTTCTTGAATGGGCAGATCAACAGTAATTTCATTGGCTTTTTTGCTGAAGAGATCTGCCTTGAAACTGTGGTAGTCCTTGCTGTAGCGTTTAAAATCAGCAGAAGGATAGTGATTGTCAATCATCTGCTGATCGTTACCAAGAGGCAAATGTATGGTTTGCCTGCTGCCAAAATGGCTTAACTTTTTCCAGGCAGCAGACTGTGAATTGTCCTGCCAGATGACAGCCGGCAGCTGAAAATGATTGGAACAGCCCAGCAGCTCCTTGGTTAGGAGGGCATTCATGCTTTCTCGGAAGTCAATAGACTGCCAGTTATGCATATAAACGTGCTCACCATGGTGCAAAAAGGCATGTTTTTCGATATGAGAAGGCAGGGTATTAAAAATATCATAGACCTGATTGGGCTTGACATTCCAGTCCTGCAGGCCGTGTGTATAAACCACATGGGCTTTGATGCTGTGCGCATAGGGCAGGTAGTTGCGATCCTGCCAAAACTGGCTGTAGTCTCCGCTGATACGGTCTATTTCTTTTGACTGTTCATTGAGCATTTCCTGATAGCGGGAGTTATTTCTCAAATAATCGCCGGCTGTCAGATTGCGCGAATAAGTCAGTTCGGTGAGGACATCCAGATCTTCACCGGGATAGCCGCCGGGGCTGCAAACCAATCCATTTTCCCGATAATAACCGTACCAGGAAGAAATGGCAGACTCCGCAATAATAACCTTAAGCCCTTCAACGCCTGTTGTCGCGAGGCCGGTTGACATGGTTCCAAGATAAGATTTGCCTGTCGTTGCAACCAATCCGTTTGTCCAGTCAGCCATAACGAGCTTGTCACGCTTATGGCTGCTGTAGGCGGCTGCTCTGCCGTTTAACCAATCAATGACAGCTTTAAAGGATTCAACTTGGGCATAGTCACCACTGGTCATGAACCCATCGGAATCTTTAGTACCGACACCGGATACATAAATATTGGCAAAACCGCGGGCCAGAAGATAGTCATTGAGACTATAGCTGCTGATATGCGCAAAGCTTTCCTGAGCAGGATTTACTGGTAAGTCAGGAATGTTTGTTTCAAGAGGCTGAAAATTCTGTTCAGCAACCTTGATGTGACCGGCTTTCTTGACTGTCAGTTCCCCTTCCATTTGATGCAGTTTTTGATCTGATGTTTTCTCATTGACACCTTGATGGTAAGGGCTGGCTGTCATGATCACAGGAAGCGGCTCCTTGGTTTTAGGGCGGATAATATTAACCTTAATAAGATCTAACTTTTCGTCCTTATCGGTATCAATCGGTGCTTCAACATAAACAATTTCACGAATTACATCAGCGGTATCAAAGGTTGCTAAACTTTTGCCGTTGAAATAGTGATAGGTATTATTCGCAGCCAGAAAACCTTGGCTGATCAGCCGGTCGATAAGCGTCATGCCGTTTTTAGTGCGGGTTGCCAGCAGCTGATAGAGATTGAGCAGAAACTGGTTGGCGTCAAAAGTTATCGGGAAATTGATTTCTTTAACAAAGGATTTGCTGTCTGTGAAATCGACATAAGCGGTGAACTCTAACAGCTGCAGGGCAACCTGATAGAACACCTCATCTGTCAGCTCTCGGGAAGACTGCAAAAAAGCAGCCAAATCAGTCTTTCTGTCAGCAATCAGACCTTTGAAAACATCGTCTTTATCAGGATTTTGAAAATAAATCTGACTGATGAACTCAGCCAAGTTTTCCTTATTTGTTTGTTGAGTGTTTAGGTGAAATCCGAGTTCCTGCAGTTCTTTTTCTGCCTGAGCCTGTGATGTTTGAATGTAGCTGTATTGATTGTATTTCATATGACCCTTTCAAAGTAAACGTTTTTAATTTTCTAAGAGGCTTTACATTATCTATTATACTTGATAAAATGGTACATGTCTAAAAATTTTGAACTCGGAGGATTAAAAGACAAATGGATGTTACATGGACTGTGAAGTATATCACAGAATTTATTGGTACAGCTCTGCTTATTATTTTGGGGAATGGTGCCGTTGCAAATGTTGAATTAAAAGGAACAAAAGGTCATAAAAGCGGCTGGGTTATCATCACTTTAGGATATGGTTTTGGTGTTATGCTGCCCGCTTTGATGTTTGGTAATGTATCTGGTAACCATATTAACCCGGCTTTTACGCTCGGTCTTGCTGTCTCAGAACTTTTCCCATGGAAACAAGTCCTTCCTTATCTTTTGGCTCAGCTTTTGGGAGCTATTTTCGGTCAATTGGTTGTTGTGGCAACTCATGCGCCATACTACAGACAAACTGAAGATGCCAATGCTATTTTAGGAACTTTCTCAACGACATCAGCTGTTGATGATGATACAGCTGCAACTCAAAAAGCCTCATTGATTAATGGTTTCCTCAATGAGTTTGCCGGTTCATTTGTCCTTTTCTTCGGAGCGCTGGCTCTTACTAAAAACTATTTCGGCGGTGAAATTGTTCAGCAGCTGAACACAATGGGAACAGATGTGACATCATCAGCATTTAAATTCTCTCAAGTCGGTCTGACTGTCGGTGCTAATATTAATTCAGGTTTGGCAGTTGCTCACTTAGGTTTAGGTTTCCTTGTGATGGCTCTTGTAGCAGCTTTAGGAGGACCTACCGGCCCTGCCCTTAACCCCGCTCGTGACTTAGGTCCGCGTCTTTTGCACCATTTCTTGCCAAAATCAGTTCTTGGTGAATCAAAAGGTGATTCAAAATGGTGGTATGCATGGGTTCCGGTCTGTGCACCGATTCTTGCCGCTATCGCAGGTGTAGCTTTATTTAAATATTTATACTTGAAATAAGCTCTGAAAGCCGGGACATTTAGAAATCCCGGCTTTTTCTTTTTGCCGAATAAAGCAGCTGTTGCAGCAGACATAGCTGAAATTGGTAAACTCTTGTCAGTCTTACTGAAAAACAGCAATCTGCTTTGGCTGTCAATACAAATGGCAGCAGAGAAGCAGAGTTTTACTGTTTTCTGGCGGAAAAATACTTGTCAGAGCGCATAATTTCTTGTCAAAATCTTATATTTTGTCTAAAATGGAAGTGTTAAGGGAGGATAGGATAATGAGCTTATTTGGACAGATGGATTTTCACTCGCCGGTCTTGCGGGTTAATAACCGCGATAAAAATATTGAATTTTATCAAAAGACCCTAGGGTTTAAACTCTTTTCTGAAGAAAATACACTGGCAATCTTTACGGATTGGTCGCAGGCTAAGAGCCATTTTGTTATTGAAGAGTCACCTGCTGTGAGGACAAGAACGGTTAATGGCTTGAAAAAGCTGCAAAAGATGATTATCAAGGCTGACAAGGCAGATGAAATAGCGGCTTTATTGGCAAACGGAGCTGAGGCAACTAAAATTTTAAGAGGAGAAAAAGGTTATGCTTTTGAAGCCGTATCACCTGAAAACGATCTTTTCCTGCTCCATGCTGAAGATGATTTGACTACTCTCAAAGAAGTAAAAGAAACAAAAGAAGATCTCAGGGCGCAGGAGGGCTTTAAAGGACTGTCTTCTTACAGGGTGGAAAAACTGATCTTAAATGTTTCTGATAAAGATAAATCACAGGATTTCTACCGAGGTCTGTTCCAAAATCAATTTCCGCTGTCTGTAGATTTTGTTGAAGGACAGGGAGATGATTTGGAGACGGCTCCGCATGTTGCCTGGGATCTGGAAATCTTAGAAGTCAGAGTAGCTCCAGACTATGATTTAGCAGCTCTGAAAGCTTATCTTGAAGAGAAGGGACAGGAAGTCTACTTGGATAAAAAAGAAAAGGTCCTGGTTTTATCGGATCCCAGCCGCATTGAAATTTGGTTTCGAAAATTATCATGAGCCATCAAAAGATACTAAGCAAGATTCATGAGCAAATCAGTCAGCATATCTATTTAGGGGCTAGTCTCGCGCTCTATGAAAAAGGCGGCTGGCAGGAGTTTTACTTGGGAGAGACGGTTCCTGAAGAGGAGACAAGGCCTGATCTTGTCTATGATTTAGCCAGTGTTTCCAAGGTTGTCGGTGTTGGGACACTTTGTCTTTTCATGCTAAACAGCGGTGCTTTAGAACTGGATCAGTCTCTGCAGTTTTACTATCCGGCCTTTCATGACAGGTCGCTCACTCTGCGTCAGCTTTTGACGCATACGAGCGGTATTGACCCCTACATTCCCAATCGTAACAGTCTGTCTGCTGATCAGCTGACAGAGGCTATTAACCATATCACGGTAACAAAGGACAAGTCCTTTAAATATACAGATATCAACTTTATTTTACTTGGTTTTATGCTGGAAGAGCTGACCGGTCAGTCCTTGGATATCCTGTTTGATAAGGAAATTTTTGAACCTTGGCAAATGAGCAAAACGATGTTTGGGCCGCTTGATTCAGCGGTTCCGACAGTCAGAGGGACTGCATCAGGAAGGGTTCATGATCCCAAGGCCCAGATTTTAGGCGTTCATACCGGTTCAGCCGGGCTGTTTTCAACACTTAGAGATTTGGAAATTTTTGCCAGTCATTACCTGAAGGATAATTTTGCACAAAAACTAACTCAAAACTATTCTCTTGCGGCTAAAGAGCGCAGTCTGGCATGGGATTTGGACGGAGAGTGGCTTTTGCATACAGGCTATACAGGAACTTTTATTCTTATCAATATTCCCAAGCAGTGCGCAGCGATTTTTCTGAGCAATCGAACCTATGAAAAAGATGAACGTGCTCAGTGGATATTGGACCGCAATGAACTGATAGCTCTGATTGAGCAGGAACTGGTAAAATCATAAAAACTGCTGCTGTGCCAAAGTATTTGCGCGCATTATTTGTCTGTGCAGAACAGCCCCGGCCGACTGTTGTAACAGCAGAAGCGCTCCATTGCTTGCAAAAAGTGAGCCTGAGATTATGAATCTCAGGCTCTTTTTATATATGACTTTAATCAGCTTTGCTCTGTGAATGAGAAGCAAGGGAAAACATAGTCCGCTCTGCTAGGCAGCTGTCTTTTTTATCCGGCCGTTCACATGGCATTACAGCGTTTTTTTAACAGTGATATGCTCAATACCAGCCTCTAAAAATTGCTCACCTACTGGCAGATAACCACTTTTCGCATAGAAACCATAGGCGGCCATCTGAGCATGAAGGGTAATTTTTTTAAATCCTTGATCTTTGGCAAATGTTTCTGCTGCCTGCAGAACTTTACTGCCTAAACCAAGTCCCTGATGGGTCTTAAGGACAGCCATGCGCTGCAAGGTCACAAAATCTTTTTGCTCATCAGGCAGAAGCCGGCAGGTGGCAAGAGGGCTGTCCTGATCATCATAAAGGACAAAATGAATACAGTAGGCTTCGTTTTTATCAATTTCAATAGACAAAGGGACGCCCTGCCCTTGAACGAAGATAAGATTTCTGATTTTAACGGCATCAAGATAGGTAGTTGATAAGGTATCGCGTGTTTGTTTGATTTTCATACGTTTGTTGGTATTTTTTCTTAATATAGTTAGAAATAAAATATGATTTTTAAATCATAATCACAAAAAACGAGCTTGAGATTATTTTATCTCAAACTCGTTTGCTAGCTTCAAAAGATTAAGCTTTTTGACCTGTGAGAGCTTCAGCAGCATCGTCCATTGAAAGGACTTCGTGGAAGACACGCTGTGTCAATTCAGTCTTTTGTTCTGGTGTAAGGTATTTAGTGTTTACACAGTAACCAGAGATACGAACGATAACATCTTCACCACTCATGATCTTATCATAAACATCTTTGAGGCTCATAACATTCAAGTTAACGTGTTGACCGCCGTTTTCGAAGTAACCGTCAAGGATAGTTACCAGGTTATCAACTTGTTCGTCAAATGTTTTACCAAGTGCCTTAGGTGAAACTTGTGTTGTCAGTGAAATACCATCAGCTGCATAAGCAAAGTCAAGGCTTGCAAGAGAGTTGAGGTTTTGCAGCCATCCGCCGCGAGCTTTGTTAGATGGGTTTGCACCTGGTGAGAAGAATTCAAGTTTAGACAAGTTTACGCTGCCATCTTCGTTGAGGTAGACACCCTTGTGAACTGGTGAGTTACCAGTTTGTTTAGAGTAAGCAACATTTGAAGTGATGGTAAGAAGTGATACAGTAGCTTCAGCGTTCTTGTAAAGTTTGTGGCTGCGAAGACGAGTCGTATAAGCTTCAATCAGCCATTCTGCCAATTCGTTTGAACGAGGATCATCTTCACCCCAGCGTGGGTATTCACCGGTTGTTTCATAATCGTAGATGTAGCCATCTTCGTCACGGATTGGTTTAACAGTAGCATATTTGATAGCAGCCAATGTGTCAACAGTGTTTGCGAAACCACAGATACCAAATCCCATGTTAGCGCGTTGTTTAGTTGGCAAGAAGGCCATTTGAACAGCTTCATAGTTGTACTTATCAGTCATGTAGTGGATGATGTTCAAAGCATCTACATAAGTTGAAGTCAGCCAGTCAAGAGATTTTTCAAAGTTAGCTTTAACAGTGTCAAAGTCAAGAACATCATCACGGACAGGGTCGATATCGAATACCTTGTAGTCTTTGTGAACATCGTCGTAACCGCCGTTAAGACCTGTAAGAAGAGCTTTAAGAACGTTTACACGAGCACCGAAGTATTGGATGTTGTGACGTTGTTCTTCATTTTCTGGGTCAAGCGGTGATACACAGCATGAGATACAGCTCATTTCGCCATAACCATCTTTAGCCATTGTTGTCACACCTTCATATTGAATAGAAGAGTGTTTGTGGCTCATTACCATACAGTAGCGGCGGAATGAGTAAGGCAGTTTGTCAGTCCAAAGGACTGTCAAGTTTGGTTCTGGAGCATTACCGATATTGTCAAGAGTGTTCAAGAAACGGTAGTCCATCTTAGTAACACGGTGACGTCCGTCAGCACCCATACCAGCCATAGAAGTTGTGATGAATGTTGGGTCACCTGAGTAAAGTTCGTCATAAGCTTTAGTACGAGCGAATTTCACGGTACGAAGTTTCATAACGAAGTCATCTACAAATTCTTGAATTTCACTTTCGGTGAATGTTCCGCGGGCCAGGTCACGTTCTGCAAAGATGTCAAGAACGATTGGCACACGTCCAAGAGATGTAGCAGCACCGTTGATGACACGGCAGACAGCCATAAATGCAATGTTAACCCATTGGATAGCTTCTTTAACGTTCATGGCAGGTTTGCGAACATCAACGCCGTAAAGGTCACCCAATTTAACAACTTCACCAAGTGCTTGGTATTGAAGGTTAACTTCTTCACGAAGACGGATAGATTCTTCATCAATTTCAGTGATAGCATTCCAGTCGTTTACTTTTTCCTGCATCAGGTAATCAGCACCGTAGAGAGCAAGACGTGCATAAACACCAATGATACGTCCGCGTGAATAAGCATCTGGAAGACCAGTTACTGTGTGAGCGTGACGTGCACGGCGAATGTTAGAAGTGTAAGCGCGGAAAATACCATCGTTAACAGTTGTAACATACTTAGTGAAGATTTCATGAACAGCCGGATCTGGTTCATAGCCATGTTCTTTCAAGGCAGTTTCAGCCATGCGGATTCCGCCTTTTGGCATGAAGTTCAATTTGAAAAGTTCATCGTTTTGGATACCGTAAATCAACTCATCTTCTTTTGAGATGTAGCCGGCAGGAATGTCAGCAATTGATGTTGGGCGAGTGTCCATTGGGAAACGGCCAGCTTCTTCATATTTAGCCTTAGTTTCTTCTACAATTTTTTTGATTTTCAAAGAACGTTCAGTCGGTCCTGCCAGAAAGCTTTCGTCACCGTCATAAGGTGTGTAGTTAGCCTGTACAAAGCGGGCAATGCTTGCTTTTTCTTTCCAGTCAGTTCCTTTAAAGCCTTCCCAAGCTTTTTCAAAAACGTCAGTGTTAGTTTTAACAGTTGCCATAGTTAAATAACCTCTTTTTTCTAGTAACAGTGCATCTGTTACATTTTTCAGTTACATTCTATCATACAGTAACCGTTTTCACAACTAAAAAGCTTTAGATGTAAACAGTTTCTTTTATAATACAGTTTATTAAAAGAAGCTTAACTGTATTATAAATGGCAAAAACCAGTCAAAAAGAGTATAATGAAAATAGACTTATAAAAGGTTTAAGGAGACTTGCCATGAAAGACAGCGGACGTGTCACAGGTTTTAATTTTTTATGGCTGGCCTTGTATGCGGCAGCTGCTTTCTTATTTGAAGTTTTGCTGGCACTGGCTGAGGAGCTTTTGGGAATATCACTCGGCCAGGCAAGCCCTTTTCAGATGATTGTTCACTGGATTATCACCAGTTTGGCCTGGCTGGTTTTGGGGTTTGCCATCATTGCTTTGGGCAGAAAGCAAACGGGTTTTGAACTGTTAAAAGGCAGTACCAAAAAAGTTTCTGCTTGGCAGTGGCTGGCAGTTGTCCTGAGCTTTGTTTTGATCACACTTATTCAATATTGGGACTGGAAAGGTTTCAAAATCTTCATTGAATTTCAGCATCTGGGCTGGCTGAAATTTGTATTTCAGTACCTGTATTATGCTGCTGAGAGCTTTTTGATTTCTCTGGTACTGGTTTTTGGGCAGAAGGCTTTTGAAACCTGGTTTAAAAATGATAAAATTCCCTATGGAGGCATTTTGCTGGGTTTGACTTGGGGCTTAATGCATATTTTTTCGAAAGGCAGTGTTTGGACAGGAATTTTAACCTGTCTGGCCGGTTTTTTATTCGGCAGTGTCTACCTTTTAGTCAATAAAGATTATAAGAAAACCTTGATTATAGTAACTTGTTTGTTTATGCTTTAAGCTACTGAAGGAGGTCTGATGTTAATTTTCCCGCTGATTAACGATACATCGCGAAAAATCATTCATATTGATATGGATGCTTTTTTTGCTGCGGTAGAAGAGCGGGATAACCCCAAACTGCGGGGGAAGCCGTTAGTTATCGGTGCTGATCCCCGTCAGACAGGCGGCCGCGGTGTGGTTTCGACCTGCAATTATGAAGCGCGAAAATTCGGTATACACTCAGCCATGTCTTCTAAAGAAGCCTATGAACGCTGTCCGCAGGCTGTTTTTATCAGGGGAAATCATGCCAAATACCGTGAAATCGGCATGCAGATTCGGGAAATTTTCAAACGTTATACCGATTTGGTAGAACCGATGAGTATTGATGAGGCCTATTTGGACGTCACAGAAAATAAACTGCACTTGAAATCAGCTGTTAAAATTGCCAAATTGATTCAGCACGATATCTGGAAGGAGCTGCACTTGACTTGTTCAGCCGGTGTTTCTTATAATAAATTTTTAGCTAAATTGGCCAGCGATTATGACAAGCCACGGGGGTTAACGGTTATTTTGCCTGAAGAGGCGGAGGCTTTTTTAGCCGACCTGCCTATTGAAAAATTTTACGGCGTGGGCAAAAAATCGGTTGAGAAACTTCATGAGCTCAATGTATTTACCGGCAAAGACCTGCAGCAAATACCAGAAATGACCCTGATTGATCTTTTCGGCCGTTTTGGCTTTGATCTCTACCGAAAAGCACGCGGCATCAGCAATTCACCAGTCAAAAATAACCGTATCCGAAAGTCTATAGGCAGTGAAAGAACTTACGGCAAGCTGCTTTACAGCGATGAGGATATCAAAGCAGAACTTTCAAAAAATGCACGGCGGGTGGCTGACAGCTTAGTAAAAAATGAGCGAAAAGGCAAGATTATTGTCATCAAAGTTCGCTATTCGGATTTTTCGACACTGACGAAGCGCAAAACACTGGATTTTCCAACACAGGACTTTGAGGTGATTGAGCAACAGGCCCATCAGATTTTTGACAGCCTTGATGAAAACAACTCCGGTGTCCGGCTGCTGGGTGTCACAGTAGCCGCCTTGGAAGACAGTAATCAGGAGGAGCTTTCTCTAACTGCAGATGATTTTTAAGAGCCGCTCATTCTAAAATTAAGTGCAATGATTTTAGCAGTGCTAAGAATCAAAGGTCTGCCAGTAAATATAATCGCAGCCCGGCTTTTGCACTGGGCAGCCTCTTTTTTAAATGTTTAAAAGATAAGAAAAAACCTGAGAAACAATTCGTCTCAGGTTTTTAGGTTTTACAGCAAAAGTTTTTCCAGTTCTTTAGCCACACCGTCGTGATCATTGTCAAACTGTGTCATCTTATCGGCATAAGGCAGCAGGATTTGATTGGCATTCTTCATGGCGTAGCCAACCGACGCGAATTCCAGCATCTGAGTGTCATTGTGTTCATCACCAAAAGCAATTAGATCTTCTTTGGAGAGGCTGAGTGTTTTTAGCAGGTGCTTAAGGGCATAAGCTTTGTTGACGCCTTTGGGGGAGAACTCCAGAATATTCATAGGGCCGCCCCAGCTGCTGATTTCCATTTCATGGTTGAAATGTTTAAGCATGTCATCGGCTAAGGCATACTTATCAGCTGCCCTTGTCTGCATGAGCAGGGCGTGGGGGTCGCGGGTAATTTTTTCCGGTTTCAGCTGCATCTTATCTGTCAGCTTTTTAACCCCAAATATTTCTGGTTTGATGGCCTGGCGGTGATTGAAGGTCAGGTAAAATTTTTTGCGGTATTCACTGGCAATAAAATCGGCTTCAAACGCTTTTTCATTTTTTAAAACCTCAAAAAGGTATTTACGTTCGATTTTAACTCTATGTTCACCAGCCCATTTTTGTTCAGGAATATGCGTCAGAGCGCCGTTAAAATTAATCATTGGTGTCTTTAAACCAAGAATTTTGTAAAATTCTAAGGCCATACGGTAAGGCCGTCCGGTTGAGATAATAACCAGATGTCCCTGCTCCTGGATTTTTTGAATAACGGCAACCGTGTAGTCTGAAATGGTTCCGTCACTTTTAAGAAGTGTTCCGTCTAAATCAATAGCGATCATTTTTTTAGTCATAGGGTCATTATAGCAGAAAATAAACAGGATAAGCAAGCAAAGGTCTATATGATTTTTACGGAAAATAAGAATATGATATAATTTATTGACTGTAGGCAAACCTCCGCTTGCTTACCTTGATGAGCAAAAAGAATCTGCAGACTGTCATATGAATTTAAGTTTTCATGAGTGCAAGTAAGCTGAGGATGCTTCCGCCGTGATGAAAGTGTCAGAATTGGGGTATGCAAGCTGAGTCTGACACTCGGAAACTTTGAGACTAATTGAACACGGGCTTTCGGATTGTGGCAAAAAGATGAGCCCGCCTAGAATCTTAACGATTCCGCGTCGCACGCCCTACTTTGCCTTTATCCGCAGGCACCTTTTGTATCTTGAACTTAGGCATGGAATTCCTTAGGAAGCCGCTGCGACGATTGCCGTTAGAAATCGATACTATTTCTAATGGCAATCTAATGCAAAACCTAGTCAGGAGCTATAGCCTTGGCGTTTGGTTTTGCCGTCCGACATCACCTAAGGAAATATCAAAGAAAAGAGATTTTTTCTTCAAACTGAATATTTACTTTTAACAATTGAGGAGACTAATATGAAACATAAGCTGCTGATCAGCCATTTTTTCTTTTTTATCATTTCTTTGGCTGTTGTCTACTTTAAAATAGAAGAAAGATATCTGATTTGGAACATGTTTTTGGCCCTGTTGGCTCTGGATTTCAGCTTTTGCTTAAATCGTTTTAAAAATCCTTTTTTGAGCCTGCTTTTTGGCCTGCTCTGGTTTTTCTTCTATCCCAATACCTTTTACATGCTGACAGATATAGTACATATGGATTTTGCAACCACTGTTTTCAGTGATTCAGGGAGCTTAATCCTTTATTTCCTTTTTATAGGCAGTATTTTATTTGGCGTTTTGTGCGGTGCTGAAAGTGTCAATCAGGTTTTCAGACGTTTTGCCGTCAAGGATTTTTATGTTAAAACGGTGCTTATGCTGCTGCTTTCTTTTGTGTCCGGCTTAGCGATTCATCTGGGACGCTATGCCAGACTAAACTCATGGGATACGGTTCTTAGGCCAGCGCTTGTCATTGATGAGCTGACCAAGCTCTTATCACCCGATGCCCTGCCTTTTATTTTGGGCTTTACCTTCCTGCAAATGATGGTTCTGCTTTTTATCAATCAGGACAATATGAAATAAAAGCCTTGAAGAGAGCCGAATCTTTAGCTATAATAGACCTATCGTTCATAAAAAGGAGATCCTGATTTTAAAATGGAAAAGTTTTTTAAACTGAAAGAAAACAAAACCACTGTCCGTACGGAAGTACTGGCTGGTTTCACTACTTTTTTTGCTATGAGTTACATCTTATTTGTTAACCCATCTATTTTGAGCCAGACGGGAATGCCTTCACAAGGAGTGTTTCTGGCTACTATCATCGGCTCCATTGCCGGAACCTTGATGATGGGGCTCTATGCTAATATTCCTTACGCGATGGCACCGGGGATGGGGCTCAATGCCTTCTTTACTTATACGGTTGTCTTTTCCTTGGGTTACACGTGGCAGGAAGCCTTGGCCATGGTCTTTATCTGCGGGATTATCTCGATTATCATCACTCTGACCAGAGTTCGGCGAATGATTATTGATGAAATTCCCGACAGTCTGAAAAAAGCCATCAGTGCCGGTATTGGTGTTTTCTTAACTTACATCGGTTTAAAAAATGCCGGTTTATTAAGCTTTGCCATTGATCCCGGAACCTATACGGTTTCCGGCAAAGGCGCTGCCAAAGGTTTAGCTTCTATTACGGCCAATTCATCAGCAACACCATCGCTGGTCAACTTTAACAATCCTGCGGTTGTCGTTGCTGTTATCGGGATTATTATAACAGCCTTTTTCATTATTAAAAACATCAAGGGCGGCGTTATCCTGTCTATTATTATTACGACTGTCATCGCTATTTTGGCCGGACTTGTTGATTTATCCGCAATTGACTTTTCAGCCAATAATCCGGCGGCTGCCGTTAAGGATTTGGGAACTATCTTTGGAGCAGCTCTTGGAAGTGAGGGCTTAGGAGCTCTGTTTTCTGATGCCGGACGTATTCCCGAAGTTTTGATGACCATTTTGGCCTTTGCTCTGACGGATATCTTTGATAATGTCGGTACGCTTATCGGTACCGGTGCCAAAGCAGGCATCTTTGATGTAACGGATGAGTCCCAGTCAAATGGTCTGAAAAACAAAATGGATAAGGCTCTGTTTTCAGATATGGTAGGGACCACCGTCGGTGCCATTGCCGGAACATCAAATGTTACAACTTTTGTTGAATCTGCAGCGGGTATCGGTGCCGGAGGCCGTACAGGTCTGACAGCAGTTGTAGTGGCAGCCCTTTTTGCTGTTTCAAGTTTCTTCAGTCCTTTGCTTGCTATTGTTCCGACACAGGCAACAGCAGCCGTGCTTTTGATTGTGGGGATTATGATGCTGTCAAGTCTTAAAGACATTGAATGGTCTGATATGAGCGAAGCAATTCCAGCTTTTTTCGCGACGATTTTCATGGGTCTGGCTTACAGCATTACTCAAGGAATTGCAACCGGCTTTCTCTTCTATACATTTTCAAAAGTCATTAAAAAGGAAGCTAACGATATCCATCCGATTATTTGGATTCTTGATTTTCTTTTCATTTTGAACTTTATCAGTCTGGCAATCTTATAATCAGTTTAAAACAGGCAGTTAGGTCAGCTTGGAATATTTATTTTTTATATCAATAGAAGGAACAGGACTCTGGCGCTGACTTGGCGGAGCCTTGTCCTTCTTTTTTTGATGCTGTTTGAGCTAATCGGCGAAATCTTTCTTCTTTTTCGGAAAATAGTTGGAAGAGGTAAAACATTTTGATATAATATGTCTATGTTTTACAGCCAAGATGAAAATCAGCTTCTGGCTTTTGGTGAAAAAATCGGTCAAAAGCTTAAAGCTCAGGACGTTCTTATTTTGACAGGTGATTTAGGAGCAGGAAAAACGACTCTTACAAAGGGAATTGCCAAGGGTTTGGGTATAAAACAGATGGTTAAAAGCCCCACCTATACAATTGTCCGTGAATATGAAGGCCGCCTTCCGCTTTATCACTTGGATGTCTATCGTATCGGCGATGACCCTGATTCTATTGATTTAGATGATTTTCTTTTTGGCGACGGCGTGACTGTCATTGAATGGGGAGAATTTCTGGATGCCGCTCTTTTTGACGATTATTTGACCGTTCGGTTAGATAAGTTAGCAGAGGGCAGGCAGCTGACCTTTATTCCGCATGGGTCACGCAGTCAAGAATTAGCAGAGGAACTTGATCATGACTGAGCAAGAGGTTATTGTTCGCGAGGTGCTGCCTGAGGATGCAGCAAGTTTGTCAGCAGCCCTGAAACAGCTGACAAGAGAGACTGATTTTATTACGCAGGATGAGGACAGCCCTCATATGAATGCCCAGGAAATGCTTGAGTTTATAGAGCAGAAAGCACAATCCTTCAATGAAATCTGTCTGGTCGCTAAGATTGCAGACAGTGTCGTAGGCGTTTTGATGGTCTCAGCTCACGGACACACCCGTATCAATCATATCGGGGAAGTTTTTCTGGCAGTTTTAAAAGACTATTGGGGTTATGGCATAGGCCAGATCCTGATGGAAGCAGCACTGGACTGGGCGAAACACAGCGCTGTCATCCGAAAACTGGAGTTAACTGTTCAGCGGCGCAATGCCAAGGCTGTACATATTTATGAAAAGTTTGGTTTTGAAATTGAAGGCATCAAGAAACGTGGTGCAAAAACAAAAGATGGAGAATTTCTTGATGTTTACCTGATGGGAAAACTGATAGATTAACAAAAAACAGATGAAAATTGGTAAAAAAATTTTAATCATGCTTGTCACCATAGTTCTTACAAGCTTTCTGGCCTTGGGAGTTTATGCGACAAGTATCTATAATTTTTCTTTGGGAGAATTCTCAAAGACGTTTAAGGACTACGGGACAGGGTCAGGGAAAGATGTCATTGCTGACGAAAAACCGTTCAGTATCCTGCTGATGGGAGTAGATACCGGCTCAGCCGAAAGAACTTCCAAATGGGAGGGCAACAGTGATTCTATGATTTTGGTAACTGTTAATCCAAAGACGAAAAAGACAACTATGACCAGTTTGGAACGCGATATTTTGATTAAACTGTCCGGACCTAAAAATAACGATCAAACGGGCTATGATGCCAAGCTGAACGCAGCCTATGCTGCCGGCGGAGCTAAGATGGCAATCATGACTGTTCAGGATATGCTTGACATTACGATTGACAAGTATGTTCAGATTAACATGAAAGGTCTGGTACAGCTGGTAGACGCTGTCGGCGGTATCACAGTGACCAATCATTTTGATTTTCCTATCTCTATAGAAGATCATGAACCTGAGTTTACGGCGTCTGTAGAGCCCGGCCGCCATAAGATTAACGGTGAGCAGGCTCTGGTTTATTCCCGCATGCGCTACGATGATCCGGACGGCGATTATGGCCGGCAAAAGCGCCAGCGTGAAGTTATCAGCAAGGTCCTGAAAAAGATTTTGGCCTTGGACAGTGTCAGCAAATACCGTAAAATCCTGTCTGCTGTCAGCAAGAATATGCAGACTAATATCAAAATTTCCAGCTCTACTATTCCTGATCTTCTGGGCTACAGCGATGCTCTTAAAAATGTTAAAACCTATCAGCTTAAAGGAGAATCAGCTACTATTGACGGCGGTTCTTATCAGCTGGTGACAGCCAAAGAAATGCTCAAAGTGCAAAATCGGATTAAGAAGGAGCTGGGACGAAAAAAATCTACTGCGGAAAACCTGAAAACAACAGCCAGTCTCTACGAAAATCTCTATGGCGATACCAGTGTCTATGACAGTGAGTCAAGCACTTCGGATGCCGGCAGCAGTGATTATTCAGATTCAAGCGGCTACTCTGATTACGGATCCGGCTCAGCTTATGGTTACAGTTCAGACTCAGGTGTCAACTCCGGCTATAGTTCGGGCAGCGCATCTGATTCAGGTGCTTATTCTAATCAGGGCGGTTATTACAATCAAGGGAATTACCAGCAGCCTGCTTCTGGTTATTAAGCAGCAAAAAAAGAGAGGTAAGTCTATCACAGTGCTTGCCTCTCTTGTTTTATGCTGTGAGCCAATTAATCTTTCTGACTGTATTTTTGAGCTGTTTTCTTAATTTCTGCCAAGTGAGACTGGCTTTCTTCCTGAAGAACTCGCAATTTATACGTCAGCTCTTGGCTGATGGCAGCCAGCTGTTCTTTTTGCTGATTGATGGTGAGCAAATTGTTTTTAATATTGTCAGCATCAGCCTTTGCCTGATCCAGATGCTGCTTGGATTCTGTCAGCGAAGTTTTGATGGAATCTCGCTTTTGATAGAGCCGGTAAAGGCCGGCTCCAAGAATACTTGAGATGATGAAAGTTTTTGTTTTCATGCCTCAATCTCCTTATGAATTTTTTCCGCTAACTGAGCAAGGGCAGGAAAGTCAGGTTCGTGTTCGACAAAGTGGATGGCAAATTCATCTGAGCCGGCAAAGCGGGGGACCAGGTGCACATGGGCGTGAAAAACGGTCTGTCCGGCTGCTTCTTCATTGTTGTTAACGATATTAAGTCCATCGGCCTCAGTTGCTTTTTTGAGGGCACGGGCAATTTTTGGAATCTTGGCAAACAGCTTGGCTGCGCTTTTTTCATCCATAGCAAGCGCATTGCGGACATGCTCTTTAGGCACAACCAGCGTATGGCCTGGGGTAGCTTGGGAAATATCAAGAAAGGCTAAAACATCGTCATCTTCATAGATTTTTGATGAAGGGATGTCACCTGCTATAATCTTGCAAAAAATACAATTGTCCATTAAAAATCACCTTCTTAGCTTGTTTTTGTTATAATATAGTATATCAAAGTTAGAAAGAAACGTCATGTTAAAAATCGAAAATCTGACAGGCGGTTATGTCAATATCCCTGTCCTAAAAAATATCAGTTTCCAAGTGGCAGACGGTGAGTTAGTAGGTCTTATCGGACTCAATGGGGCCGGTAAGTCAACAACGATCAATGAGATTATCGGTCTGTTGACCCCCTATGAAGGAAAGATCAGTATTGACGGTTTGACCCTGTCTGATCAAGAAGAGGCTTATCGCAAGAAAATCGGTTTTATTCCTGAAACCCCCAGTCTTTATGAGGAACTGACTCTGAAAGAGCACCTTGAGACGATAGCCATGGCTTATGATATCGAACAAAAAGAAACGATGAACCGTGCCCATAAGCTTTTGGAGCTGTTCAGGCTGGAAGATAAGCTCGATTGGTTTCCCAGTCATTTTTCTAAGGGCATGAAGCAAAAGGTGATGATTATCTGTGCTTTTATTGTTGATCCCAGCCTTTTTATTGTTGATGAGCCTTTTTTAGGACTGGATCCTGTGGCTATCTCAGATTTGACAGAGCTTTTAGCGGCTGAAAAGGCAAAAGGGAAGTCTATTTTGATGTCCACACATGTCCTTGATTCGGCAGAAAAAATGTGCGACCGCTTTGTTATTTTGCATGCCGGACAGATAAGAGCTCAGGGCAATTTGGAAGAGCTGCGGGCAGCTTTTGGCAGCCCTAAAGCCAGTCTTAATGATATTTATATGGCTTTAACAAAAGAGGATTGACTTATGAAAACGATATTTAGCAAAAGGCGCTTGGCTTTTATCAGGCAAAGCAGCAAATATCTGCGTTATGTGTTCAATGACCATTTTGTTTTAGTGCTGATTTTTCTGCTGGGTTTTCTCATGGTGCAGTACAGTCAGCTGTTAAAGCATTTTCCAGCCAATCATCTGCCAATCATCATTATTTTATCTTTGGCGCTTACAGTCTTGCTGTTTTGGGGAAATACAGCCACTTATCTGGAGACGGCTGATCGGCATTTTTTAATCGCTAAGGAAAAAGAAGTGGTTTCCATAATCAAACAGGCTCAAAAGCGCGCTTTCTTCTTTTGGGGAACGCTGCAGCTTCTTTTTCTTTTGCTCTTAGCACCCTTATTTTTGCGCTTGGGAATGTCTGTAGCAGCTTTTGTGCTCTTTTTACTGGCTTTTCTTGCTTTAAAATGGCTGATTATGGCAAAAAAAGTACACATTTTTTTGCCTGGCGGAAAACTTAATTGGACCAAGGCGATCAGTCAGGAAAGAAAGCGGCAGCAGGCAATTTTAAAGTTTTTCTCTCTTTTCACCAATGTTAAAGGACTCTCTGCCAGTGTCAAGCGCCGCTCTTATCTGGATTTTACGACGGGTTTCTTATCGCAGAAACACAGCAATACGTGGACCCATCTTTATTTACGTGCTTTTTTGCGGAGCGGTGATTATCTGGGTCTTGCTGTTCGCCTAGGAATGTTAAGTCTGCTCAGTCTTATTTTTATTGCTCAGCCTTTGATTTCAGCTGGGCTGGCAGTTCTCTTTAATTATCTGCTGCTCTTTCAGCTGCTGGCTTTGTATAAGCACTATGATTATCAGTATCTGACAGGCCTTTTTCCGCTTGCCCCAAAAACTAAAAAAGCTAGTCTCAAGCAATTTCTAAGAGCTGTCTTATATCTTTTGACAGCAGTTGAGATGTGCGTCAGCCTTTCTTGGCAGAAGGCGCTTTTTCTGGCGGCAGCGATGATTATTTTAAATGAATTTTATCTGGTTTACAAAATAAAGAAGATAATTGACTAAGCCGTTTAAAACAAGTAAAATAGGACTAGTGATTCGAGAAGAAAAGGAGGGGAAGAGTGTGATCCAATCAGATAAAGATTTAACCTTAACACCCTTAAAAGGGAAAAGCGGTCAAGCCTATATTGGCACTTATCCCAACGGTGATAAAATTTTTGTGAAAATCAACACGACACCGATTCTGGCAGCTTTAGCCAAGGAACAGATTGCACCGCAGCTTTTATGGGCCAAGCGTCTGGGCAACGGTGATATGATGAGCGCTCAGGAATGGCTGGACGGCAGGCTCTTAACCAGAGCTGATATGAACAGCAAGCAAATCATTCAGATTTTGCTGCAGATGCACAAATCAAAGCCTTTGGTTAACCAGCTGCTGCAATTAAATTATAAAATAGAAGGGCCGCTGGATTTGCTGCTGTCTTGGGAGCGCAGTGCTCCTTATCAAATTGCAGAAAATGCCTACCTGCAGTCTGTGGTTGCGGAGATGAAGCGAAATCTGCCCGACTTTAAAAAAGACTATGCAACCATTGTTCATGGAGATGTCAGACACAGCAATTGGGTCGTGACCACGAGCGGTCTGATTTACTTAGTGGACTGGGATTCTGTGCGTGTGACAGACCGCATGTACGATGTGGCACATATTTTAAGCCACTATATTCCGCATACGCGCTGGGCGGAATGGCTGACTTACTACGGTTACAAGAAAAACAGCAAAGTTTACCAAAAGATTAGGTGGTACGGTCAGCTTTCTTATCTGTCACAGATTTTAAAATATTATGAAAACCGTGATATGGAAAATGTCAATCAGGAAATCTATGAACTGCGCAAGTTCAGAGATTCTTTTTAGAAAGAAAGCATGAGAGTCAGAAAACGAAAAGGTGCTGAGGAGCATCTGGAAAATAATCCTCAGTATGTTATTTTAAAACCGGAAGAAGCAAAGGGAAATTGGCATACGGTCTTTGGCAATAATAATCCTGTTCACATTGAAATTGGGAGCGGCAAAGGACGCTTTATTACAGGGATGACTGCTCAGAATCCTCAAATTAATTACATTGGAATTGATCTTCAGGTTTCTGTTCTCAGCCACGCCTTGGATAAGGTGCTGGAAGGCCGGCTGCCCAATGTTCGGCTGCTTTTGGCCAATGGCTCTAGCCTAAGCGATTATTTTGCGGATCATGAAGTTGATTTGATTTACTTAAACTTCAGCGATCCCTGGCCCAAAAAGCGTCATGAGAAGCGGCGCCTGACCCATAAAAACTTTTTAGAGGTTTATCAAAAGATTCTGCCGGAAAAAGGTCAAATCCATTTTAAGACAGATAATCGCCAACTTTTCGAATATAGCTTGGCAAGTTTCTCACAATATGGTATGATTTTAGAGCAGGTATGGTTAGATTTGCATGCCAGTGATTATGAAAATAATGTGCTGACCGAGTACGAAGAGAAGTTTTCTCAGAAAGGCCAGCCCATCTATCGTGTTGAGGCGAGATTTTAGTCTCGCTCTTTACGGAGAGGTCGCATAGTGGCCGAGTGCGCACGCTTGGAAAGCGTGTAGTCCTTAACGGGGCTCGGGGGTTCGAATCCCCTCCTCTCCTTGAAAGATGAGATATAAGAGATAAAGCACTCTTTAAAATTTCAGATTTTTCAAAGATAAAAAGCGGGTCGGATAGTAAAAATCCCGTGTCAGACTTGCATTTTCCTCAATTTATGTTATAATAGTAGGAAATAATACAGAAAGGAGCGAAGTTGTGACTTCGCTCCTTGTGTGTGTAAGGAGGGAAATGCAATCGCAACGATTATTGATATAGTGACACAGACAGTAAGGCCTGTTATTACTGAACCGTTTGAGCTGGTTGATGTTGAGTATGAAAAAATGGGCGGGGATTATGTTCTCAGTATTCTGGTTGATAAACCGGGAGGAATCACCGTCGAAGATACAGCAGAGCTGACAGATATTATCAGCCCCCTGCTCGATACAATTCAGCCGGATCCTTTTCCGGATCAGTACATGCTGGAGGTGTCCAGCCCCGGCCTTGAACGTCCGCTAAAAACTGCAGAAAGTCTGGCTGATGCTGTCGGTCAGTATGTCAATGTGAGTCTCTATCAGGCTATTGACAAAACAAAGGTTTTTGAAGGTGACTTGCTTGCCTTTGATGGTGAAACACTGACAATCGCCTATATGGATAAAACACGTCAAAAAACAGTCGAGATTCCTTATAAAACAGTAGCTAAGGCTCGTATGGCTGTGAAGCTGTAATCCCTCATATTTTATCTTAGGAAAGGAAACGAACACGGGCTGCAAACTGTGTCAAAAGGCAGGTTTTCCGGGACGAAAACGTCCGTCAGTTAATCTCCCATTTTGATGTTGTTCATTTTATGCCCTCAGTATCTTAATTATGAGTAAAGAAATGCTAGAAGCCTTCCGTATTTTGGAAGAAGAAAAACACATTAACAAAGACGATATTATTGATGCAGTTAAAGAATCACTAAAGTCAGCCTATAAACGGCGCTATGGTCAGTCTGAGAGTGCTGAAATTGAATTTAATGAAAAGACAGGTGACTTTAAAGTTTTCACTGTGCGTGAGGTTGTTGAGGAAGTCTTTGACAGCCGCCTTGAAATCAGCCTCAAAGATGCTCTTGCCATCAGTACAGCTTATGAACTGGGCGATAAGATTCGCTTTGAAGAAAGTCCCAAAGAATTCGGCCGTGTGGCTGCGCAGTCTGCCAAACAGACTATCATGGAAAAAATGCGCCGTCAGATGCGTGAGGTCACTTTCAATGAATATAAAGAGCATGAAAGAGAAATCATGACTGGAACGGTGGAGCGTTTTGATGATCGCTTTATCTATGTTAACTTAGGAACGATTGAAGCCCAGCTGTCCCGCCAAGATCAAATCCCGGGAGAAACTTTTGCTTCTCACGACCGTATTGAAGTTTATGTTTACAAGGTTGAAAATAATCCTAAAGGGGTTAATGTTTTCGTCAGCCGCAGCCATCCGGAATTTATCAAACGTATCATGGAACAGGAAATTCCGGAAGTCTTTGATGGAACGGTTGAAATCATGAGTGTGGCGCGTGAAGCCGGAGACCGCACCAAGGTTGCTGTTCGCAGTCACAATCCTAATGTTGATGCTATCGGAACAATCGTCGGCCGTAAAGGTGCCAACATCAAAAAAGTTACCAGCAAGTTTCATCCTAAACGTCTGGATCAAAAGACCGGCCTTTGGGTACCTGTTGAAGAAAATATTGATGTCATTGAGTGGGTTGATGATCCGGCCGAATTTATCTACAATGCTATTGCGCCTGCTGAGGTGGATCAGGTCCTCTTTGATGAAGAAGACGAAAGACATGCGACAGTTGTCGTGCCGGACAGTAAGCTGTCTCTTGCAATCGGCCGCCGCGGGCAGAATGTCCGCCTAGCAGCTCATTTGACGGGTTACCGCATTGATATTAAATCAGCCAGTGAATTTGAAGAAATGGAAGTTGAATGGGCACAGGAAGATGAGGCAGCTCAGGAGCTGTCTGATCAGGAAGCAGGTTCTGAAGAAACTGCTGAGGCTGATTTTGCTCAGGAACTTGTCTCAGACGATATTGAGTAGAAAAGTCGGAGGTGTTTGATGGCAAAAACAAGAAAGATACCGTTGAGAAAGTCTCTTGTTTCGGGTGAAATCATTGATAAGCGTGATTTGCTCCGCATTGTCAAAACCAAGGAAGGCCAAATTTTTATTGACCCTACCGGCAAGAAAAACGGTCGGGGTGCCTATATCAAGATTGATAACGAAGAAGCATTGAAGGCTAAGGAAAAAAGGGTTTTTAACCGCAGCTTTGCCATGGAAGTTCCTGAGAGCTTCTATGATGAATTGATTGCTTTCGTTGATCATAAGGTGAAAAGAAGAGAGTTGGGTCTTGAATAAGTTAGAAAAGCTGTCACATTTATTAGGTCTGGCTCAGCGGGCGGGACGTCTTATTTCCGGTGAGGAGCAGGTTATTAAAGCCATTCAGAGCGGAAAAGCGCGGCTTGTCTTTTTAGCCAATGACGCCGGAGCTAATCTGACCAAGCAAGTGACGGATAAAAGCAACTATTATGATATAGAAGTCTCCACAGTGTTTTCAACACTGGAATTAAGTGCCGCTATCGGCAGAAGCAGAAAAGTGCTTGCTGTTACGGACACTGGGTTTTCAAAGAAAATGAGGACTCTTATGGATTAGAAGAATAGGAGGACAAGATTTGTCTAAGAAAAGATTATACGAAATTGCCAAGGAAATTGGCAAAGGAAGTAAAGAAGTTGTCGAAAAGGCAAAATCGTTGGGCCTAGAAGTAAAAAGCCACGCTTCGAGCGTGGATGAGCAGGATGCTAAGCGCATTGCAGAAAGTTTTGCAGCTCCGCAGAAGCCAAAGGCTGCAGCAGCTCCGAAAGAAGCGGAAAAACCGCAAGATAAGCAACCGGCTGCAGATGCTAAAGCAGAAGCTAAGCCGGCTCGTCCCAGACCGCAAAATCGGAATTTTAAGGCAGAACGTGAAGCGCGTGCCAAGGCAGAAGCGGAACGGCGTGCCAGCGGCCGCCGCAATGAAGGGCGAAACAGCCGCGGCAATGACCGTGACCGTCGCAATGACAATCGTTATCAAAACCGTCAGGACAGCCGCCGGGGAGACAGCCGCAGCCGCGGCCGTCAAAATGACAATCGCCGCGACAGCCGCAATCAGGCAGCTAACCGCCAAGCTTCTTCAAGGGGCATCCAAGCAGAACCGCGTATCGATTTTAAGGCGCGGGCAGCTGCTTTAAAAGCGGAGCAGAATGCTGAATATTCCCGTCAGAGTGAAGTGCGTTTCCATGAAGCTGAAGAAAATAAGCGGCGTCAGGCAGCGCAGGCTCAGGAAAAAGCCAGAAAGGCTAAAGAGGAAGAGCGAAACGCTGCAGCAGCGCTTGCTCAGGCAGCAGTACCTTCGGAACCGCTGCAAACTCAGCCGGCAGCCGCAGCTCCAAGTCCGGCAGCACCGGACAAACGCCGGAAAAAACAGACCCGTTCAGATAAATCACGTGATTTTGCACATGAAAATGAGGACGGACCAAAACAAAATAAAAACAAGAAAAATCGGAATAAGCAAAACCAAGTGAGAAACCAAAGAAATAGTAATTGGAACAAGAAAAATAAAAAAGGCAGAAACAATCGCAGTCATGACAGCAGTCCAAAACCTGTGACTGAGCGCAAGTTCCATGAATTGCCTAAAGAGTTTGAATATACAGAAGGCATGACAGTAGCTGAGATTGCAAAACGTATCAAGCGTGAGCCTGCAGAAATTGTTAAGAAACTCTTCATGATGGGCGTTATGACAACGCAGAACCAATCTTTGGACGGAGATACTATTGAACTTTTGATGGTGGATTATGGTATTGAAGCGCATAAGAAAGTTGAGGTTGATGCAGCCGATATTGAGCGCTTCTTTGTTGAAGATGATTATCTCAATCCGGAAAATATGGTTGAGCGTGCGCCCGTCGTGACGATTATGGGACACGTTGACCATGGTAAAACAACGCTCCTTGATACGCTTCGCAATTCACGTGTTGCTACAGGTGAAGCGGGCGGTATCACTCAGCATATCGGAGCCTATCAGATTGAAGAAGCCGGAAAGAAAATTACTTTCTTAGATACGCCGGGACATGCGGCCTTTACCAGCATGCGTGCCCGCGGAGCCTCTGTCACCGACATCACTATTTTGATTGTTGCGGCTGATGATGGGGTTATGCCTCAGACCATAGAAGCGATTAACCACTCAAAGGCAGCCAATGTACCGATTATTGTTGCGATTAACAAGATTGATAAGCCCGGAGCTAACCCAGAGCGTGTCATTGGGGAATTGGCAGAGCATGGCGTTATCTCAACCGCTTGGGGCGGTGACTCTGAATTTGTCGAAATCTCAGCAAAATTCGGCCAAAACATCGAAGAGCTGCTGGAAACTGTTCTCCTTGTTGCGGAAATCCAAGAGCTCAAGGCAGACCCAACAGTCCGTGCGATCGGTACTGTCATTGAAGCCCGTCTGGATAAAGGTAAGGGAGCAGTGGCTACGCTTTTAGTTCAGCAGGGAACACTGCATGTTCAAGACCCTATCGTTGCCGGGAACACTTTCGGCCGCGTCCGTGCCATGACTAATGATCTGGGGCGCCGTGTCAAAACAGCCTTGCCATCAACACCGGTATCTATTACCGGCTTAAATGAAGCGCCTATGGCGGGAGACCATTTTGCGGTTTATGAAGATGAAAAAGCTGCTCGTGCCGCCGGTGAAGAACGTGCTAAACGTGCTTTGATGAAACAGCGTCAGCTGACGCACCGTGTCAGTCTTGACAATCTCTTTGATACCCTTAAAGCCGGTGAAGTGAAATCGGTCAATGTCATCATCAAGGCAGATGTTCAAGGTTCGGTTGAAGCCCTAGCATCATCTCTTCTTAAGATTGATGTTGAAGGTGTTAAGGTAAATGTTGTCCATTCAGCCGTTGGTGCTATCAATGAATCAGATGTGACCTTGGCTGAGGCTTCTAACGCTGTCATTATCGGCTTCAATGTCCGTCCGACACCGCAGGCTCGCCAGCAGGCAGAGGCTGATGATGTTGAAATCCGTCTGCATTCAATCATTTATAAGGTCATTGAAGAAGTGGAAGATGCCATGAAAGGTATGCTGGATCCGGAATTTGAAGAAAAAATTATCGGTGAAGCTCTTATCCGTGAAACCTTCAAGGTTTCTAAAGTGGGCACAATCGGCGGCTTCCTAGTAACCAGCGGTAAAGTGACACGTGACTCCAGCGTTCGCGTTATCCGTGACGGTGTCGTTGTTTTCGATGGCAAACTGGCCAGCCTTAAACATTACAAGGATGACGTCAAAGAAATCTCTAATGGCCAAGAAGGCGGCTTGATGATTGAAAACTACAATGACATCAAAGTGGATGATGCTATTGAAGCCTATATCATGGAAGAAATTAAGCGTAAATAAGTTCTGCGTGCAGACGTAGTTGAATGTTTTCTCGCTAAAAGAGAAATATCAAAAATTTAGTGAAAGGAAATAAACCCGAAGGAGGAGTTTGACATTTAGGAAACTGATAAGAACTGCTGATTTCTTAAACAGGCTAAATTGTTCTGCTCTTCGTTCGCTCTTGGTATCTTAATTATGTCAAACCACCGTGTTGATCGCGTCGGGATGGAAATCAAACGTGAAGTCAATGAGATTTTGCAAAAGAAGGTTCGTGATCCGCGCGTTCAGGGAGTAACGATAACGGATGTCCAAATGCTGGGCGACTTGTCCTTGGCTAAGGTCTATTATACGATTATGAGCGATCTGGCTTCAGATGGGCAAAAAGCGCAGCAGGGTCTTGAAAAAGCGACCGGAACCATCAAGCGTGAGTTAGGGAAGAACCTGACCATGTATAAGATTCCGGATCTTCAGTTTATCAAGGACGAATCCATTGCATACGGCAATAAAATTGACCAAATGCTTAGGGATTTGGAAAAAAGAAATTGAGCAAACAAAAACGATTTTTCCCTTTGTTTGTCAGCTGCTGCAAAAGCAGGTAATAGGTGTCGAAGCCTTCGTGAGGATTATGAGTCCAATGAAGGCTTTTTCTTTTGTTTTGAGCTGTTTATGTTGACAAATGTAAACAAAAAGAATAAAATATATCTACAAACGTAAACAAGTATATCTGATTCCCTAATGTCTTACTGCTGAGAGTGCCTGTTTGCTGATCTTACGTCTGGCTGTTAGAAGCAGATGGGATTATTTGTTCTCAGAACATTAGGGAGGTATCTTGCTGAAAGGAGGAGCTTAAATGACAACTATTTCAAATGCAGAGTGGGAAGTGATGCGCGTTGTCTGGGCCAAACAGAAAACAAGCAGCAGTGAAATCATTGCTGTACTGAGTCGGGCCTATCGTTGGTCTGCTTCAACGATTAAAACGTTAATCACTCGTTTATCAGAAAAAGGCTATGTAACCAGCCAGCGTCAAGGAAGAAAATATATCTATTCCAGCTTAATTTCAGAAGAGGAAGCTCTGGAGCAGCAGGTGTCGGAAGTTTTCTCCCGCATTTGTGTCACGAAGCATCAAGCTTTGGTGAAGCATTTGATTGAAGAGACGCCCATGACTTTGTCTGATATTGAGGAGTTAGAAGCTTTGCTGTTGTCCAAAAAAGCAAATGCCGTTCCTGAAGTTAAGTGTAATTGTATTGTCGGGCAATGTTCTTGTCACGAACACTTGGAGGTGGTATCACAATGAGTGAAGAAGTATTTTTGATAGACGGGATGACCTGTGCTTCCTGTGCTGTCAATGTGGAAAATGCAGTCAAAAAACTGGATGGTATTAACAGTGCAGTTGTCAATTTGACAACTGAAAAGATGACCATAGATTATGACGCCGGTAAGATCAATGAAGCAGTTGTTTCTAAGGCTGTCGCTGATGCGGGCTATGCTGCTAAAATTTATGATCCGGCTACTGCTGAAAGTCAGGAAGACCGGGAAGAACATAAGCTGGAAGGGATTAAAAAGCGCCTTTTATGGGCGTCTGTTTTCACCATTCCGCTGTTTTATATTTCCATGGGCAGCATGATAGGGCTGCCGCTGCCTAGCTTTCTGGCGCCGGAATCTGCACCGATTGCCTATGCCAGTGTTTTGCTGCTTTTGACCATTCCAGTCGTCATACTGAGCCGGAACTTTTATGACAATGGTTTTCGTTCGCTCTTTAAGGGACATCCCAATATGGATTCGCTTGTCGCTTTGGCGACAACAGCAGCTTTCCTCTACAGCCTTTACGGAACCTATCATGAATATCTGGGACATGTTCACCATGTGCATCATCTCTACTATGAATCAGTAGCCGTCATTTTGACTCTGATTACTTTGGGGAAATATTTTGAAACTCTATCTAAAGGTCGAACCTCAGATGCTATCAAAAAACTGATGCACCTATCAGCAAAAGAAGCTGTCATTCTTCGTGACGGCAAAGAAGTCCGTATTCCGATTGAAAATGTAGAAATTGGGGACCATATCTTGGTTAAACCGGGAGAAAAAATTCCGGTTGACGGCCGTGTGCTTTCCGGACATTCTGCTATCGATGAGTCCATGCTGACCGGAGAGTCTATTCCTATTGAAAAAACAGCAGACAGCCCGGTTTACGGCGGATCGATCAACGGACAGGGCAGCCTGGTCTTTGAAGCAGAGAAAGTTGGCAACGACACTCTTTTGTCGCAGATTATTAAACTGGTTGAGGATGCCCAGCAAACAAAGGCTCCTATCGCTAAAATTGCTGACAAGGTATCTGCCGTTTTTGTTCCTGTTATTATTGTTATCGCTTTGCTGACAGGATTGTTCTGGTATTTTGCAATGGGACAGGACTTCACTTTTTCAATGACAGTCAGCGTAGCTGTTCTTGTTATTGCCTGCCCTTGCGCATTAGGTTTGGCAACACCAACCGCTATTATGGTGGGTACAGGCCGGGCTGCCGAAAATGGTATTCTCTACAAACGCGGTGATGTGCTGGAATTAGCTCATCAAGTTGACACCATCGTTTTTGATAAGACAGGAACCATCACTCGGGGCAAACCTGAAGTTGTCAGCAGCTTTTCATATGGGTCTGATGCGTCTGTGCTGCAATTAACAGCATCTCTGGAAGCTCTGTCTGAGCATCCTTTGAGTCAGGCTGTCGTTGATTATGCTCAAAAAGAAGGACATACCCTGCTTGAAGCTGAGGATTTCACATCGCTGACAGGCTTTGGGCTCAAAGGCCGCGTAGCCGGGACAGAGCTTTTGGTTGGCAATGAAAAGCTTATGCGGCAAAATCATATTTCTCTTGAAAAAGCTCAAGATGATTTCAAGAGAGCAACGGCTGAGGGTCAAACACCGATTTTTGTTGCCGGAGACGGCCGACTTTTGGGCTTGATTACGATTGCTGATAAGGTTAAGCCTGACAGCAAGACAACTGTCAAAGCCTTGCAGGATATGGGGATTGAAGTGGTCATGCTGACCGGTGATAATGAGGAAACAGCCAAGGCGATTGCTAAGGAAGTTGGTATAACAGCAGTAATCAGCCAGGTTCTGCCGCAGGAAAAAACGCAGGCCATTCTTGATTTGCAGGCCGAAGGCAAGAAAGTTGCCATGGTTGGAGACGGTATCAATGATGCTCCGGCGCTTGCGACAGCGGATATTGGTATTTCGATGGGATCAGGAACAGATATTGCTATGGAATCTGCGGATATTGTCCTCATGAAACCGGCTATGCTTGATATTATCAAAGCACTGAAAATCAGCCGGGCTACCATCATTAATATCAAAGAAAATCTGTTCTGGGCTTTTATCTACAACGTTTTGTCCATCCCTATTGCGATGGGTGCCCTTTATCTCTTTGGCGGACCGCTCCTTGATCCGATGATTGCAGGTCTGGCTATGAGTTTCAGTTCGGTTTCTGTCGTGTTAAATGCTCTGCGTCTTAAAATAGTAAAATTGTAAAAAGGAGAAAAATATCATGGAAAAAACATATCATATTAACGGCTTAAAATGCCAAGGCTGTGTTGACAACGTCACTAAACGTTTTTCAGAATTAAAAAAAGTAGACAGCGTCAAAGTTGATCTTGATAAAAAAGAAGTCACTGTGACCGGCAATCCCAGCAAATGGTCTTTAAAACGTGCTTTAAAAGGGACAAAGTATGAACTGGGAGCAGAAGTTTAGCCATCTTCAAAATTATTAAAAAACAAGCGGAGAAGCAGACTGTTGCTGCAGCAATCTTTCCGCTTCTTTTTTATGAGAACATGATTAACATACCCCTTATTATGGTGGGGGTGTGCTATTTTCTTAAATGTGGTAAACTAGACAATAGATTGATTTAGAAAAGGTCGTAACTATTTTGCTTAAGTTAATTGCTATTGATATGGACGGAACGCTCTTAGACAGTCAAAAAAAGCTTCCTCAGAGAAATATTGATACCATTCGGGAGGCGGCTCAAAAAGGGCACAAGATTGTCATTTGCACAGGGCGCATTCAAAGCGGCGTAGAGCCCTATTTTGACAAATTGGGCTTAGATGCAGCCAAGGAATATGCTATTTTAAATAACGGCTGTTCCCTTCATGCTATCAATGAGGACTGGCAGTTACTGAGTTACCATAAACTGGATTTTCCTGATATCCGCTACCTTTACAGTCTTTTAGAGGGCTATCCTGAGATTTACCTGACCCTGATTGCCGATGTGGATTATTTGGTGCTGGCCGATGAAGTGCCGGACTTGGTAGCTTATGATGCCGGCTTAGTCTTTACAGAAGCCAAACCGGTCAGTTTGACAGATGTGAAGACGGCAGACAAACCGGTTTTTCAGGCCATGTACATGGGAGAGCCTGATGCGATGGATGCCTTTCAGGCTGATTTTGAAAGAGAATTAGCCGAAAAGTTCAGCATGGTCAGAAGTCAGTCCTACCTTTTTGAAGCTATGCCCAAAGGAATTACCAAGGCAAGCGGCTTGAGGGAATTGGCTCAAAAGCTGGATGTGCAGACAAAAGATATTGTGGCCTTGGGGGATGCAGCTAATGATCTTGAAATGATGAAGATGGCAGGATTCAGTGTTGCCATGGGAAATGCTGCCCAAGAGGTTAAAAAAATTGCAGATGCCGTAACCGTCTCAAACGATGAAGCCGGCGTAGCTGAGGCTATTCAAAAATATGTCTTAGAAGCTAAAGAGTAATAGTGTGACTGCTGTAATGAATTGTTTTAAAAGCAGAAGAGCGAGACAACATGCCTGATTTCTTTGAAATCAGGCATGTTTTTGTATTTACAGCTTTTGACGGTTGATATGATGTTTGTAAATAGCCAGCAGTGTTGATAAGCTGATGAAAATATCCATACAGACAGCCGGATAAGCCTTGATAGTGATGTCATAGACCAGCCACAGCAGCATGTTTTCGATGATGAGCCAGCGCAGGATTTGCATCTTAGATGTTAAAAAGGTTGTCAGGGTGTAAGATACTGAAGAGATGATGGGCAGATAGCCGATAAAACCTAAATTGTTGACCCAGCTGCCGAGGACGATTTGAATTAGCACCAGACAAATGGTGATCCACTTGGTGTTTTTTTGCTTGATAATCAGTGTGTTTCTGATGATGGAGACGCTGATTGTCAAAGCACCTGTGTAACCCCCTAAAAGGAGATTGGCTGTGATGGTGAACAGGTAATCGCTGATTTGCCAGCGCAGCATCTGCTGCTTATTTTTAGTAAAGGAAGAATAGGCCAGGCAAAACGCACCCAGACCGGAAAAAATCATTGCTATAGGAAGTTTCATTAGTCATCACCCTGTTTTGTTCGGAACACAGAAAAAAACCTCATGTGTCGCTACCCTTTATTATAAGCAAAAGAATTCAAAAAGCAATCCCCATTTCACGTGACAGTTCTGAGGAAGCAAAATTTCATTTTCCTTATTGAACGTCTTATCTTCGTATTTTGACCTCTTATCCAAAAAGCCGAGATTTTTCAGTAAACTTTTGTTAGACTGCAGTCAGACAGAATAAGAAAGGATTTTCTAATGATGATTCTCAAAACGCAAGGTCTCGTTAAAACTTACGGCAAGCATATTGCAGTCAATAATTTGGATATTGCTATTGAAAGGGGGAGCTTTACCGCTGTTTTAGGCCCTAACGGTGCCGGTAAATCATCTGTCATCCAAATGCTCATCGGCCTCTCCCAGCCTGATGCCGGTACAGTCTGTTATACCCATGAGGCAAAAATCGGGGTAGTTTTTCAAAACAGTGTTTTAGATGATATGCTGAGCGTTAAGGAGAACTTACAAATTCGGGCACGCCAGTACAAGAAAGTTGCCCCTCAAAAGATAGAGGAGCTTGTTGACAAGCTGGGGCTGACGCATTTTATCAACCAAGCCTATGGCAGCCTGTCAGGAGGGCAAAAAAGGCGTGTGGATATTGCGCGTGCCTTGCTTAACAGTCCTGATATCCTCTTTTTAGATGAGCCGACAACGGGTCTTGACATTCAGACCAGGCAAGCCATCTGGGAGTTGCTGCACCAGCTGCAAAAAAGAGATAAGATGACCATTGTGCTGACAACTCATTATCTGGATGAGGCAGACAGTGCTGATATGGTCTATATCATTGACCATGGACAAGTGATTGCGCAGGGAACAGCTCGTTTCATCAAGGAAAAATATGCCAAGAATATTCTTAAACTGCAAAGCAATCAGCTGAACCGGCTGCTTGGCTGTCTGAAAGACACTGAGATTGAACAGGTCAGAGAAAATGAAGTCATTTTAAAACCTGAAACATCTGAGCTGGCGGTGGCTATTCTCAGCAGCTGCCAAGGATTAATTCACAATTTTGAATTTCGTCCCGGCACTATGGACGATGCATTTATGACCCTGACCGGACGGGAGGTACGTTAAATGTCAGCTTTAGTTAAACGAAACTGTATTCTTTATTTCCGCAACCGCAGCGGTGTGATCTTTTCGCTGATGGGGGCACTTATTTCTTTCATTCTTTATCTTGTTTTTCTCAAGGATAATATTGAGTCTTCCTGGTTGCGCATAGACGGCAGCAATCAGCTGCTAGATACATGGCTGATAGGCGGAACACTGGCTATCACGGGAATTACCACGACCTTGTCCAGTCTGTCCCAATGGACAAAGGACAAAGAAAGCCATGTATACCAGGATCTTTTGATTACTGATCTTGGCGGCTGGGCTTTGCCGTTTAGCTATATTATCAGTGCAGCACTTGTTGGTTTTGCCATGCAGCTGATCATGTTTATCATTATGGGAAGCTGCTTTTATGTGGCTGATCAGGTCAGCCTTTCTTGGTCAGTGTGGCCTCAGCTCATTGCTATCATGCTTTTAAATACCCTGATATCAACCCTGCTTAATGCGCTTTTCGTTAGCCCTATCCGCTCAGTTGACAATCTTGGCAAATTGGCAACTATTTTTGGAGCTGCCTCAGGTTTTCTTGTAGGAACCTATGTTCCTATAGGCGAGCTTCCGAATTTTGCACAGGCCCTGATGAAGTGTACGCCGGGAGCTTATATCGCTTCTTTATTCAGACAAGTGCTCATGGCAGATGCTCTCAAAGATAATTTCAGCCAGGACAGTGCCAGAGAACGCTTTGAAAAACTGATGGGTATCCGCATGGCTTGGCAGGATTTATTGACAAATACTCAGACATACTATATAGTGATAGGTATCTTAGCGATCGGACTTGTCCTTTTCAGTTTGCAAACTGTTCTGTTAGAGCGCCGATCCCTTGTTTAGAGAGGAAGATCCGGTGGTAAAAAGTCAATTTGAACTGGATTCACAAATTCCAGTCCATACGCCCCTTGTTTTGGTCAGGGCAGCAGAAAAAACGGATGATATTCAGCGCTTGCTTGATTATATTGATAACTATCAGCCGCCCGCAAGCACCGCCATTCCCATCAAGAGTATGGATAAGATCATCATGCTCAAACTCAGTGAGATTATCTTGGCAGATGTCAGTCAGACGACCCTGAAAATTTATACCTTAAAGGGTGTCTATACGACAACAGAAACACTGGTTCATTTTTTAAACCGCCTGAATAAATCTAACTTTATCCAAATTTCCAAACATGCCCTGATTAACCTTGACCATCTGGAATCGCTGTCGGACAGCTTTTCGGGCAATATGATGGCCAAGTTAAGCAACAATATTAAGTCCAGCGTGAGCCGAAAGTATGTTAAACTCCTGATGGCTCAGCTGGGACTTTAGAAAGGAAGCCGGAATGAAAAAAGTATTCAGTGCGATGCTGTCGGGGCTCCGTACAGGCAGTCTGACCTATCTCTTAGTTCTTCTTTTTGACATTCAAAAATCACCGGTCAGCAAAAGCAATATTATCAGTATTTTAGTCATGAGTGCTGCCATCGGACTGGTCAGTCTTATATTTGAAAGTGAGCGTTTTTCATTTCTGCTGCTTTTGATTGTCCATTGTTCGGTCACCTTGGGACTGGTTTCAGCCATGATGGTTTACAACGACTGGCAGGATGTTTTGCTTCATCCGCGTTTCTGGCTTGAGTATTTTCTGATTTATGTTATTATCTGGTGCTTTGTGCGTTTGGATATTTATCTCAAAACCCAAAAAATCAATCAAGCCCTGTCAAAGCGTCAGCACTCTAAAAATCAAGAGCAGTGAACTCTTGATTTTTTATTTATAAAGCAGAAAATTTACTGTATAATATAAAAGAAATGGAGGCATCTTTCAATGACAAAATATATTAAGGCTGATCACTTTTTTTATCCCTATGATGTTAAGGGGACAGGTTTTTTAGAAATTACGGATGGCTGTTTCGGACAATGGCAGAGCGAAGTGCCGCAGGAAGCTGATATTATTGACTGTACAGGGTATTCGGTAGCACCGGGCTTAGTTGACACCCATATTCATGGTTATGCGGGTGCTGATACGATGGATAATAGCAGGGCTTCTCTGGAGAAAATGAGTCAAGCCTTGCTGGCAGCAGGGGTGACAAGTTTCTTACCGACAGCTTTGACAGCGTCGTTTGAAGAATTGAAGGCTATTTGTGAGACCGCAGCAGCGTTTGCAGGTCAGGAAACTGGGGCTAGGATTCAAGGCCTTTATTTTGAAGGCCCCTACTTTACGGAAACCTATAAAGGAGCGCAAAATACGTCATACATGCGCAATCCCAGCTGTCAGGAACTGGATGCTTGGCTATCGGCCAGTCAGGGGCTTTTAAAGAAAATAGCCATAGCACCGGAACGTGAGGGCAGTGAAGCATTTATCCGCTATGCCAGAGAAAAAGGGGTAACAGTCGCTCTGGGGCACTCCAATGCGACCTATCAGCAGGCTGTTGGAGCCGTTGAAGCCGGCGCCAGTGTCTGGGTGCATGCTTACAATGGGATGCGCGGACTCAGCCACCGCGAACCGGGTATGGTAGGAGCAGTCTATAATCTCCCTAACACTTATGCAGAGCTCATCTGTGATGGACATCATGTCACACCGGTAGCTTGCGATATTTTGATGAAACAAAAGGGACACCAGCAAGTAGCTCTCATTACTGACTGTATGAGTGCAGGAGGCTTAGCAGACGGAGATTATATGCTGGGAGAATTTCCGGTGATTGTGGCCAATGGCACAGCGCGGCTCAAAGACGGCGGCAATCTTGCAGGATCTGTTTTGGAGCTTAAAGACGGTCTTAAAAATGTCGTTGATTGGGGAATTGCCAGCAAAGCTGAAGCTGTCCGCATGGCCAGTCTTATCCCAGCTCTGTCATTAGGACTTGATCAGGTCTGCGGTCAGATTAAGATCGGACATAAGGCAGATTTTATTGTTTTGGATGGTGACTTCGAGCTACAGGCTACTTATATCGCCGGAGAAAAGAAATACGAGAGTTCTAATAAGTCCTAAAAGCCTTTTGTCTAAAAACACTGAGAATACCTGATAAAATGAGGCATTAAAGGGCCTTTAGCTATCTTTTTGTTATGGAGGAAAAACTTGACTTAGTCCTGCTCTAAGGTGTTAAGATAAAAAGTGAAGATGCAAGGTTTTCACTGCCAAAAAGCTAAAACTGTTTTTGGCTCCTGCCAAATCTGATTTGGGCTTTCCTGCGTCTTGCCTGCAGGAGGCAGGATTGTTTTAATCTGGTTTATTTTTGCTTTCTTGCATTTTTGAATTTATGTGGTACTTATTATCACAGAACCAGTACATAAGGAGGATATCTAATGGTTAGTGTTTACACAATGAATGATGGTTTAACCATTCCAAAAGTTGGTTTTGGGACTTTTAAGGCGGCTGATGGTGAAGAAGCTTATCAATCAACTTTGGAAGCTATTAAAGCTGGCTACCGCCATATTGATACAGCTGCCTATTACCGCAATGAAGAAAGCGTGGGCCGGGCTATTAAAGACAGCGGTATTGCGCGTGAAGAGCTTTTTGTGACGACAAAACTGTGGAATGACGCTCACAGCTATGAAGGTGCAAAAGCAGCGCTGGCTGCTTCCTTAGAAAGACTGCAGCTGGATTATGTGGATCTTTATTTGATTCACTGGCCTAATCCTAAAGCCATTCGCGATCATTGGCAAGAAGGCAATGCTGAGGCTTGGCGTTATATGGAAGAAGCTCAGAAAGCCGGGCTTATCCGCTCAATTGGGGTCAGCAATTTCTTGGTGCATCACTTGGAAGCTCTGGCCAAAACTGCTAAAGTGACGCCCGCCGTCAATCAAATCCGCTTGGCGCCAGGCTGCTATCAAGAGGAGGTTATTGACTACTGCCGTAATCATAATATTGTGATTGAAGCTTGGGGACCGCTTGGTCAGGGAGAAATTTTTGGCGATGCGACCATGAAAGAGCTTGCGGCTAAATACGGTAAAACTGTTGCTCAAGTGGCACTTGCCTGGTCCTTGTATGAAGGCTTTTTGCCGCTGCCAAAATCAGTTCATAAAGATCGTATCAAGGAAAATCTGGACTTTACAGATATTCAGCTGAGTGATGAAGATGCTGATGCGATAAGGCATCTGGCAGGTGCAACACCGGCACCTGATCCAGACACTAAGGATTTTTAACGGCTAAATGTAAGTCTGAGGCGGGACTGCCTCAGACTTGTCTTTATTTATCCTATATGACCGGCTGCTTTTGCTGCCGTTTATTTCTAACTAAACTACTAAAGGAGACAGTTATGGATTATATTAAAACACGTGCCGCAGTTGCCTGGGCACCAAATGAACCGCTGAAAATCGAAGAATTAGATCTCATGCCGCCGCAGGCAGGCGAAGTTATGGTTCGTATCACAGCAACAGGGGTCTGCCATACAGATGCCTACACCCTTTCAGGTAAAGACGCAGAAGGTGTGTTTCCCTGTGTGCTCGGCCATGAAGGCGCAGGAATTGTTGAAGCAGTAGGCGAGGGTGTGACCGAGTTTCAGGTCGGCGACCACGTTATTCCCCTTTATACAGCTGAGTGCGGCAAATGTGAATTTTGCCTGTCAGGTAAAACAAATTTGTGCTCGGCTGTCCGTGAAACACAAGGCAAGGGACTGATGCCCGACGGCACCGTGCGCTTTTTCAAAGACGGTCAGCCCATCTATCATTATATGGGAACTTCGACTTTTTCAGAACACACGGTAGTGTCTCAGTATTCTTTGGTTAAAATCCAAGAAGATGCACCGCTGGAAGAAGTCTGTCTGTTAGGCTGCGGCGTAACAACCGGTATGGGAGCTGTTCTCAATACGGCTAAGGTTGAAGAAGGAGCAACTGTAGCAATCTTTGGACTTGGCGGTATCGGGCTGGCTGCTATCATCGGTGCCCGTATGGCTAAGGCCTCTCGTATCATTGCTATCGATGTCAATCCAGATAAATTTGAAAAAGCGAAAGAGCTTGGAGCTACTGATTTTGTCAACCCCAATGATTACGATCAGCCCATTCAGGAAGTCATTATTGATATGACTGACGGCGGTGTGGATTATTCCTTTGAATGTATCGGAAATGTTGAGGTTATGCGCTCTGCCTTGGAATGCTGCCACAAGGGCTGGGGTGAGAGCATCATTATCGGTGTAGCACCAGCAGGTGCAGAAATTCATACCCGTCCCTTCCAATTGGTAACAGGCCGTGTTTGGCGCGGTTCTGCTTTTGGCGGTGTTAAAGGGAAAACGCAGCTGCCGGGCATTGTTGCTCAGTATATGGACGGTGAATTTGCTCTCAGTGATTTCATCACTCATACTATGCCTTTGGAACAAATCAACGATGCTTTTGACTTGATGCATGACGGCAAGTCAATCCGCACAGTTATTCATTACTAAGGAGACTGTCTATGAAACAGCTATCTAGAACAAAGAGCTTCGGCGGCTGGCATGAACGCTACAGCCACCAGTCAAGAACGACCAAGACAGAAATGACCTTTGCGGTTTATCTGCCGCCTCAAGCAGACTATCAAAAGGTTCCTGTCTTATATTTCCTGTCAGGTTTGACATGTACAGATGAAAATTTTTCAACCAAGGCCGGTGCCCAGCAGTATGCTGCTAAGTACGGTCTTGCCCTTGTGATGCCGGATACCTCGCCGCGAGGAGAAGGTGTTCCTGATGATGAGGCTTATGACTTAGGTCAGGGAGCCGGCTTTTATCTCAATGCAGCCCAAAGCCCGTGGGATAAGAACTACCGCATGTATGACTATGTCATTGACGAGCTGCCGGAGCTGATTGAGGCCAATTTCCCGGTAACAGATAAACGTTCTGTTTTTGGTCACAGTATGGGCGGGCACGGTGCCTTGCAAATCGCTTTGAAAAATCCTAATCGCTATGCATCGGTTTCAGCTTTTGCACCGATTGTCAATCCGAGTGCAGTTCCTTGGGGTCAAAAAGCCTTTACAGCTTACCTTGGTAAAGATCAGACTGCTTGGGCAGCTTATGACAGTACAAAACTCTTGTCACAGGCAGAAAAAGCTGTTCCGATTTTGATTGACCAAGGTTTGGCTGATACGTTTTATCCTGAGCAGCTGCAGCCGGAGATTTTTGCTGCGGCTGCCAAAGCCAATGGGATTGATGTGACCTTAGATTTGCATGACGGATATGATCACAGCTATTATTTTGTTGCCAGCTTTGCTGAAAAGCACATTGCTTTTCATGCTCAGCATCTGGGCTTGCTGTAGAATATGGAGGAGGAATCTTGTGGAATACAGACAATTAGGAACAACAGACATGTCCATCAGTGCAGTTAGTTTTGGCACGTGGGCGCTGGGCGGCGACTGGGGCAACGTCAGTAAAGAGTCTGCTCTGGCGGCGCTCAATCATGCCATTGACTGCGGGGTCAACTTTTTTGATACGGCAGATGTTTATGGAAACGGACGCAGTGAAGCCCTTATCGGTGAGGTTTTGAAAGAGCGTTCTGAGCGTGTTTATGTGGCGACTAAATTCGGCCGCCGTGATGATTTCACAAACCCTGAAAACTACACTTATGATAAAGTGCGCAGCTATTGCGAAGACAGTCTGCGCAATCTGCAGATGGAGGTACTTGACCTCTACCAGATTCACTGTCCAACGACGGAAATTCTGACACAGTCAGATGTCTTTGCCGTCTTAGAAGACTTGAAAAAAGAAGGGAAAATCCGCTATTACGGTGTCAGTGTGGAAACAGACAATCAAGGCAAATTTGTCCTTGAAAATACCAAAGCCAGCAGCCTTCAGGTCATTGTCAATGTTTTGCGGCAAAAACCTGTTAAAGAAATGATTGCTCTGGCTAAGGAGAAAAATGTCGGAATTCTGGCACGAGTACCTCTGGCCAGCGGCCTTTTGACAGGCAAGTATACCAAAGACAGTGTTTTTCCCGAAAATGACCACCGCAACTTCAACCGCGACGGAGCAGCTTTTAATGTTGGCGAAACTTTTGGAGGTCTGCCTTTTGATAAAGCTATTGAGCTGGTTGAAAAAATCAAGTGGATTGGTGATGACCACGGCGGTTTAGCCAGTGCCTCGCTGAAATGGCTGCTCCAGCAAGATGGAATTACAGCCGTGATCCCAGGATTTAAATCCATTCAGCAGGCAGACAGCAACTTAGCAAGCCTAACAGCCAAACCATTCAGCCCGGAAGAGCTTGAGCGTATTTCAGACTTTTACTGGCAGGACGTGCATGATTACATCCGCGGAGCCTATTAGTGAACTAAAAAATCGCCGTCATTATAAAGGCGATTTTTAACTGTTCAAGCTGCGATGATAGCTTGACTTAGACCTGCTCTAAGGTGTTAAGATAAAGAAAAGGAGGCTGATTATGACAACAATCAGGCAAGTTTCCAACGATTTAGGGCTGTCTGCCCATGCTATCCGCTATTATGAAAAAGAAGGAATGGTTGCCATCCCGCGCAATGAACGTGGGATTCGTGATTTTGATGAGCAAAGCATAGACCGCCTAAAAGCCATTGCCCACTACCGCCGAGTAGGAATGAGTTTACAGGATATACGAAGAGTTTTGGCAGAATTTCACAATCATGCCCTGTCGACGGAATTGTTAGAGAAGACCAAGCAGGATTTAGAAGAGCAGATTCGGCATTTGCAGGAGACCCATACCTATCTTGTCGAAAAAATCAAAATCCACCGCCATCTGGCAGAGCTCGAAGCCAAGGGCCTGAGCGATGCGGAGCGGACAGGTGCTTACTACGATATCAGAAGGCAAAAAGATGCATATAAGGAAAAGCCTAAGTAACCGAAATTTTTAGTCGGTAAAAATGGGGAACTGTATGCCAGTTGACATCAACAATAGGATATAGAACAAGACGACTTTTAATTTAAGTCGTCTTTTTAGTACTTAGAATAGATTTAGTTTGATATTTCCGCCAAATTGCGGTTTATTTAAAGCAACTTCTGCCAGTTGATTGATTGTTTGATTTCTGTCCTCTTTGGTATAGAATTTTAGGCCTTTTATGACAACGCCATCAACCCCATCTTCGAATTCCAAATCTTCTTGATGGTCATTGATATAGGTTAGTATCTCTTCTTTCCATTTATCTTTCTTTAGTAACTGTTCACCTTTTGGTTCGATGAATATTTGAAGATAGTATTCTTGATTTTTAAGAAGTAAGATGAAATCGGGCTGGAAACCCGAAAAGTTTATTTCTCGTGGATTTTCTTCAAATTGATGCAGTTTTAATTGTTCAAACTTATCCGTTCCTCGAAGCATGTTTTCATCCATCCGAATGAGAAAAACGTCACCGTATTTTTCATTAAGTTCTTCAATATGGTTAGCAATTGCATCAATTAGATTTTCTTCGTTTTTATTGATGATTGCTGATTGGTAGGCAAAGAAATCATACTTGTCAAAAGAAACATTGGATACTTTTTGTTCAATAAATGTTTCGCTTTGTTTTGCTGTATCGTAATTTGGAACTCTTTTTCGATAATCACTAAGATATTCTGAGATAGGATAGCCTTTAAAACAATTTGTACCTCTCTCTTTGAGATAGCCAGATTTGATTTTAGAAGCCAGATTTTCAAAAAAAACATCAACAATTTTAAGTTTTTCAATTGCTGAAAAATCCTCAACCACTGTTTCTTTTTCAGTTTCGATAGATAAAACAAAATTGTGTAAATCTAACCAATCTTCTTCCCAAAAGTCATTTATAGACTTTAAATTTGGCATATACTTTTTCAGTTTATTAAATCGGAAAAAACTTGAACGGCTGATTCCCTTTTTGAAATAACGAATATCGATTCCTCTTAACGGAGAAATCTTTGTTTCAACGTTTTCGATCGAACGATAAGTCATTTCTTGGCTAGATTTATAATAAGGAACTGTTGCTATTTTGGGAATATCAATTCCATATGCACGTAAATTGATATAATGGCTATCAGGAATCTCTTGCGTTTCATTATAGTAGATTCTTCCTGTTTGATAGATTGGGGTTTTTTTGAATGACGATTTTAATTTAATATCAATCGGAGGATTTTTACCATCTTTTCCAGTCGGAAGATTCATCTTATCAAGTGATGCCATCAAATTCTTAAGGTATTGCGGTTCATTAAGTGTGTGGTAGTGTAATGTCTCCAATAAAAGATTCGCTGTCTCATTCTCTTCATCAAATCGTCTTTGATAAGAAACGTTTCCATTCATTGCAAAAGGGTTGTATCTTGCTCCACGTCCAATCAGCTGTGCTTCCGCATTTGTCGCCTTAGCGTCTCTTTTATCGTTTGTTTTGCCCAGACTATTTATTCTGACAATATCGTATAGGTTTAACACATCCCAACCTTCAGTCAGCTTGGCAACTGCAAAAACAACACGGTACAGATTACTTGGGGATTCAAGCGAATTGAGTGCTTGGTAGTGACCTGTTTCTAACAAGCCTTTTGAGCTACTGTCAGTATCATTTGCATTCAGAATCCTAGCTGGAGAAAATCCACGTTTTATTTCTCTTACAACAGGGGCAAGGTCATCTTGTTCCAGATAATAATGGTAAGTCAATTGCAAGGTATGACTGTGTTCATCTGTTAAACTTCTTGTCTGAGAATTTAGGAAATTTCTCAAACGTTCAACTGTTAGATTATCAATCATATCGTTGAACAATTTATTTGCTTCATATGAAGCATCAATTTTATGTGATTTAAAAAGGATAACTGGCTTTATTTCAACGCCCAATTCCTCCCAAGCATATTTTCTGCGATATTCACTCAGAAGAACAGTGCTCAGCATATTTTCTTCATTAGAATTTCCAGTTTGAATGCGTCTGACATTTTTTGAATATTTATCCTTGATATATGAATCTAAAGTATAACGATAAATGATCTTATTCTTGTATTTCTCATAAATCGTCTCATCATCAAAATCAAGAGTTGCTGTAAATTCCAACAATAAATTCTCATTATTGGCATGAAGAAGACTCAATAGGCTTTTTTCCCATGATGCTTTCTCTAACTCAATTTTAGTTTTCTTCTTGGTTGAAGCAGAATAATGATGAGCTTCATCTGCAAGAATGACCATCTTAGTTTTTTTATAGTGACGTAAAGACATAACATTTTCTGCCTGAGTAAAAAGTTCGGTTGTTAAGGTCTGAATGGAGACAAACTTGATGTTGATATCATTTTCATTTGGATAATCAGGGAATCTCCCAGAAATTTTATTTACTGAGATGCGCTCTCCTTCAATTTCCAAAGGAGAATCGAAAAGAAATTTGTTGGATTGACTGTTGGTCAAATTATCAATCGTCTTACTCAGAACGCCGTTGGTATTAACGGTAAAAAGGAAGTTATGGTAACCCTTTTCTTTGAAGAGATAGAGAATCAGGCCAGCCATCAAATCTGTTTTACCGGAACCAGTCGCCATATTAAACATTAGCTGATTAAGTGTCCGATATTTGAAGGCTTCAGAAGTCTGTGTATAGTGAAAATAGCGAATAGCTTCATTCTGATAGGGACGAGGACTATGTTTGATGTTATCCACGATATACTGTGGCAACTCCCAACCATACTGATCGTTTAAAATATCTATATCTAACTGCTTTAGCTCATCTAAGAGTTCGAATTTCAGTTCTTTCTTCTTTGATTTTTTAGCCATGATCACTCTCCGTAAAAACTCTTATTGAAAGCAATATCCGATTCAGACAGTTGTGACCGAATCATCTCATCGTCAATTTCAGAATAGTTATGATAAAACTGATTTTTATCAATAATCTTCACCAGAATTTTCTTCTGAGTATCAAAATCTTCTTCCCAGATGGACTGGGCAACTTCCTGTAAATCAACTCGAAAATCAAAATCAAGGGTATTCTTCATCTCATCAAAAACTACTCTCAATTCATCAGAATTTTTTGAAGCGAGAACAGCCTTGATAAAGGTTGAATTCTTATCCATCAGTTCAGCATAGACAAAGGAGCCTCCGCCTTGCCAATTAACGTCTTTTGAAATTCCCCCCTGTTCGCCAGCTATGACTTTTTTTAAGCGTTCAACGGAAACTGTTTCAATATAGTCCATCTGTTCGATACCGATATACTGGCGGTTCATTTTGTGGGCAACGGCAGCAGTTGTTCCAGAACCCAAGTGAAAATCTAACACAATGTCTTTTTCTTGTGTAACTGCAAAAATTAAGAATTGTAACAATTCTTCAGGTTTAGGATTGCTAAAGTTCAATCCTAAACTTTGTAAATGAGAGGTCGCTGTTGTACCTAAAACATTTACAATAGAATACAGCTTAGAGGTTAATTCATCAACTGGAGTATAGGTGCAAATAACGTGCATACCGTTACCAAACTCTTCAAGTTCATATTCTCCAGCAGCTATTTTATTTTCAATTTCAGCAATCTGTCTTTCGTTTTTATAGATACTGAGTTCTTCGTAGAAACATCTTCTGTCTCCAAGAGATTTGTCATATTTACCAAATACCTTTCTCACAACATCATCATTGCGAAGATAAGTTTTTCCATTTCGCTCGACGACTTTACCTTGTATGACTTTTTTACGTACCATTCGTAAATTGGAAGAAACGTTTTTAGCAAAAATAGTGACATAATCATGACCTTTTACAATATATTTTGCCTGACCACCACCTTTCGCTCGCTGATGAATTAGAGTACCAACGAAATTATCACGATCAAAAATACTATCCATTAAGACTTTAAGATAAGAATGTTCTCTATCATCACACTGAACCATCACAACACCGTCGTCGATTAGCAACTCCTTTGCCACTTCTAAACGGTTTTTCATAAAAGTCAACCATGTTGAGTGATTGAAGCTGTCATTATAACTAAAGCTATCGTTTCCTGTGTTATAAGGTGGATCAATATAAATCAGTTTGACCTTTCCTGCATACCGTTCTTTCAAGCTGTGTAATGCAAGAAGATTATTCCCCTTGATAATCAGATTATCTGTATCCTTGATTTCTGAAACGGCAGAGCTGCCATTTTCGTCATATTTCTTAGCATTTTTGAAAATCTTTTTATCCAAAAGAACGTCGATTTCTTCTCGAGCGACGATTTCGTTTAAAAATGGTTCTTGAGCATCTTCTTTAGAAACATCTTCCGTACTCATCCCAGCTTTTAAGACGGTATCTTTGTAAGGAAAGTCAAGGACAACATCAGACACCTCATCAAGATAGCGATTATGTGCAGTCAGTCCAATTTTATTGCTGTAACGAGTGTAAGAATTTGACCAATACTCATCTACCTCAAGGACTTGAATAATATCGTTAGTTTTCAAAATAGTAGCGCCACCTATAACCTGTGTGAAAGTATCTTTCAAAATTGGGTTTGCTAAAATCTGTTCTACCAAGTCAGCATTATAATTGTCTAACGCTGTGATGATAGCATCCTTTTTCAAAAGTCCATCAGTAATATATGTCTCTCCAAAACTTTCAACAACCGTTCTTAAAGCTTGCTGAATAATGGTTTCAGGCTTCTGAATCATGCTATCACCACACTTTCAAAACCAACAGAAAAGACCTTCCCACAAAAATGTGAAAAAGCCTGTTTTAATGCTTGACAAAAAACACGTCCGATTACATAATCAGCGTGAGCTGTGAGCTGTGAGCTGTGAGCTGTGAGCTGTGAGCTGTGAGCTGTGAGCTGTGAGCTGTGAGCTGTGATACGTTCATTCTAAGTTTCTCCCTTAGTTATTTTATATATCTTATATATCTTATATATTTATTATATCAAACTTTTTTGCCTTTTTCATAGTAGAACTTTACACTTTTTGTTCATATTTATTCTAAATAATGCTATAATAGACTTAAGAATAAAGGAGTACTGTTATGACAGTTGAATTTGAGTCTTTATGGGAGCTACAGTCTGCTTTTCCGACAGAACAGTCTTGTATAGATCACTTGGAAAATCTGATTTGGAGTGATGTTATCGTCAGCCCTTTTGATCCTGCTTCAAAAGTCTATAAATGCAAAGGCAATAAATACCGCTGCAAAAACACAGGGAAGTACTTCAATGTTAAAACGGGTACACTCTTTGACAATACAAAGGTTGAACTGCGCAAATGGTTTATGGCCATTTGGCTTGTGACCTCTCACAAGAAAAGCATTTCTTCTGTTCAGCTTTCCAAAGATATTGGCGTCACACAAAAGACAGCTTGGTTTATGTTAAAACGTATTCGTGAGTGTTTTGGGTCGGAAAACAACAATCTTGATAAGGCTGTGGAGATGGTATAACGTCAGGGAGCTGTCAATGCTCGAGGGTCCGGCACATATTTAACGGAGGAAATTACTAAGGACGTTAGGAGCATTGCCCAGCTTTACACAGATGAATAGCTAGGTTATAATAAAGTGACTGAGAGTATTAACACGATTGCTTTTAAACATCTGCGTTCGTACTGAATACAAGGAGGTGCTCTATGGCTGCTAAGCCCCAAACCGATTTGCATTTTGAATTAGAGAGGTCTATTTCCCGCAGAGTTGACAGCAAGTTAATCCCTTACCAAGTTAGCATTTCTGATGATTTCTATGATAAATACACGAAACTGTGGGATGAGAAATTCTCAAAAGACTTTGTCGTAAACCACCGTTCTTTCTATGCTCAATTATCCAAACATTGTATTTATGAGAGCATAGAAACGACGGACAAGAAAGCTGTCGCAAAACGCTTAGCAGAACTGGAAGCCTTGGCTGATATATCAGAGACAAAAGAAGAGTTCAATATTTTCTTTAAGAAAAAATACAACAAAGAACTGCCTGATTTAACTGAATGGCTGTACCCTAAAAAGCAAGAGCTGTCTGATTTTGATAAAAAGCTGTGGACAGCCATGCACTATAATCCAAGAGGAGACTGACTATGAATTGGTATGAATACATGGTACGAGCCAGCGAACACGCCCAACATGACGGCGATTTATGGTTTCGCTATCTTTATAAGGTTATCCGAGATGATGACACTAAATTAACCTCAGAAGATGTCGAAAGACTGCTTAAAAATCCTACCTTAACACCTTTTCAGAAAATAACCTTGCAGGATGCTCTGACAGAGGGCACGCATACACGAGAACACGTGTTGCAGGCTAATCGAAAGAGCAAGCCTGAAGATATTTTAAAACGGATTAGAGAGGGCGACTATGGATAAGAAAATCCTATTTGAAACGCTCAATACGGAGTTGGCAAAAGACAGTATCACATTAGAAATTATCTGTGTAGGCGGGTTCGTTCTTGAATATTACAACCTTCGTGGGACACATGATGTTGATGCTTTTTACAATGAAGATGCTAAAGTCAGAAATATTATTAAGGCGGTTGGGGATAGGTTTGGTGTTAATGAACCAGATGAATTATGGCTAAATAATTCCGTTTCCAATCTCAACAGAATACCTTCTAAAACCGTTTGTGAGACAGTTTATAGTTTTTCTCATCTCACAGTTTTAGTTCCAGAATTGCTATATCTTCTTGGTATGAAACTAGAAAGCGGGCGAGACAGGGACAGACAGGACGCTGGCGATATTATCAAATTGATTAAAGTTCTTTCTCCAAAAGAACTTATCAATAGGCTTCAAAACTATGGCTTTCAACCTGATATTTCCATGGTTTTAGAAGTTTTTGAAATAGCATACGGAATGGAATGGTTGGCAGAATATATAACTGAAAATCCAGAAGAGTTTGCAGATTACTAAAAAACAACTTTCGAAAAAAGTTGTTTTTTCTATATCTTGTGGTTGATATATAGTTCCCAAAAATTTTTCGACAATTAACTGTTCCTACTTGCTTTTATTTTTTAACTGTGCTGCTACAAAAGAAGTGAATAGGCTTTGATATCACTGCGTGATTTCTAAAAATATTAGACAAGCGGGCTGTTTTCTGCTATAATAGCTGTCGTGAAAGAGTGTTATTTCAAAATCTTTTTCAAGCGAGTCCGGGACGGTGAAAGCCGGATATGAGATGGAAATGACTGGAGCTTTCTTTGACTATCATCAATAATAAATGAAGTAAAAAATCAGGGTGGAACCGCGTTTCTTAACGCCCCTATGTCATCTGGCATATTGGGAGTTGAAACACGGTTTTTTGTATTCCCAAGCGCCAGCTGTTTATCAAAAAAGAGCAGTCGCTGTGGCGAATGAGCCAAACACTGTACTAATTCGTTTTTGCTAGCAATATCGGCTATCAAAACTCATATCGCAAGAAATTTTATTATATGGAGGACAACAATGTCAAAAAAACTAACCTTCCACCCCGTCAAAGGTGCTAGTGCTCCTAAAGGAGCAAGCACCTAATGGCAATCCCTATGAGGATTGCCTAGACGAAGCACTAGCTTTCGTCGCTAAAAATAATCGTTTTAGCAACGAAAGCGTCGCAAGATACACTTATTAAGAAAGAGAGCTAAATTATGTCTAAAAAAATGACATTTCAGGAAATTATTTTGACACTTCAACAGTATTGGAATGACCAAGGCTGTATGCTCATGCAGGCCTATGACAATGAAAAGGGTGCAGGGACGATGAGTCCTTATACGTTTCTGCGTGCCATCGGACCTGAACCTTGGAATGCAGCCTATGTAGAGCCTTCGCGCCGTCCGGCTGACGGCCGTTACGGGGAAAACCCCAACCGTCTCTATCAGCACCATCAGTTTCAGGTGGTTATGAAACCAAGTCCGTCAAACATTCAGGAGCTCTATCTGAAATCACTTGAGGTGCTTGGAATCAACCCGCTTGAACATGACATTCGCTTTGTTGAAGATAACTGGGAAAACCCTTCAACCGGCTCAGCAGGGCTTGGCTGGGAAGTCTGGCTTGATGGGATGGAAATCACACAATTTACTTATTTTCAGCAGGTCGGAGGCTTAGCGACCCAGCCTGTGACCGCTGAAGTGACCTATGGTTTAGAGCGTCTGGCTTCTTACATTCAGGAAGTTGACTCGGTTTATGAGATTGAATGGGCACCGGGGGTTAAGTACGGAGAAATCTTTACCCAGCCTGAGTATGAACACTCCAAATACAGTTTTGAAATTAGTGACCAAGACATGCTGCTGGAAAATTTTGAAAAGTTTGAAGCAGAAGCAAAACGCTGTCTCGATGAACATCTGGTACACCCAGCCTATGACTATGTGCTGAAGTGTTCGCATACGTTCAATCTGCTGGATGCCAGAGGTGCTGTCTCTGTTACTGAACGTGCCGGCTATATCGCCCGCATTCGCAATCTTGCCCGTATTGTGGCTAAGACTTTCGTAGCAGAGCGCAAGCGTTTAGGCTACCCGTTATTAGATGATGAAACTCGGACACAGCTCTTGAAGGAGGATGCAGAATAATGACAAGGAATTTATTAGTAGAGCTTGGACTTGAAGAGATGCCTGCTTATGTTGTCAAACCAAGCATGAAGCAGCTGCGGCAAAAAATGGGGCAGTTTTTAGAAGAAAACCGCCTGTCTTTTGAGAAAATTGAAATGTTTTCCACTCCGCGCCGTCTGGCTGTCCGTGTGGTTAATCTGGCTGATCAGCAGAGTGACTATTCTGAAGATTTTAAGGGACCGTCTAAAAAAATTGCTCTGGATGCCCAAGGGAATTTTACCAAGGCAGCTCAAGGTTTTGTGCGCGGCAAGGGCCTGACCACAGATGATATTGAATTTCGCACTGTTAACGGCGAGGACTATGCTTATGTGACTAAAAATGAAGCGGGAAAGCCTGTCAAGGAAGTTCTCGCAGGCGTTATTGATGTCTTAAAATCACTGACCTTTCCTGTCAACATGCACTGGGCTAATCACACCTTTGAATATATCCGCCCGGTTCATACCCTTGTGGTGCTTTTGGATGATGAGGCACTGAATCTTGACTTTCTTGACATCACTTCCGGACGCACCAGCAGAGGCCACCGTTTCTTGGGCAAGGAAACCAGCATTGCATCGGCAGATTCTTATGAAGCCGACCTCGAAGCAGAATTCGTTATTGCCAGTGCTGCCAAGCGTGAGGACATGATTATTGAGCAAATCAGAAACATTGAAAAAACCTACAATGTCAGTGTTGAAATTGATGAAGAGCTGCTCAATGAAGTGCTCAATCTTGTTGAATATCCGACAGCTTTCATGGGCAGTTTTGATCAAAAGTATCTTGAATTGCCTGAAGAAGTCTTAGTAACCTCAATGAAAACCCATCAGCGCTACTTTGTTGTCCGTGACCAAGCAGGCAAGCTCCTGCCGAATTTCATTTCGGTCCGCAACGGTAACGACCAGTTTATTGATAATGTTATCAAGGGCAATGAAAAGGTTCTTTTGGCGCGGCTGGAAGATGGTGAATTTTTCTGGCGTGAGGACCAAAAACTGGAGATTGCTGATTTGGTCGAAAAATTAAAACTGGTTACCTTCCATGAAAAAATCGGTTCTTTGCATGAGCACATGATGCGAACAAAAACTATTGCGGCTTATCTGTCAGACTTAGCAGATTTGACAGAAGATGAAAAAGCGCAGACAGAACGTGCAGCCAGCATCTATAAGTTTGACCTTCTGACAGGTATGGTCGGCGAGTTTGATGAACTGCAGGGCATTATGGGTGAAAAATACGCTGTCTTAGCTGGAGAAAATCAGGCTGTTGCAGCTGCTATCCGCGAGCACTATCTGCCTACCAGCAGTGAAGGAGAGCTCCCTGATACTAAGGTAGGGGCGGTTCTTGCGATTGCTGATAAGTTAGATACCCTTTTGTCTTTCTTTTCAGTCGGACTTATTCCAAGCGGTTCTAACGATCCCTATGCTCTTCGCCGGGCGACTCAGGGAATCGTCCGCATCCTTGATAAATTTGGCTGGGAAATTCCGCTGGATGACTTGATTGCCAATTTGTATCAGCTGCATTTTGACAGTCTGGTCTATCAAAATCAATCGGACGTCATGGACTTTATCCGCGGCCGTGTTGAGAAAATGATCGATGCTTCCGTACCAAAAGACATTCGAGACGCCGTCCTTGACAGTTCGACTCATGTCGTTCGTCTGGAGGTTGAGGCAGCAGCAACTCTGACAGAAAAAACCAAGGATCCTAATTTTAAGGCTTCTGTGGAAAGTCTCTCGCGTGTCTTCAATCTGGCAGAAAAAGCAGTCAGTCAGTCAGTTGATACCAGTATTTTTGAAAATGAGCATGAGCAAGAGCTCTACGATGCGGTCACAGAACTTCATTTTACAGAGGACATGACCGAAAATGTGGACAGACTTTTTGCTCTAAGTCCGATTATTGATGCCTTTTTCGACCATACCATGGTTATGGCAGAAGATGAAGCTGTCAGAAACAACCGTTTGGCACTTCTTGCTGCTTTAGGAGAAAAAGCTAAGACCATTGCGGCCTTTAATGAGATTAATACAAAATAATTAAAGACGGCTGCGACACTTCGTTTGGTTAGTCGATCTTACTAAGCAAACGAAGTTAGCGGGAGAGGCAGCCAAATCACTATAGTGATTGGCGTTTGTTATCAAGTGCATAGCACTTAGATAACAATCCTCTGCCGTATCTTAATAAAAGGAGGAAAAATGGAACAAGCAAAAATTAACCGGATCAACGAACTTGCTCGCAAGAAAAAACGTGAAGGTTTAACGGGTGCTGAAAAAGTTGAGCAGGCGCGGCTTCGTGAGGAATATATTGAAGGTTACCGACGGAGCTTCCGCCACCATATTGAAGGGCTTAAAATTGTTGATGAACAGGGCAACGATATTACGCCTGAAAAGCTCAAGGAAATTCAGCGTCAAAAAGGTCTTCACGGCAGAAAGCCCGGAGATCACAGCTAAACATCAAAAAAAGGCAACAGTTTGTACAAACTGCTGTCTTTTTATTTTATTTTATTTTTGCTTGTCACCCTTGCATTTGTTATCAAATAGGAGCGACAAGCATTTTTATTGACTGCTTATCACAAGCTGGGATATAATCGAAAAATAGAAAGGACTTATTATGAAAAAAAGATTATTAGCCCTCGCACTGACTGTTTGTTCCGTTTCGGTGCTGGCAGCCTGTGACACTGATGACGATAATCAGCAGGCACAGACTAAAACAGAGCAGACAGCCAACTCTCAAGCAGATCAATCTGACAGCTCACAAACAAAAATTTCAGCGGACAAAGCCAAAGCTATTGCTCTTAAAGACGCCGGTTTCGCAGAAAAAGATGTTACCCTTTTAAGTGTTGAACAAGATACCGATGACGGTCTGTCAGAATTTGAAATTGAATTTACCAAAGACACAACGGAGTATAGCTATACTATCAATGCTGATACGGGAGATATTATTTCCAAAGAATCAGAAAATATCAATGACTAGATTTTTCTGGCTGTAAGGTAAAAAATGTGAACATTCCAGCTTGATTTTAAAAATCTGAACAAATATATTAATAAAAGGATTGCCTCTTTGTATGCAGAGAGGCAATCCTTTTTTGTTTTTGGAAACAGTAAAAACAATATTTATCGGTTAAATCGGCGTTTGGCAAAGAAGCTAAGTCCTATAAGAGCTATGCCCACTCCTAAAACGGTCGGCAGCAAGGAAGCCTTAGTGCCTGTTTGAGGAAGACGTTCTGCCGCCTCGTTTTGAGCAGTGGCTTGGGCTGTTTTGGGAGAATAGCCAGCTAAAGAAGGAGCAGGACTGATTGCTGCCGGGTCGCTCTTTAGAGCGGGTGTGGGTTCAGTTTTGTCGGCATCCGGATTTTGAGGAAGAACAGGATTGCTGTCTTTTTCAGCAAGTGGCGGCTGAGGATCAGCCGGTGCGGCTTTTCTGGCAGCCGCAGAAGTCCTATAATGGAAGGTTGTATCCGGAAGAAACTTGACGGGCTTGCCATTGTAGTAGAGCACCCAGTTGCCGTCAGCGTCTTTTTGAGCAGAGAAACCTTCTTCGTTAGCGCTGCCTCCCGCACCTCCAAAGATGAGTTCAGCATACCATGACTGTTCTTCGCCGCCCTGTCCGTCAGCAATACCAAGCCCCATAGCATCTCCGGAAGCAGAAAGAATACTGATAGCATGGCCGAATGATTGCAGTCCGTCGTTTGGATCATTTAGAATATTAAAATAATCAGCAAACCAGTTAAGAGCCAGATAATAAGCAGTTGCTTGGTCTGAGGCGATCGTTTGCCCCTCAGCATTAGTTCGGCGAAGATTGTTATCCATGTGGCCGTTTTCTTCGTACCAAGTCATGCCCTGAGGGAAGGCTAACTTAGTATCGTGTTCCAGACCGTCCGATTCGGCTGCCTCTTCATCTGCCCGAGCCTGAGCGAAGTCCTGCATCACCTGATTGACCGGAGGAACAGGAAAGTCAATGCCGTTAATCTGACGAAGTTCTGTTAAATAGCGATTGAGATGTTTAGCAATTTCTTCAGTGTTAGGCTGATAAGGCTGACTGGGGTCATTGACAGTGATGTATTCATCTCTTGTGCCATTGTAAACAACGTCTGCGACCTTAGCAATTTTGCCCACCGATTCCAGCTCATCCTTAAAATTGACGCTGTCATAAACAGCTGTTGTATTTTCATCAGCACTGGTTTTTGGCTTACCAGCAGTAGATGTATTAGCGGCTGTTTGAACTGAAGGCTCTGCAGGCTGGGTACTTGTCTGCGGATTGCTTGCTGTCGGAGCTGTTTGTTCGGCTGTGCTTGTTTGAGGTGTTTCAGCTATATCTGCTGTCTGCGGCGCAGTTTCCTCTTGAGCAGAATGATTAACATCGGCAGGCGCTGCCGCTGTTGTCTCAGCTGGTACAGCAGATGTGCTGCCTGTCTGTGTCAGTGTGCTGTCGGCTGCGAAAGACTGGCTTTCTGTCATCTGAGTGGTCTCTGCCACTGTTTGTGCCGTAACATCATCAGCTTGTACAGCTCCGGCTGTTCCCAAAGCAATAGCGGCAGCAGCTAAAATGGCACCGCAAAGTCCCAAGACCTTATTTTTACGTTTGCTAAAAATTTTCTTTTGCATGAATCTACCTTTCTTTTTAATGATTTTGGATAGTCGTACGATCAAAAATTAGCTTATCATTAGTTTGATAAAATTCAGCAAAAATCCGATTGCAATTAGATTACAATTTTTTGTGACTGTCTGAAAAATGGCAGCGAAAATCTTAAATATTCCCTTAATATCAGTGCATATTTAAGATTTTTATAGTATAATTTTTCTTATGAAACGGAATTTTGAAACGGTCAAACGTTTAGTCATTAAAATTGGAACGAGCTCGCTTGTTCTGCCAAATGGTAAAATTAATCTTGAAAAAATTGATCAGCTGGCCTTTGTCATTGCCAGTCTTATGAATAAGGGCAAGGAGGTTGTCCTGGTATCGTCTGGTGCTGTGGGTTTTGGTTTGGATGTTCTGGGACTAGCCAAGCGTCCGGCTGAAATTGCCCAGCAGCAGGCAGTTTCAAGTGTTGGTCAGGTGGCGATGATGAGCCTTTACTCACAGATTTTTTCGCACTATCAGACCAATGTCTCACAGATTTTGCTGACGCGCGATGTTATCGAGTATCCTGAAAGTCTTGCCAATGTAACTAATACCTTTGAAACCCTGTTATCTATGGGAATTGTGCCGATTGTCAATGAAAATGATGCGACTAGTGTTGATGAAATGGATCATGCCACTAAGTTCGGCGACAATGACCGCCTCTCGGCCGTCGTTGCTAAGATTACCAAAGCAGATCTGCTGGTTATGCTGTCAGACATTGACGGCCTCTATGACAAGAATCCGACGATTTATGAGGATGCCGTTTTGTATCAGCAGGTGTCAGAGATTACCGATGACATTCTTAAATCAGCAGGCGGCGCCGGCAGTAAATTCGGAACAGGCGGCATGATCAGCAAACTTCAAAGTGCTCAGATGGTATTTGACAGCAAAGGACAGATGATCCTCATGAACGGTGCCAATCCGCGTGATATTCTGCGCATGCTGGACGGTGCCAATCTGGGAACATGGTTTATCCAAAAAGGAAATGAGGTGGAGTGATGACCTACATTGATGAGTTAGGACGCAAAGCTAAAAAAGCCAGTGTGAACTTAGCACAGCTGGGAACGGCAGAAAAAAATCAGATACTCAGACAGGCAGCTGAAAATCTGCTGGCTCAGACTGATTATATTTTGTCTGAAAATGCGCATGATATTGCCAATGCCAAAGAGCATGGCATTTCTGATATTATGGCAGACAGACTGCGTTTGGATGCTGAACGGATTGAAGGAATCGCTGAGGGCGTCCGTCAGGTGGCTGATCTTCAGGATCCAATCGGTCAGGTGGTTCGCGGCTATACCAATTTGGACGGTCTTAAAATCGTTCAAAAGCGTGTGCCTCTGGGTGTCATTGCCATGATTTTTGAAAGTCGGCCCAATGTTTCGGTGGATGCTTTCAGCTTGGCTTTTAAAACCAGCAATGCCATTATTTTGCGGGGCGGCCGTGATGCCATTAATTCCAACAAGGCCCTGGTCGGGGTGCTTCGCAAGACCTTATCTGATTTTGGAATTGATGCTAATATTGTGCAGCTGGTTGAAGACACCAGCCATGCAGTGGCAGAAGAACTGATGCAGGCAGTGGATTATATTGATGTCTTGATTCCGCGCGGCAGTGCCCGTTTGATTCAGACAGTTAAAGAAAAATCCAAGGTGCCTTTCATTGAAACAGGTGTCGGCAATGTACACATTTATGTTGATGAGTCTGCCGATCTTGATATGGCAGTTAACATTGTAATCAATGCGAAGACCTCTCGCCCAAGTGTCTGCAATGCTGCTGAGTCTCTCATAGTTCATAAAAAAATAGCCGAGCAGTTTTTACCAAAACTGGAGGCTGCTGTTCAAAAAGTTCAGCCTGTTGAATTTCGTGCGGATCCATCAGCGCTGGTCTTTCTTCAAAATGCTAAACCGGCAAGCGAAAAAGACTATGGCACCGAGTTTTTAGACTATATCATGTCAGTTAAAACTGTGGATACTCTTGATGAAGCCATCAGCTGGATAAATACTTACAGCAGCCACCACTCAGAATCTATCATTACCCGGGATCTCGTATCGGCTGAGCGTTTCCAAGATGAGGTGGACTCTGCAGCAGTCTATGTCAATGCTTCAACTCGCTTTACCGATGGTTTTGTTTTTGGTTTGGGGGCAGAAATCGGGATTTCAACGCAAAAAATACATGCCCGCGGCCCTATGGGATTGGAAGCTCTGACCAGCACCAAATTCTATATCAACGGACAGGGGCAAATCAGAGAATAGAGCTGCAAGGAGCTCACTGGCAGCTGGATAGTAACGATTATAGGGATCGGACATGTTTGCCGATCCTTTTTGTTCTTATCAGAGCTTTCAGCTTAATGGCACTATCAAGTAAACAGCTGAGCATGAAAGGACATGATTTTTGACAGCAGATTAAAAGAAAGGGAAATTTCTTATGGAATTAAACAAATGAGCTTTCTCTTTTTGGTTTATTATAGAATAAAAGTGTGGTAAAATAAAACTTATGACTAATGATTTTCATCATATCACGGTGCTTTTGCATGAAGCCATTGACAGGCTTGACGTTAAGCCTGATGGCATCTATGTTGATGCTACGCTCGGCGGTGCGGGGCACAGTGAGTATTTGCTCTCAAAACTTAGCAAAAAGGGGCATCTGTATTGTTTTGATCAGGATCAAAACGCTATTGCTAATGCCCAAAAACGCCTGCAGCCGTATGTTGAAGCGGGTCAGGTTACTTTTATTAAGGATAACTTTCGCAATCTAAAGGAACGTCTGGCTGAGGAAAAAGTCTTTGAAATTGACGGCATTTGCTATGATCTAGGCGTATCAAGCCCTCAGCTGGATGAAAGAGAACGCGGTTTTTCTTATAAAAAGGATGCACCGCTTGACATGCGAATGAATCAAGAAGCTGAGCTGACGGCTTTTGATGTCGTAAATACCTATGATTATCATGATTTAGTGCGCATTTTCTTTAAGTATGGCGAGGATAAATTTTCCAAACAGATCGCGCGAAAAATTGAAAATGCCAGAAAAGAAAAGGCAATTGCCACGACCGGAGAGCTGGCAGAAATTATTAAGTCAGCCAAGCCTGCTAAGGAGCTTAAGAAAAAAGGACACCCTGCAAAACAGATTTTTCAGGCCATCCGAATTGAAGTCAACGATGAACTGGGAGCTGCTGAGGAGTCTTTATCTCAGGCTATGGATTTGCTGGCAGTAGACGGGCGGATATCCGTGATTACCTTTCATTCCTTGGAGGACCGCTTGGTAAAACAGCTGTTTAAAGAAGCGACAGTCGTTGATGTTCCTAAAGGTCTTCCTTTTATTCCCGATGACAGGCAGCCCAAGTTTTCTTTGGTCAGCCGCAAGCCGATTCTGCCCAGTCAGGCAGAGATTGAGGCTAATAATCGTGCGCATTCTGCTAAATTGCGAGTCATTCAAAAAATTCGAAAATAGAGAAAAACCATGACAAATGAAAAACGCAGCGAAGCTATTTCGCAAGCCTTGCAAAAACGTATCAGAACCTTTACTAGATTGGAAAAGGCTTTTTATGGTGCCATCATCATTACGGCTATCACACTGTCTATCAGCATTATTTACCTGCAGAGCCGAAGCCTGCAGCTTCAGCAGGAAATCAGCCATTTAAACAGCCAGATTAATGACAAGGAAACAGAATACAACAATGCCAAGCAAGAGGTCAATGAGCTGAGCCGCTATGATCGGATCGCCGATATTGCTCAGAAGGCGGGCATGACTGTTCAAAAAGATAATATTAAGAAGGTGGACTAGCCTATGAAAAACTTTAAAAAGCGCTTTTTAGACTATGTCATAGGTGATCGCAGGACACCTGAGAAAAACCGCGAGCGTGTCGGACAAAATTTAATGATTTTGTCTGTCTTTGTCTTTTTTGTTTTTATTATCAATTTTATTATCATTATCGGAACAGACAGAAAGTTTGGTGTGAACTTATCTAAGGGCGCATCATCTGTTTACCAGACAGTGCAAAAAGTTCAGGCTAAGCGCGGAACGATTTACGACCGTAACGGCAATCCTATTGCCGAAGACTCAACAACCTATAATGTCTACGCTGTTATTGATAAATCCTATGTGTCAACTGCCGGAGAGAAACTTTATGTGCAGCCTTATCAGTACAATAAGGTTGCTGATATTCTCAATCAGCATCTGGGCATGGATAAAAAATATGTTATTTCTCAGCTGGAGCAAAAAAAATTAACTCAGGTTTCTTTTGGGGCCAAAGGGTCAAATATCACCTACAGCACGATGACAGCTGTGACCAAGGCGCTTGAGGATGCAAAGATTAAGGGCGTTGCTTTCACGACAAGCCCCGGCCGTATGTATCCAAACGGTACTTTTGCGTCACAGTTCATCGGCTTAGCGCAGGTCAAAGAAAATAAGGACGGCAGCAAGAGCCTGGTTGGTGCAACAGGCATGGAAGCTGCTCTTGATAAACTGCTGTCCGGAAAAGACGGTCAAGTGACCTACGAAAAAGATAAAAACGGTAATACCCTGCTAGGGGCTGCGACAACCGTTAAAAAAGCAGTGGACGGAAAAGATGTCTATACGACCCTGTCTGCGCCTATCCAGACCTATTTGGAAACACAGATGGATACCTTCCAAAGCAAGGCCAAGGGTGTTCAGGCCAGTGCCACTCTTGTTAATGCTAAAACAGGGGAAATTTTGGCGACGTCACAGCGGCCGAGCTTTAATTCAGACACCAAGGAAGGCTTGGATGCTAAGGGCTTTACCTGGCAAAATACTCTTTATCAGACCAACTATGAACCTGGATCAACCATGAAAGTCATGCTGCTTGCAGCAGCTATTGACGAAGGGGTTTTCAATCCCAATGAGACCTATAACAATGCCAGTCTCTCTCTGGCTGATGCAACCATCAAAGACTGGGCTGTCAATGAAGGGATCTCTCAGGGCGGCTATATGACTTTTGCGCAAGGATTTTCTTATTCCAGTAACGTCGGGATGACCCTGCTGGAGCAAAAGATGGGCAATGATAAATGGCTTCGTTATCTCAGCGACTACCGCTTTGGCATGCCGACCCGGTTTGGTATGGGAAGTGAAGCCTCAGGGCTGCTGCCGTCTGACAATGTGGTAACAATAGCCATGAGTGCTTTCGGACAAGGGATCGGAGTGACGCAGACGCAGATGCTCAGGGCTTTTTCATCCGTCTCAAACGATGGAGTGATGCTGGAGCCTCAATTCATCACCAAAATTTATGATCCAAAAACAGGCACCAGCCGGACAGCCAAAAAAGAAGTTGTCGGCAATCCTGTGTCAGCAGATGCAGCTAAGCAAACGCGGCAATATATGGTGACTGTTGGGACAGACCCCTACTATGGAACCCTTTATTCAAAAGATTTGGGCGGCCCTGTCATCAAGGTCGGCAATCAATCGGTTGCTGTTAAATCAGGAACAGCTCAGATGGCTGCGGAAGATGGCTCAGGTTATTTAACAGGAAGTACAGATTATATCTATTCGGTTGTTGCCATGGTTCCGTCTGAAAATCCGGACTTTATGATGTATGTGACCCTGCAGCAGCCTGAAACATTCAGCATAAGCTTTTGGCAGGATGTCATCAATCCGGTGCTGGAAGAAGCAACACTCATGAAAGATACTTTGCTGTCGCCGGTTGAAACCCCTGAGGATCAGCAGACGAAGTATCACTTGCCGAAAGTTATCGGAAAAAGTCCGGGCAATACAGCCGACGAACTTCGTCAGAACCTCGTTCAGCCTATTGTCCTTGGAACAGGTAACAAAATCACCAAAACGTCTGTTGCGGCCGGGTCAAACTTAAAAGAAAATCAGCAGGTTCTAATGCTGACCAGTCACTTTGAGACCATGCCTGATATGTACGGCTGGACCAAGAAAAATGTTAAGAAATTCGAGGACTGGACCGGCATAAATGTGACCTTTAAAGGGAGAAAATCCGGGAAGGTCGTTAAGCAAAGCATCAACGCCGGCAGCAAACTTAAAAACTTGAAGAAAATTAGAATAACTCTAGGAGACTAACATGTTAACCACTATGATCATTGCAGGGATTGCGTCTTTTATCCTGACCGTTCTTGCCATGCCCTCTTTCATCCGATTTTATCAGCTGAAAAAAATTAATGGCCAGCAGATGCATGAGGATGTCAAGCAGCATTTGGCTAAAGCAGGTACCCCGACCATGGGAGGAACTGTCTTTTTGGCAGTTGCTGTTTTGGTGACTTTCGTATTTGCCTTTCTTGTTAATCTTGTAAAAGGACCGGCTTTCGGGGCAACGTTAGCTATTTTGTTCATCATTTTAATTTATGGGACAGTTGGTTTTCTTGATGATTTTTTAAAGATTTTTAAGAAGATTAATGAAGGTCTGACAGCAGGACAAAAAATGGCTCTGCAGATTATCGGCGGCTTAGTCTTCTATTTTGTCCATGTCAGACCAAGCGGAGCAGATTCGTTAAATGTCTTTGGCTTTCCTTTGCATCTGGGTATCTTTTACATTGCCTTTATTTTGTTTTGGATCGTCGGCTTTTCCAACGCTGTCAACCTGACAGACGGTATTGACGGCTTGGCTTCTGTTTCAGTTGTCATCAGCCTGACAGCCTATGGGATTATTGCCTATCAGCAGCAGCAGTTTGATATTCTTCTCATTATTATTGTTATGATTGGTGCCTTGCTTGGTTTCTTTGTCTATAATCATAAACCGGCCAAAGTTTTCATGGGAGATGTCGGCAGCCTCGCTCTGGGAGCAATGCTGGCTGCTATTTCCATAGCTCTGCGGCAGGAATGGACTTTGCTGCTTATTGGGATTGTCTATGTTCTTGAAACAGCTTCAGTCATGATGCAGGTTGCTTACTTTAAATATACAAAGAAAAAGTACGGCGAAGGACGTCGAATTTTCCGTATGACTCCTTTTCACCATCATCTGGAACTTGGGGGTCTGAGTCTGACCAAGGAAGGTGCTAAGTGGAGCGAGTGGAAGGTTGATGCCTTTCTTTGGGCTCTTGGTATTTGCGGAAGCCTTTTGACACTGGCTCTGCTGTATTTATAAGAAGATAAGAGTGCGGTATTTGCCGCATTTTTTAATGGATAAGGCAGGAGGCTTCTTTCCTGTCTTATTTTCTGTTATAATAGTTGAGAATGCTCTTTAGAATATCAGGTTATAAGAGCGTATGAGGTACCTATGACATTTACAGATTTTGCATTTAAAGATTATATCAACCAGGCCTTGGACGGCCTGCATTTTGACGAACCGACAGAGGTGCAAAAGCGCCTGATTCCTCTTGTTTTATCGGGGAAGGATTTAGTCGGAGAATCAAAGACAGGATCAGGGAAAACACATACTTTTTTATTGCCTATTTTTGAAAAGCTGGATGAGAACCTTGAAGCGGTTCAGGCTGTGATTACGGCACCCAGTCGAGAATTAGCCAGACAGATATACGAAGCTGCCAAGCAGATTGCGGTTTTTTCCGATAAGGAAATTCGCCTTGCCAATTATGTTGGCGGAACGGACAAGCTGCGTCAGATTGAAAAATTAAAATCCGGTCAGCCGCAAATTGTTATCGGTACGCCGGGGCGTATCTATGCTCTCGTTCAATCGGGCTATCTTGCTATTCATAAGGCAGGGACCTTTGTTGTTGACGAAGCGGATATGACACTTGATATGGGCTTTTTAGATACGGTAGATAAGATTGCTGCTGCTCTGCCTAAAGAAGTGCAGATCTTAGTCTTTTCAGCGACGATTCCGCAAAAGCTGCAGCCCTTCTTAAAAAAATACCTGAGCAATCCTGTCATAGAGAAAATCAAAACAGCAACAGTTATCTCTGATACGATTGATAACTGGCTGATTTCCACCAAGGGTCGCGATAAAAACAGTCAAATTTTGGAAATTGCTCAGCTGTTAAACCCTTACTTGGCGATTATTTTTGTCAATACCAAGGAGCGGGCTGATGAATTGCATGCCTATTTGACAGCCAATGGGCTGAAAGTTGCTAAAATTCATGGAGGCATTCCGCCGCGTGAACGTAAGCGCATTATGAATCAGGTGAAACAGCTGCAATTTGACTACATCGTGGCCACGGACCTTGCTGCGCGGGGCATTGACATTGACGGCATCAGCCATGTCATCAACGATGCTATTCCGCAGGATCTGTCCTTCTTTGTACACCGTGTGGGGCGTACCGGCCGTATGGGGCTTTCGGGCACAGCTATTACTCTTTATCAGCCAAGCGATGACTCAGACATCAGAGAGCTTGAAAAAATGGGGATTGCCTTTACACCGAAGATTGTGAAAAACGGTGCTATTCAGGATACCTATGACCGCGACCGCCGCGCAAACCGAGAGAAAACCTATCAGAAATTAGATACTGAAATGATTGGTTTGGTGAAGAAGAAAAAGAAAAAAATTAAGCCGGGCTATAAAAAGAAAATTCAGTGGAAAGTGGATGAAAAACGCCGCAAAGCCCGCCGTTCAGAAGCTCGTGCTAAAGGCCGCGCAGCCCGCAAAGCCAAAAGACAGAGCTTTTAAATGAACAAAGCTGCATGCGTTAAACTAAAACCAATAAAGCAGCAAGATAAAAGTCGGACAGTGGTTTCCGGCTCTTTTTCTCTGGCCAACCAAGTTCAATTCTTTGAAAGAGAAGCAAACAAATGCTATGATTAAAGTCTCCTCAGCTATTGTCGCCTAAGATAACTGTTTTCACAGCAGTGATAGAGAAAATTAATCACTGCGATAGAAAAAAACTATTATACAGGGTCTGTTTATCGTGATAGACTGAAAGATAGTTAGCATAAGCTGTATACTTACTTGAGGAGATAACGATATGAAAATGAAAAAATTACTGGCTTCCTTTATTTTGCTTGCAGCAGTTTTGACTTTGGCTCTGCCGGCTAAGGCAGCTGCAAAAGAGACAGTAACTGTAGCGACAGATTCAGATACGGCACCTTTCACCTACAAAAAGGATAAGCGCTTTGACGGCTATGACATTGCTTTAGTGAAAGCTATTTTTAAGGGCTCCAAACAATACAAAGCTCAGTTTGAGACCGTGGCTTTTTCGTCTATCCTAACAGGGATTGATGCCGGACGTTATCAGATGTCAGCCAATAATTTTAACTACAGTGAAGACAGAGCAGAAAAATACCTCTTTTCAGATCCTGTCTCAAAGTCTAACTACGCCATTGCCAGTAAAAAAGGCAGCTATGAGACTTTAGATGATTTATCCGGCAAATCAGTAGAGGTATATGCAGGTTCTAATTATGCTGCTATCCTTGAAAATTGGAATAAGCGCCATTCAGATGGGAAAGCTATTGACATTCATTATGTCGCAAACAGTGTGACCCTGACTCAGCGCCTCCAAAATGTTGAAGCAGGGAAAATCGATTTTTTGCTTTACGATGCTATCTCTCTTAGAACACTTATCAAGGATCAAGCAATGCAGTTGAAGGTTGCCAATGTCCAAGAAAAAGTCGGCGGTAAAAAAGACGGTCTGGAATACCTTCTTTTTGCTAAGGATGAGACCGGTCAAGAACTGCAAAAATTTGTCAACAAGCGCATCAAAGTGCTGCAAAAAGACGGAACATTGAAAAAGCTCAGCCGAAAATATTTTGGCGGTGATTATGTGTCTTCACTTCAGAAATAATAGAAAAGGAAAACGATGTTTAGTACATTTTTAACAATCAGCTGGTATGATAAATTTGTCACCAGCTTGCCCAGCGGCAAACTCTTTAGCTGGCGGGCTGTATTTGATGCTATCCCAGCTATATTAGAAAAGCTGCCAACAACGCTGATTTTAACCCTGGGCGGCTCTGTCTTTGGTTTGGTTTTGGCTCTTTTGTTTGCCATTGTCAAAATTAATCGGGTTAAGATTCTCTACCCTATTCAGGCATTCTTTGTTTCTTTTTTGCGGGGAACACCTATCTTGGTTCAGCTCATGCTGACCTACTATGGGATTCCTCTATTGCTGAAAGCTCTTAACCAAAAGCTGGGAACTGATTTTAATATCAATGCTATTCCGGCATCTGTTTTTGCCATTACAGCCTTTGCCTTTAATGAAGCTGCCTATACCAGCGAAACCATTCGGGCAGCTATTCAGTCGGTCAATTCAGGAGAGATTGAGGCTGCCAAGAGTTTGGGAATGACGACTATTCAGGTTTATCGCCGGGTCATTATCCCTAATGCTGCAGTCGTTGCGACACCGACCCTGATTAACACCTTAATCGGTTTGACCAAGGGAACCTCTCTGGCTTTCAATGCCGGTATTGTCGAAATGTTTGCTCAGGCTCAGATTCTGGGCGGCAGCGATTACCGCTATTTTGAACGTTTTATTTCGGTAGCGATTATTTATTGGGGAGTCAGCATTTTGATTGAACAGGCCGGACGTCTGATTGAAAAGAAAATGGAGATTTCCGCCCCTGATAACCTTGTTAACGACCAGGCAGTGGAAGGAGGTGTGCGCTAGTGATTCGAATTTCCAATTTAACCAAAGAATTTTCCGGACAAAAGGTGCTGGATGGCCTTAACCTTGATATCGAAAAAGGAGAAGTTGTTGCGCTTGTCGGTGCATCCGGTGCAGGCAAGTCGACGTTTTTGCGCAGCATGAATTATTTGGAACAGCCTGATTCCGGGACTATTGAGATTGATGATTTTAAGGTGGATTTCACGACTATCAGTAAGGAAGACGTTTTGATCCTGCGCCGGAAATTGGCCATGGTTTTTCAGCAGTTTAACCTGTTTGAACGCCGGACAGCTCTTGACAATGTTAAGGAAGGCCTTAAGATTGTTAAAAAATTATCAGACGAAGAAGCGACTAAGATTGCCAAGGAAGAATTGAGCAAGGTTGGTCTTTCTGATCGCGAAAATCACTATCCCCGCCATTTATCGGGCGGTCAAAAGCAGCGTGTGGCGCTGGCCCGGGCTCTTGCAATGAAGCCGGATGTGCTGCTCCTTGATGAACCTACATCTGCACTTGATCCCGAGCTTGTCGGCGAGGTTGAAAAATCTATTGCTGACGCTGCTAAAAGCGGCCAGACCATGGTTTTGGTCAGCCATGACATGAGTTTTGTCCGCCAAGTGGCAGATAAGGTGCTTTTTCTTGAAAAAGGCCACATTCTGGAAGAAGGAACGCCGGATCAGCTCTTTAATCATCCAAAAGAAGAACGAACAAAAGAGTTTTTTGCCAGTTACAAAAAAACCTTTATTTGATATAATAAGAATACTCTTTACTTGGAGTATTTTTATTTAGGGTGGTAATATGTTAGCAGAGATTTTTAATTTATATGTACAAGGACTGCTTTTGTCTGCTTTAACAGTTGTTTTAGTCAGTGCCGGCTGGATTCTTTATCGTGCGGTCAGGAAAAAAGATAAGACGTCCAAAGAACGCCTGACGATTCTTTATGAAGCTCTTTTGATGGACTTAGTAACTATTCCCATCTTATCTTTTGCTTTTATGGCTATTATTTTGATGATCAAAGCATAACATTGGCAAATTTTGAAAATTTGATTTAGAATATAAGAACAAAAAAGCAAAGAAGGGAAACTATGTACGATACAATTATTATTGGTTCGGGTCCGGCAGGAATGACGGCAGCTCTTTATGCTGCCAGAAGCAATCTCAAGGTTGCTGTCTTGGAGCAGGGAGCACCGGGCGGCCAAATGAACAATACGTCTGATATTGAAAATTATCCCGGCTACGAAATGATTTCGGGACCGGAATTATCAATGAAGATGCATGAACCTCTTGAAAAATTTGGTGTTGAAAATCTTTACGGCATCGTTTCTGCGGTCGAAGACCACGGCGAATTTAAAAAAGTGCTCACCGAAGACGCCAGCTATGAAACGAAAACAGTTATTGTGGCTACAGGTGCCAAGCACCGTCCTCTGGAAGTAGCAGGGGAAGAAACTTATAACAGCCGAGGAGTTTCTTACTGTGCGGTCTGTGACGGAGCCTTTTTCCGCGGTCAGGACTTGCTGGTGGTCGGCGGCGGTGATTCTGCTGTTGAAGAAGCCCTTTTCCTAACCAGATTTGCCAATAAGGTGACCATTGTCCACCGACGTGATGAACTGCGTGCCCAAAAGGTCCTTCAAGACCGCGCTTTTGCCAATGACAAGGTCGACTTTATTTGGGATTCAGTTGTCAAGGAAATCAAAGGTAACGATGTCAAGGTTACCAGCGTTGATATTGAAAATGTCAAAACCGGTCAGGTGACCAACCATGAATTTGGCGGTGTCTTTATCTATGTCGGGCTTGATCCGGTTTCAAGCATGGTGAAAGGTCTGTCTATTACAGACGAAGCCGGCTGGATTCCGACAGATGAGCACATGAATACCAAGGCTTCAGGAATCTTTGCGGTCGGTGATGTCCGTCAAAAAGATCTGCGTCAGATTACCACTGCTGTTGGTGACGGAGCAACAGCCGCTCAGTCAGCTTATCAGTATATTGTCAACAATTTTTAAATTAAAGAAGCCGCTCCAGATTCTGATCTCAGCTTGGTTAGAGTCTGGAGCTGGTTTTTTAATACTCTGTAACAATCAAAATACCTTGTTAAGCTCAGCTTGCTATACCAAGTACAGCCTGCGTCTTGACTGTTTTTCTTTGAGTATAATATGTTTAAAGATCCGGATTTTTCAAGCAACAAAATGCAGCTGTCACTTAAAAGAGAAAGGAAAGCTGATTTTTTGTGAATGTTCTCACTTTAGCTTATCAGCCGGCAATTTTGTGATATAATAGTAGCCATAAACATAATTAAGCACGGGCTAAAATCCTAGTAAAAAAGATAAACGTCCTTGTGTCTTAGCGACACCGCGTCCGTTTCCTATTTTTATACGGATTTCTTAACGCCCTTTGCGACACTTCGATTGGTTAGTCGATTTTACTAACCAATCGAAGTTAGCGGGAGAGGCAGCCAATTCACTATGGTGATTGGCGTTTGTTATCAAGTGCATAGCACTTAGATAACAATCTTCTGCCGTATCTTGTTAATTGAACACGGCTACGACACTGTGCAAAAAGATAAAGACTTCCTAGATGCTAGGCATCTTCGTCAGCTTTCCTATTTTGCTGTGTGTCGCTTACGCCTTTGTATCTTAATAAAAAGACAAACTATAAGAAAAGTCAATAGTTTTAGATGAATTTATATTTTGTTCCCATTATGAGTTTGAGAGTACACTAAAAAGCCTCTGAAACGCCTCATTTTTTCAAAGGTTAGGATAAGT